>JBAXGG010000007.1:0-34202 GCA_037139495.1 Candidatus Saccharimonadota bacterium | reverse complement strand
GCCCTTTTATGATGTTTTATAGAGAAACTGCCCCAAGTTATCCACAGTTGTGTCTGTAATCAAAAACACACCACTAGGTGTGGTGTGTCTGAGCCAGTTAAGGCTATTTACTCTCGGGGCTCGTGTGGGTTAATACTGTAGCCGACTTGGCTTAATTGAGTTTCGGTGGTTGATGTAGTTGGAGCAACATCGGTACCGCCTAGCCCGGCTGAATCCAATTGCTCCTGTGAAGGCTTAAAGTTGGTTGAAGACGGTGATTCGTGTGGATAGAGACTTGAAACCGCGTCACCAGCAGCAGAGACGGCTGTATCTATTCCTGTTGAAACTGCAGGGGCAACTTCCTTTACTAGGCCAAGACTAGCACTCGCCAATATGACAGCCCCACCTAGATACATGGCAGCTTTTTTAACAAATTTACCGTGTTCAGCGCGCTTAGCGTCAGCCGCACGAGTAGCTTCTAGGGTCTGCGCACGATCTTCGGCACCTGGGTCCTTAGGTAGTGGGCTGGCATTTGGGTACATAGTACTGAGTGTTGTTTCTGTATTCATACCAAGCATTATAGCATAAGCTTTGTCTTGTGTCAACAATCTAGTTTGGCACCAAGGGTTAGCGTAATTGCTTGATTAGGTCACCGAACCATTTGGCGCTAGGGCGGATGGTACGTTTCATACCGTGTTCCCTGTCAACTTCTACTAGGCCGAACTTAGGCCAGTAGCCTGATTCCCACTCAAAGTTATCCAGCAAGCTCCAGTGGAAGTAGCCACGTAGGTCAACGCCTTCAGATAAAGCTCTCTCCATAGCGACAACAGTTTCCTCGATCCACCAGCGTCGGTACTGGTCGTGAGCATCAGCCACACCGTTCTCGGTAATAATAATAGGCTTCTTATAGCGTGTCCAGGCTCTTAATAATAAGGGATAGACTCCTTCCGGTTCCATGTACCAACCGAGGTCGTTTAAAGGTATCTTGGGGTCCCTAATCTTGGTGTGCTGGTAGTAGTCGGTGAAGTAGTAGTTGATACCAACAAAATCCTGCTGATTGCGGATACGGCGCAAAAACCACCAGTTCCACACGTAGCGCATTATTTTGGTGACAGACTCGTCGATAACGTCGTGCGGGCGTTTGGCCTGGATATTACCCAATTGTTGGGCAATTCCGATCTGTAAGTGTGGATGTGCAGTCTTGAGGATCTTGTACGCTCCCTTGTGAGCATTATGCAGATTCCAGTATGACATTGTACCTTTTATGAGGCTTTTTTCTTGCGGGGGCCGGGTGGCGGTTATATAACCTAGGCTAAAATAGACGTTCGGCTCATTCAAAGTAATAATGTGACTTAACCGTGATCCGTACTCATCAGAAATCTTTTGGACGAATCTCAGAAAATATTTGTTGTTTGAGCGCTTCGTAAAGGCACCTTTGTCCTGGAACCAAATTGGTACCGTCCAGTGCCAGATGTTTAAGAAAGGCTCAATTCCTTGTTCCTGAAGTTTTTTAAGATAAACACGGTAGTACTCAACGGCTTCCTCGTCCCAATTACCCTCTTCGGGCTCCAAACGAGACCACTCGATACTAAACCTAAAGGCGTTCATATTCAGCTTAGTGATTATGTCAAAGTCTTCTTCATAACGGTTGTAATGATCGACACCGCGCCCAGAAACATAGTTGTTAGGGTCGGTAGCCTGGGCTCGAATATCAGGCCAATTAGAAAGATGACTAAGTTTGCGAGTTGCGCTCTGGGCTAATTCTTTAGCGTGAGCTAACTCCCAGACGGTCCAATCATCATGCAATCCGCCCTCAACCTGGTGGCCGGCGGTGCTGGTACCCCAGTAAAAATTCTTTGGAAAGATTGGCGTTGGCATTATGCTTACTTTACACCAAAAAAGCGACTATAATAAGCCTAATGAAGTTAGCCCACATCCACAAACGGATCGAACCAATCTGGCACGTCCAGCTAGCCATTATCCTGGCGATTGCCGCTCAAGTACTATTAAGCAAAGAGTTTGTAGTCGGCCCGCGTTATGCACTGGCCGCTGTGGAGTTTGTTTTACTGATGGCCATTAGCCTTCCCGGTAACAGTAGGCAGCGGCCTAGCCACCGTTTGCTGCGCCGCCTGTTAGCCTTGGTATTACTATCTTTGATTGCGATTACCAATATTGCTTCCCTGGTTTTAATCAGTGATGCACTACTTAATGGCTCGGCCACCAACGGACACGTTCTTATCTATTCGGCCCTAGTTATCTATGCCACCAACGTCATTGTTTTTGGGCTTTTTTACTGGGAGTTAGATAACCGCAGTCTAGAGGGCACGATTGATGGTGAGCGTGATTTTTTGTTCCCGCAACAATCCAGTTCCGCCGAAGCTACCCACCAAGCTGGCTGGCAGCCGACTTTTTTTGACTACCTCTACGTATCGGTAACCAACGCTACGGCCTTCAGCCCGACTGATGCCATGCCCCTCACCTACCGAGCCAAATTACTAATGACAGTGCAGGCTTTTACTTCTTTAGCTACCATTGCCCTAGTTGCAGCTCGCGCCGTAAACATTCTTAAATAGATATTAAATGCTACTTCTTTTTGGCAAGTTGTTGCTGGCGAGCTTTGTTGGCCCATTCATCAGCTAATTCATTACCAGGGTCATTATTATGACCACGTACCCAGATAAGTTCGGCTCGAGATTTTCGGTATAGCGGCACGACTTCCTGGACGATGTCTAAGTTCTTGATTGGGCCGCCCTTCTTCTTCCAGCCGTTGGCTTCCCAAGGCAAAGACCAGACAGTAATCACTTTTATCCAGAATTCGCTATCGCTGTAGATCTGGCAATCTTCGCCGTTAGAATCTTTGAGCGCCTCGATAATGGCATGACCTTCCATTCGGATATTGGTAGTCTCAAACTCGCCACCCAACTTAGCTGGTTTCATACGCTTGATAACAGCGTAGCCACCGGTACCCGGGTTTGGCTCGCAACTACCGTCGGTATGGTAAATAATCATCGCTTAATCATAGCACGACGTTGTATAGTGATGGCATGAATAGAAGAGTCGCCGTCCGCGGCATCGTCGCACACGATAGTAAAATTCTTTGTTTTCGATTGAAGGCTTACGACGGCAAGCCAGCTCATGACTTTTGGAGCGTGCCAGGTGGTGGCGTGGATGTTGGCGAAGCCCTGTTGCCTGCCCTGAAGCGAGAAATGATTGAAGAGACCGGAATCATACCGGTCATTGGCCGACTACTCTTTGTTCAACAATTTGAATGGCACGATTTGGAACAGATGGAATTCTTTTTTTTGATTAAAAATGGTAAGGATTACCTCGATATCGACCTGTCCAAAACAACTCATGGCGCCACCGAAATCGAAAAGTTCGAGTTTATCAACCCAGCCGAGCACAAGATCTTGCCAGAGTTTTTATCTAACGAATCATTTGCTGATATTAATACTGTTAGCGCCACAAAATTCTTTAACTACCTATGAAAGTTGTTAATTATTAGTCTATTTGTTGATTGGGGAAAAAGTAACTGTAATAGAGTCACCTACTTTTAGATCGTAAAGTTTAACAATACTCACGGGGATAATTACCCCCAGACCATCGCCAATTTCTATAACCTTTTGCACTGAGTTCATTTTCATAAATATACATTATCATGATCAAGTTACCTAAAGATTCGACCGACCGCGGATCTTGGTCGTATTCAATCCTATCGCGTGCTGTAAGTGATCCAATCACACTACTTCTGAGACTTTTGCCAGAATGAGCAGATCTGTGGCAATACTAGGGTGGAGAGTAAGAAGCCAACGGCAGGCACAAAGGCGTTGATATATGGTGAGTTATTGCCGATGTAGGACAGATAGACTACGACAACCAGGTAGGTCAGACTGGCGATGCTTAGGCGGCGCGTCCAGCTTGATTCCCAAGCCTTGTCTAGATCAACTTTACTGTTGCAGGCTTCGATGGCGGCGACACGTTCCTCAAGATTATTAATACTGATTAATAATACCACAATCTTGACATAGTAGCATTTTATAAAACGTATTGACTCGATGTGCAATAGCCCTGTATACTATGGTTGTAGATGGAATTGCGTGGGTTGATCCCTGGTGATCGTTGGACCCAAAGCGCCATCTATTTTTATTTGTCTATTTTTCGTTTATTTCGAACACTTCCCCGCGTGGCAATTTAATCACCTGAGGAATGGATAGGCCTGTAATGTTCAGCTTTTTCTGTAGGTGCTTTAGTACCCGCAACTTAGCCCCGGAGCCACGAACAACACCAAACTTTATCTTATAAGAATAAGCCACCAGACCTATCAATACATCAGCCATTTGTATTTCTGAAACTGCATGAGATTCGAGCCTACAAATACCAAAAAGGGCGTTGCGGCGTTGCTTCTTTTTAACAGCTTCTCTAACGATTTTCTCAAACTTATCATCTTTGCTGGTGGAGACATCGTCAGCTAACACTGTTAAATACTCGCTGGCTTTCATTTTTTTATAGTCGATTGAATTAGCAATTAGCTGCGCTGCAAGCTGATTGTATGCCGTGTGATACTTTTTGCCACCAGCAATCTTATAAGTGTTCTTGTCGACTACCAGACAGTGAAAACGGTTATTTGTGCAGCTAAAGAATATATCAATCAGCTCCAGGTAAACCGGTAGATTTTGATTGGAAATATCGGTGAACTTAAACTCCCGGTGATATCTGCGTTTATTTTTTAGGGTGATGATTTCTCGATGGAGTTCTCTAGGATTTTGGCTTACCAAAAGTCCTAGGCCAAAAACACGATCTATTTTGGGCGTATGCAACAGACCAGTTTCGTCCATGAAACCGAAGACATGTAAGCGCGGTTTAGGCCCAGTATTATCCATACAATTATTGTAGCATACGCTTACAATAATTGTTATTTTGATCTGTTATTTTGACAACTTCATTATTAGTTCGCTTATCTTAACCCGTTCCTGCTTGGTGGTGTCCCGGTCTCTGACTGTAACGCTGTCATCCTCTAGACTGTCGAAGTCGATAACGACGCAGGCCGGTGTTCCGATCTCATCCTGTCGGCGATAGCGTTTACCAATGTTGCCGTTGTCATCAAATTCAACCATCATATGCTCTGCCAACTGAGCATAAACTTCTTTAGCCTTTGCCACCAACTCAGGCTTATTCTTGAGTAGCGGGAAAACAGCAGCTTTAATTGGAGCAAGCGCGGGATCCAGCTTCAGGAAGGTTCGTTCTTCGCCATTTACTTCATCGACCTTATAAGCATCAGTTACGACAGCTAGGAACATTCGCCCAACACCTACAGAACTTTCGATAATGTGCGGGACATACCGTTTGTCGTTGGCTTGGTCAAAGTAAGAAAGATCTTTGCCGCTGCCCTTTTGGTGCTGAGTCAGGTCATAGTCGCCACGGGCGTGGATACCTTCAAGCTCTTTAAAACCGAATGGAAAATTATACTCGATGTCATAAGCTTCTTTGGCGTAAAAGACTAGATTGTCGTGCTTATGCCATTTAAGATTCTTTTCGTTCAAACCAAGGGTCTTATAAAAGTCCCAACGATACTGGCGCAGTTTTTCATACTCAACCATTTCTTGGTCAGGTTCAACAAAATACTGCATTTCCATCTGCTCAAACTCGCGGCCACGGAAGATAAACTGGCGTGGGCTAATTTCGTTACGGAAGGCCTTCCCGACTTGAGCGATACCAAAAGGAATCTTGACGCGCGTGCTATTAACAACATTAGGGAAGTTAACATAGATTCCTTGGCAAGTTTCTCCACGTAAGTATGAAGGATCTTCGTCCCAGTTTTCGCCGAGGTTACCAAGGTTCGATTTAACTAGTAGGTTAAATGCCTTAACCTGGCCCCAATCTTTTTTGCCACAGCTCGGGCATTTGATGTCTTTTTTGTGTTTATCGAATAATTCATTAAGCTCGGCTTCGGTCATCTTCTCGTCGGCTTGCTCTCCAAGCTCTTCTAGGACATGATCGGCCCGTATTCGATTATGGCAGGCTTTGCACTCCACTAGCGGATCGCTAAAACCATCGACATGGCCACTAGCTTTCCAGATAGCTGGCGCCATAAATATACCGCTATCTAACCCAACGATGTCGGGACGGCGCTGGACCATGTACTTCCACCAAGCATTTTTCAGATTATTGGCGAGTTCAACACCGTAAGGTCCAAAGTCATAGACACCAGCAAACCCGCCGTAGATATCACTACTCGGGTATACGAAGCCACGGCGTTTGCAGAGGCTAACAATGTCTTCTAAGGTCACTTTTTTGTCGCTCATTAACGCTATTATAACAGATGGTATTCTTATGCTCGGATAAACTGATGGCGCATCGTTGCCACTAATTGGGCACAGGGGCCAATTACTTGGTCAGCATCGGTTATTTGCCCCAGGGCCAAAGGTTCCTGCAGACCAAATACCAGCCGCAAAAACTTGATATGCGCTGGGCTGAATATCCCCTGCTCAGCTGTTACGAACGACATGTTATCGAAATCAAAAGTGTATAACTGATCGGCTTGTAACCGTTTGCCCTGTAAATCAGATGCCAGGTTTGGTTGATGGCCAGCCAGCCGTAGCAGCTGGGCATCGAACCACAGTTCTATTAGGTTCAATACTAACGCGCCGTCCAACGATGCTAGGCTAATCTTCATTAAATCGAAATACTCGCTTTCAGTGGCGTCTTCGGTGGCTCGATTGATCCGTTTGAGCAATTCATACCCCAACATGGTCCGGCTAATATCTTTAACAATCTGACCGTAGTGTTTTTGGAGGCGGCTAGAGATAAGAGTATGGATTTCCCCCTTCCCTGGCAGATAGCTAATCTGACTAATACTGAATAGTTCAATACCGCCGGCTAGCTTGCTTTTAATCTTACGAACACCTTTGGCCATCAGCGTTACTTTGCCACGATCGGACGTCAGCATGGTAATGATGCGGTCGGCCTCACCGAAGTTAGTTCGGCTTAAAACAATGCCTTCGGTAACTACCTGGTTGCGGCTCGGGTTCATGCCGCCTGGGCGAGCGTTAGACGATTGACTCGTTCGACCAGTTGAGCCAGGGTGGTACGTGGTTTATATAAGTATTCTTGAATACCCAGCTGCGGCCAAAAGTCGTGGCCTAAACCAGGGTGCTCTGGTTCCACCATGGTGTGCAGTACGACCGGTACATGGTCGCAATCCGGGTAGGAACGCATCTCATATAAAAACTCGACACCGTTATGATTGGCTAGGTGGAGTTCCAAAATTACTAACTGGGGTGCATGATCATCAAGCACAGTTAGGGCCGACTGGGCGTTAGTCTGCCAGTGAACGGTGTGACCGGCTTTATGCAGGGCGGCCTGGTAGCTTTTAGCCAATTGTTTATCTGGTTCAAGCAATAGAATCGATGCCATTTATATTAAAGCCAACTGACGGCTCTGCTGCAGAGTTGCTGCCAAGCCAGTTAATTTATGATGTTTAGCAACACGCAGGATGCTTTCCATTGAACTAAGCAGTTCGGCAGCCACAAAAATCCCGGCGCCTGTGTGACTAGTAAGTTCTTGCATCGGCTGACGCGCCTTACCATATAAAGATAAACCACGCTGAAAAACCGCCTGACTCAAACCATCGGTCGAACTGAATACTCCAGCCACTACCCCACCCTGAGTGCGGTGGGCAGCCAAAATGAGACGAGGTTTTTTGTCTTGTGAGGCGGTTATCAAGCTACTGCCCAGACCGACCAACGCTGTCTCTAGGGCCTGCCTGTGTGCCATCGCCGGCATAAACCGGCCGCTAATACTTAGCTCTAAACCGCAATTATACTGTTTGGCTAAACTATCTAGTGTCTGAGCCGCATCTTGTAAGACTGATGATACGGCCACTGGTTCTAACTCTAAACTCGACTGCTGTAATAATTGCTGACTTAACAAATAGCTATCAACAAACCACAAAGCCTGGCTAGCCGACATCTCAATGTCAGCTTGATTAGCTAACTCCGCCTGGCGAGCAATTTGTAACAGTGGTAGTTTTAGTTCCTCCGCCAACGCAGCAAGTAATCTATCATTAGACACGACATCGGCACGACGGACTGATCTAGACATCCCTGTTGTTACCCCTTATTAGAACCCATTATAGCACCACGGGGCATCGTTCATCAGGAATAGTTAAAATTATTTATTGTGCGAACGTGTAATTTGGCAGGACGTTATTGTTAAAGTCGTTCACGAAGTCGGGCGACTCAGTCCAGACCTTAAGACTTTTGTCACGAACCGGCACGATAATCAGACTACCCTGCTTTTTGGGAGATATCTCGCCGTCCAATCTAACCCCGGTAATACTCGGGACTTTAGCGGGTATATAGGCGGACGACTTAAGCTTTCCAGATTTGACGTTGGCGTCATAGGCCTTCAGAACATCGGCGTAGGCCTGGCTGACAACCTGAACTCGAAGCGCGTAGGAAACATCCGAGTTGACTGCGGGGACGAAGTTTGGATGAAAATATGCGTCAACCGGGTTTGCACCGTTCTTTTTTTCGTCAATGTAGGCGCTCCAAGTTTTGGGATACTGCACTACTACGCTAGCGTAGGCCGTCGGGCCAGTATAGGTATGGAACGGTAGTTTCTCCTTCTCGACAAATTCATTATCTTTCTTTGATGACGTTTGAGCTTCGGCAATTGTAACAGCAGCAGCAACTTTTTGATCGGTATTATCTTTGTAATCTGTCCGGCTCATAAAAGCCCAAGTTGCGAAACTACCAGCCATCACAAACAGAATTACTACCAAAATTAAGGGGATAAGCAGCGTGTTGATCCGCCCTGCCTGATTCATTCGCTTCATACCGCTCATGTTAAACAATAATCGTGGCGAATGCAATCGCTTCACAGGTATTTATACAGTAATAAGCCCTGGTGGCGACCATCGGGTTTACGATTCGGAATTTTAAAGGTGAAGCTCACTAATCGAATCGGTTTCTTCTGCCCAGCTCTTTTTTGAACAATTGATTGATCCAACTTTTCCATGTATTTATCAAGTAAAAAGACAAATATACCGTCAGCTTCAGGCCATGGTTGCCGCCAAAAATTACCGCAAACAACCTTTACCTGGCTCCTGTATTTAAGAGTGTTGAGCCAAGCAATTAGTGCCAAAACTGGGTTGAGTTCGTAGCCAACTACCATTAAGCCGCGCTTGGCAGCCGCCTTCATAACTCGTCCATCACCACAGCCCAGTTCTAGTATTGTTTGACTAGGTTTTAGGTTCAGTAGATCTAAAGCCTCATCGGTTTGCTTCTTAAGAGTTGGCAAATACGGGGCGCCAAAAGCCACAACAAAGCCAAATATTAAAACCAAGATTATAAATACTAGGAACAACAGCTGCATCTACTAGCCCTTGGTAACTTTAGTAATTTTGTTCTCGGCTAACTTAAGATGTTTTTCGAGCTTCTTAACCAGCTCTATGCCCTTCTGGTACTGCTCAATTGCCTGGTCGACATCCAACTCACCAGATTCCAGCTTAGCCAGAATCGCCTCCAGCTGATCACTCATAGTTCGATAGTCGCTCATTGCTAGATATTATACATCAGTTATAGTTGCCTGGATGCTACCGTCCTGTAAGCGCAGGGCTAAAACTTCACCTTTTTTTCGACCTTTAACAGATGTTATAACCTTACTGTTCAGACTAACCACGGCGTAGCCACGTTTGAGTATGCGTTCCGGATTGAAGGCTTCCAGGAGCTGACTCTTGAGGCGGAGGCTATTTTTCTGGTCTTGGATGATGCGGAGAGTTTGGTCGTGCAGGCGTTCACGGGAGCTGTGCAAATCGCGTTTAAAGTTTACCGTTAGTTGCAGCAATAGTTGGCTGAGTTGGTTCTGGCTGGCGCGAAGGCGCTGTAGCTCGCTAGTTTTATCTGGTACCAACAGCTGGGCGGCGTTACTAGGCGTGCTGGCGCGCTGGTCGGCGGCTAGCTCGGCCAGGCTAATGTCCACCTCGTGCCCGATAGCTACCAAAGTAGGGATTCGGCTGGCGGCAATGGACCGAGTCACCTGCTCAGTATTAAAGGCAGCCAAATCTTCGGAGGCACCGCCACCACGAGTAATTACCAAAACTTCTGGAGGATGAGCGTGAGCGTTAAAGAACTCGATGGCGCGGACAATCTGTTCTGGCGCCACCTCGCCCTGCACCTGAACATCGGCGAGGTCAATCACTACCCCGCCCCACCGCTCATTCATAATCTTGACAAAATCGGCGTAGGCAGCTGACTCTCCAGAAGTAATTAAGCCAACGTGGGCTGGCGGATATGGCAACGGTCGCTTGCGCTCCAGGTCAAATAATCCCTCGGATTTTAGTTTGGCTTCTAGAAGAGCGGCAGCTTTTCGCAAAGAGCCCTCACCCACCGGCTGCAGGTTCAAAATTGTAATACTAAAACCAAATTGCGGATGCAGGCGCGGGTTACCACGAACCTGCAGCATCATGCCATCCTCCAACGGTCCAGGTAGTTGGTAAACAGTGCCAAAAAACCTGACACTGGCGACCTCATCCTTCAAATCAAAATAGACCCAGCGGTTCTTACTAATCCTAAAGTTGCTGAGTTCACCAACAATGACCACGTTCGAGTATGCATTCTCCAGTGTCTGGTTAAGTATCCCTACGAAGTCTGAGACGCTTAGAACAAGATCATTCATGCTGCTAAGGCATCGTCATTTTTGGCTAAGGCTTTGTGATAAAAGAAGTAGCCTGGGACAACCTGAATTGTGATGTTCAGCACGCGGTACATAACCGTAACCGGGATACTGACAGCTGCTGGCACACCGGCAGCGGCCAAGGTGGCTGTCATTAAAGCTTCGTAGATACCGACGCCACCCGGCAGGACAGAAATCAGACCAGCAAAGTTAGCCACGGCGTAAGCCAGGATAACTGCTCCAGGGTTAACCCAGTGTCCAAAAGCGATATACACTACGTAAACAGCAGCAATTTCGGTAGTGTTGGCTATCAAGGCGCAAATCGCAGGTCCAATCAGCAATGAATAATTGTTGCGTAAAATTAGGTAGTTTTCGTGCAGGTCCTTAAATGTCGCCTGTACCCGAACCACGCTAATCGTTTCTGGGTGCTTAGGCCGCACCATGTGAATCGTCCGGTTAATAAACTTAGTTATATAAGTAAAGAAGCTGTTGATGCGTCGCTCGCTGCTAATTAGAAAGGCCGAACCAACCGTGGCCACCATGAGCAGCGTAGCGATGGCTGTGCCAATTAAAATGATTAGTCCGTTGGCCTGATGACCGAGCGCCAAACAAATCAAACCAATCACCAGTAACACTTCAAAAGATACGAATAACAGTATGAATTTCATCGTCTGCACCAGAGTGGCTTTTCCAGTTGAAATGTCCAGCTGTTTCAAACGCACGCTAAAGTAAGAAAAACCCGAGACTCCCCCACTCGGGAAAACATGGTTTACCAGGTTCAGCTCCAGGGATACCTTGTACATCTCCCAATACTTGGTCTTGCTGCCCAGGATTCCAAACAAATAGCGGTACATCCGCGCATAAGCGTCGTAGTTCATGAACTCAATCGGCAAAATCAGTAGCAACGCATAAGCGTTAACTTTAGTAAGGTTTTCAATCGTGGCCGCAATCTGGTCGCGAATCACGTAACATAAGATCAACAGTGCCGAAACAGTAACAATATTAAGAATTAATTTCCAGCGCTGCTTTTTATCTTTTTCACTCATTTCCATTATTATAACCCATCGCACTGCCAACTGGTAATACAGGGGTGAAAATGCTATAATAAGGCTAATGAATCAATCCGTAGTAATCCTTGGGCGCCAGCCGGCGCTGGGCCTGGCTGAGCTAGAGAGTCTGTATGGCGCTGATGTTTTGCATCCCGTTAGCCAACAAATCGCCCTACTCGACGTCGACCCGGCCAAGGTTCAGTTTGCCCGCCTGGGCGGAACTGTTAAGCTGGCTCGCCTACTGACACGTCTCAATAACACTTCATTTAAGTCTGTCGTCGCTCAAATTGCTAAAACCATTCCAGAACAACTCCAAAACATCCCAGAAGGCAAAATTCGCCTTGGTTTGAACGTTTTTGGCCTAGACGTTAAGGTAGATGAGATTAACCGCGCCGGTCTAGAAATTAAAAAAGCCGTCAAAAAAGCCGGCCGCTCGGTGCGCGTTGTCCCCAATAATGCCAATGAGCTAAATAGCGCTCAAACCATCCACAACCAGCTAACTGGCCCAACCGGCCTAGAGTTCGTCATTGTCCGCGATGGCACTTCAGTGCTAATCGCACAGGTCGTTAACGTTCAGGATATCAGTGGCTACGCCGCCCGCGACCAAACCCGCCCCAAACGCGATGCCCAAGTCGGCATGTTGCCGCCTAAACTGGCACAAACAATTATTAACCTCAGCAGCGCTCAACCGGGCCAAACAGTCCTAGACCCGTTTTGCGGCACCGGTGTTATTTTGCAAGAATCAGTTTTAATGGGATTAGGTGCCTACGGTACCGACCTAGAACCACGGATGATTGAGTACTCTCAGGCCAACCTAGACTGGTTACGTGCCGATACGGCCCATGTACAACTCGAGGTTGGCGATGCTACCAATCTAGAGTGGTCTCGTCCCTATGACACGATTGCTTCCGAGACCTACCTAGGTCGCCCCTTCTCGTCCGACCCCACCCCAGAAGTCCTCGGCCAAGTCTCCCGCGACGTCGACACCATTCACCGAAAATTCTTAAAAAACCTCGCCCAGCAAACTCCGTCTGGCTTTACAGCCAGCCTAGCCGTGCCAGCCTGGAAAATCCGCAACGGCTTTAAACACCTACCCTGCCTTGATTCTCTCGAGGAATTAGGGTATACTCGGAGGAGTTTTGTTCATGTTAGTGATTCGGATCTGGTCTATCATCGACCCGACCAAATCGTTGGCCGTGAACTAGTAGTAGTAACAAGAAAGTAGCACATGTCACACGTCAAAGCTGGTGGAGCAGCCAAAAATGTTCACGATAGCCCTGGGCAACGCCTAGGAGTAAAGCTATTTGGTGGCCAAAAAGTTAAGGTCGGCCAAGTGATCGTTCGCCAAGTTGGTCTAACCAAACGTGCTGGCGTCGGCACTAAACTAAGCCGCAACTTCACCATCCACGCCGACCGTGACGGCATCGTTACCTACCGCACTCGCAAAATCCGCCGTTTCACCGGCAAAACCACCATCCGCACCGAAGTTACAGTTATCTAAGCAGCTTTTTTATCTAATATTTCTGTAGCTTTCAGTTGCATCAAGTCAGTTATCGTATTTAATCCTATATTCTTCCTGTAATTAAGCACAAAATCGGGTTCATTTTCGGTAATTTCCAGCATTTTTTTAACCTTTTTTTCTAGCCTGTCCTCGATGGTCTGCTTATCACCAGCATCAATGGCCTTTTCAAGGATTTTAGAGGTAACGCCATCAAAACCACCTAGGTAGTCAAGGATATCTTTAAAGTGACTGCCAGTTTTTTGATTGTTATAGACGGTCGGGGCAGTTTCAATAACTTCAAGCAGCATATCGATTCCAACTATAGATGCGATGTCAGTATACAATTCTGGAGCAGTTCCACCTTTCTCACGATTATCAAACAATTCCGCTACATGGGTTCCTGAGATAATATTCAAATCATTATAAAAACCTTTGATATCCTGGTAACCTTGATTGTCACCAGAAAAATGTTCAGCCCTGAGTTCTTCAAGACCTATCCCGAAGGTTGTTCCACGCTCTAAATTTACACCACCCTGCGTATGTGTATACTCATGCTCGAGGATAGAAAAATCTCTGCCCCGATCGTCATCCGACCAATAGCTGCTACCTTCTGTAGCATCGGGGTGAAGGATTTTTTCAGCTAACGGCATAGGCATGCATAACAACGTCTTATCACCTACTCGCGTAACCCACGCTGGGGCAGTTGGGTCATTCTTATTACCGCCTAGTTTTTCACGAAATTCGGCAGTACGCTTTTCTAGCCCTTTTATCCATTCACCACGGGCATTTAAATCTTCAAAATATGAGTTAGGGAAAATTTCATTACCATATTTATCAATCGTAGTTTCAGGTTTTGGTACAGCCAAACCAAAAGCACCATGTTCATCACCAACGTTTAACACACGCACTTCGTAGAGGTCCTCGTTAGTATCCGTAATGCCTAGGCGGGCTTTTACTCCGTCCAGTAGCCCGTTGGCAATACGATCAGACAGTTCTTTAGTTAGTTCGGCATCTGTAAATGAATCGTATACCTCGATTTGAGTCTGCTGACTTAGTATGTCATTTTCACTTTCACTAATTTGCTCAACAGCAGTAGAAAAATCTGGACTAAATTTATTCGCTAGTATAGCAAGGCTACTGGTAAGAAAAACCCTTTCGTCGTCACCACCATTATCTTCTAACTTACTCCAACGGCTAGCGATAGAAGTAAATATCAGTGAACGTCCCTTGTCGTCGAAAAACTCTGGAGATATATTGAAATGTTCGATTAAATCCCGACCACTCGCCTCTATTGCTTCTTGATTTTCAGCGATTTCTGGGATGGCAAGGGATTGCTCATTAAGGTCCCAGCCACTTTTAATAAGCTGTTCTTCTGAAATTGCTAAATCCGGGGTATTTATTTCTGCCATTACAGATATAAATATAGCATAAGCTTGTTAAAATGTCAAGGTAGTGTTTAGGGGTTAGTTTACTGGAGGAGATATGTGGCGAAGGTCTGGTGAATGAATGTCATCTAGCACGAGTATCCTTTCGAAAACTTCAAGACTAACTGCTAGCTGGATATCCTCGAATGGTACGGCTTGATTTAACAGTTTGTCACTTCGGAAATCGTCGAGGTTGACTACTTCTGCTGTATAATCGAGCTCTTTCCAGCCACCGCTGACTGATTCGGTAGGACAGCCTCCGTTAATCTTTAGGGCTAGCCGAACTAAACCGGCAATGCCTATCGCGAAAGCACCGGCTTTTACTATGCCCCACCCCGTTTCAGTGAATTCCGGGCGTTCGATGTGCATGGCTACATTCCTAGGTGATGACGAATACGTTCGACGACATCGGCGATGACGACTTGGGATTTGACTAGATAATCGTCTGCACCCAGCTGAGTAGCCCGCTCTTTGTCGCTATCTTGGCTGAGAGCAGTTAGCATGATGACCTTCACGTTGGCAGTTTCTGGCGTATTTCGGAGGATATCAAGGACGTCGAAGCCGCTTACTTTAGGCATCATGACGTCAAGCAGTATTAGGTCGGGCCGGAACTGGAGAGCAACCGCCAAGGCGTCTTCGCCGTTAGGTACACGCTTAGCATCAAAGCCTTCGGCTTGAAGACGGGTTACGTAAACATTAGCCAGAGCGTCATTATCTTCTACCAAAAGTATTTTCTTGGTTAGAGAGGCGTTAACTGGTGGGATGGTATCAATTGGAGGGTCTTGGGCCATATTTTATATGCTACAGGGGTTTGGCTACTTCTGCAATAGTGATTTTATGAAGCCTTCAAACATTGGATGTGGACGATTTGGCCGGGATTTGAACTCTGGATGGAACTGGCTAGCTACCATAAAAGGATGATCGATGGCTTCGATCATTTCGACCAGGTGGTGGTCTGGTGACAAGCCAACGGCCCGGATGCCCCACTGTTCGTATTCATCGCGGTAATCATTATTACATTCGTAGCGATGACGATGACGTTCGGTAATCTTAGTTGCGCCATAGAGCTTGGCGGCTAGGCTATCCTTGGCAATGGCGCAGGGATAATCGCCCAGACGCATAGTTCCGCCAGTGTTCTCTTTGCCCTGCTGCCCATCCATGATGTTAATCACCTGGTTAATGCCTTTTGGATTCAGCTCGACAGTTGTAGCATCTTTAACGCCGGCGTTACGTGCGGCGGCGATAACTGCCATCTGTAAGCCCAAGCAAAGGCCTAGGTAAGGAGTCTTAGAGTCTAAGCAGTATTGGGCAGCCCTGATCTTCCCTTCTAAACCACGGAGGCCAAAGCCACCGGGCACGACAACGCCATCAACATCTTTTAGCATTACTGCTGGGTCTTTAACTTTTTCGAGCTTTTCGGCATCGATCCAGCGAATCTCGACATCTGAATCATACTTCCAACCAGCCGAACGCAAAGCTTCAAATACTGACATATAGGTGTCCTGGTTATCCATGTACTTGGCCACTACGCCGACGCTAACAGTATGTTTATGGCTTTTAGTGGCGCTATCGACGACGGCTCGCCACTCTTTTAGGTATGGTTTACTGACCTTCAGGTTTAAGCGCTTGGCGATAACGTCAGCAATGCCAGTGTCCTCTAGGGTTAACGGTACTTCGTAGATGGTGTGGGCGTTAGCAAGCAATGCGATCGATTTACTGTCGACGCCGCTGAACAAGCTCAGCTTATTGATTACAGCTTTAGGTGCCGGGCCTTCACTTCTTACTACCAGAACGTCTGGGAAGACACCCAAGCCACGCAAATCGCGAACTGCGTTCTGGGCCGGTTTGGTCTTAAATTCATGGCTGGCGCCTAGGTAAGGCATATAGACGACGTGTACGTAAGTACAGTTTTCGCGGCCAACTTCGAAAGCCAGCTCGCGGATGGCTTCTAGAAAGCTTAAACCTTCATAATCCCCAACTGTGCCACCGATTTCAACGATGTGAACGTCGAAGCCTTCGGCTGCCTTGAGGATCTCATCTCGGCTAGCCGTCGTGACATGAGGAATAAACTGAACTGTCTTACCGTTGTATTTGCCGTCGCGTTCGTCCTGGATAACTTTACTTAGTATCCGGCCACTCATTAAAGAGCTAGATTGAGTTAGTTCTTGATCAAGGAATCTCTCGTAGTGACCCAGGTCGAGGTCAGTTTCGGCACCGTCTTTAGTAACAAAACATTCGCCGTGTTCGGCCGGATTAAGTGTGCCCGCGTCAGTATTTAGATAAGGGTCACATTTTTGGAGGTTAACATTGAGGCCGCGGGCTTTTAAGAGATGGCCGATGGAGGCGGCGGTAATTCCCTTGCCGAGTCCGGAAAGCACACCACCTGTAACAAATATAAACTTAGTCGGTCGTTTAACCACCGCTTATTGCCCCTCTCACTATTTATCTCTCATATGCTACCGCATTTACCCTGTTTAAGCAAAGTAAATGCTGGTTATCAGGCTGATTCTACTGGCCAATAGCTTTGCGAGCGGCGGCTTTCTGGAGATCATTGCCGTTCTTAACGTCATCAGCGCTCATCGTAACGATTACGTCCGGAGTAATGCCGACCTTGTCAATGTTTTTGCCGCCAGGTGTATACCAGTGAGCTATAGTAACCTTTAGGACGCCGCCGCCATTCAACTTTATTAGTTGCTGGACGCTTCCCTTACCATAGGACTTTTCGCCAATCAGGGTAGCTACACCGTTATCTTTAAGAGCTCCGGCAGTGATCTCACTTGCACTAGCGCTGCCACCATCAATAAGAACGGCAGTCGGGATGCCTTCGAGAATATTGCCACCAATTGCCTTATAAGTGCTAGTAACGATTCCGGCTCGGCGCTCAGTAAGGATGACCTTGCCTTCTGGAACCCAGAGGCTGGAGACAGATACGGCGGCATCTAATAGACCGCCTGGGTCACTGCGTAAATCGAGTACAACAGCTTTGACATTTTGTTTCTTGAAGTCCTGGGCGGCTTTTTTAGCTAGGCTGGCTGTATCATCGCCGAAACGGCTGATAGTCATGTAGCCAATTCCATCTTCGACCTTGCTGGTCACGCTCGGGATAGAAATGTCATCACGGACAATCTTGAAGTCTAGGCTCTTGCCATCTCGAACGACTTTGAGACTAACTGTTGTGCCTTTGGTACCACGAATCTTGTCGACAGCCTGAGAAACTGTTAAGCCGGTGGCACTGTTCCCATCAATATCGATTATTATGTCCTTAGGTTTGAGGCCAGCCTTTTCGGCTGGAAAGCCAGCGATTGGCGAAACAACCACAATACTGCCTTTACCATCCTGGCTAAGCTCAGCGCCGATGCCGACAAATGAGCCCGTTAGCTGATCGTTGAAGTCTTTGTAGTCTTTAGCATTAAGATATTCGGTGTGAGGATCGGAGGCGGCGTTAACTAGCCCCTGCTTAGCTCCGTCTAGTAGTTTGGTAGTATCAAGCGTGCCGTCGAAGTTGGCCTTAAGTGCCTTGTAAACTTCGTCGACCGAACTATAGTCCAATTTGTTAGGTAAATCTTTTTGGACACCGGTTTGCGACATGGCTGTAATCCGGCCATTGCCTATATTAATACCTAAAAATAGAAATAATCCGGCAAAGATAATCAGGCTCAGGCCTTTTATTATGATCTTAGATATACGAACTGGTTTTTTGTTAGCAGATTTTCGCAACACTTCCCCCGACACTATTTAGTTAAATTACAATTAAGCTTTAGTATTGTCTCACAAATACTCTACTTTTCGGTACTTACTAGAAGTGTATAAAAACTAGGTTACCAACGGCAAGGTCGTTACGAGTTGAGTAGCGGCCGTTCAAGGCGGCATTGTACTGACTGATATTGATGGTACCGTCACCATTCACGCTTTCGACGTACATAGCGTGGCCATAGGCACCATTGTTGCTAATAGCCACGTCACCAGCTCTAGGTGTTCCGTCAACTAGAATGCCGTCGGCACGGGCATCTTCGTCCCACTGGTTAGCGTTACCAACCCCACCCCAATACGGCATGAAACGGTTAGATGCGGCGACTCGGAAGGCGGCGTAACTAACACACTCGCGGTTGTACATACCCCAGTTATCGATGACTGAGTCCTGAGGTATTTCACACCACTTTGCAGGATAACCACCGCCGCAAGCCGGGCCATTACCAGCGCCACCAATAAAACGAGCGTTGGCTGCTAACTGCTGAGCTTTTAGGGCTGAGATCTGGGAGTTATTAGTTTTGATAGCCGATGTATACTGGTCTTTTTGAGCCTGAGTGAAGGCTAGCAAAGAGTTTTGCTGCCCCTGCTGACTAGCTAAGGTGGCCTTCATGGTCTCTTGGTCTTTAAGCAATTTTTCAACTTCATCTTTTTGAGCGTTTAACTGATGCTTAAGTTCAGTTATTTTGTTCAAAGTATCCTGAATTTTTGCTTGAACGGAATTGCGGTACTGTTGTTTATCTACAAAATCACTGAGGTCCTTGCTAGATGCCAGCATTTCTAGGGTACTGATTTGACCTTCTAGGTACATTTGGCGAATGTTGTCACCAAGTATTTTCTTTTGATGAGCCAGCTCAGCTTCGGCGGCAACAATCTTACTTTGAAGATCGGCCTGCTTGGCAGTATTAGTGTTAATTGAGTCTTGTAAAGCATTTATTTGGGATTGCAAGGCGTCAATCGCCCCCTGATAACCATCAACCTGGGTTTGGAGTTGATTGGCGCTGGCCTGGTTAGAATTATTTTGGGCTCTTAGAGCATTTATTTGATCATCAAATTGATCGGCATGAACTAAAACTGGCGCCCCGAATGATGTGATCATTACTAACGCCAAAATTACTGGCATAAACTTACCAGCTATTACCCTGTTGATTGAGTCTTTTACAT
Organism: Candidatus Saccharimonadota bacterium; assembly: GCA_037139495.1. Taxonomy (GTDB): domain Bacteria; phylum Patescibacteriota; class Saccharimonadia; order Saccharimonadales; family JAUPVS01; genus JAUPVS01. Next base: position 14,664 of record JBAXGG010000007.1, on the reverse strand, counting down.
TATTCATGTTTGTTTTTTTAGGTAACGTAAGCATAATACCACACCCCGCAATACATTGCAATTACTTGAATATGTTGTTTTGTATTATATTATTTTGTTGTCTTGAATTTTAGGTAGCGCCGCGTAGCAAGGAAGGATGAAGCAGCTCCTATTAGTATACCAACCGCTATCTGCCCCGTCAAAATTACCCAATAATGACTGATGAAATAATCGTTAGCGAATTTAATATCTAGCAGACCCAAAGTGCTGGCTTCGAACGTCCCTGAAGACAGACTGAAAAGCGCGCCACAGATTAAAACTGAGAGGATGGCGGCAATTAGACCATACAACATCGTCTCAACCACAAATGGGCCACGGATATACCAGGTGCTAGCTCCAAGCAAACGCATGATGTTAAGCTCGTCACGACGGTTGAATATGGCCATCCTAATTGTGTTAAAGATTATTAAAATGGAAATGATTGTGAAGATAATTACCGCTACTAACCCAGCTTGCTGCAAGAAGTTAGTGGCATGACTAATCTTGTCGATAGCCTCTTTGCGGTCGCCAGAATACGATGTCTTATTGGACTGCAGTTCTTTGATCTCTGGTTTTTCTAAAAAGTTTTTAAGCTCCTCCATCTGGTTTGGATCTATCGGTTTAACATTCAGGCTAGCTGGGAGAGGATTATCAGTTTGTGAAATGGCAACTAACAAATCGGCATTGCCGGCGTTTTGATCACGGTATTTGTCCAGAGCCTGCTGTTTTGATACGTAAGTCACCGATTTAACGGTGCCGAGCTGCTTGATCTTGTTAACTAGACTATCCTTTTGCTGAACTGTTACCTCATCTTTTAGATACACTGAAACATCGATTTTATCGTTGATTTGAGCGATAGTGTTATTGAATGTTACTCGAGCGATGACTGAAAATAAGACTATGGTTAGTGTAATCACCATGACAGCCACGGCAGCCACTGATAGCCAGGCATTTCGCACGAAGTTAATCATGCCAGCCTTAGTAATACGCTCTAGTACGATTAGACGACGCTTTAGGCTTTTCATAAGCCCTTGTAGCTGCCTTGAGCTCGATCACTAGCGATTTTGCCATCGGTGATTGTAATAACACGGCGTTTGAGCTTATTAACAATCTCTTGGTTATGGGTAGTCAACAGAACTGTAGTGCCATATTGGTTAATCTTTTGAAGAACCTTAATAACGTCCCAGGCGTGCTTAGGATCAAGGTTGCCCGTTGGCTCATCGGCGATTAGGATTTTAGGCTGACGAGCGATGGCTCGAGCTATGGCTACTCGCTGACGCTCACCACCAGACAGTTCCATAGGCATACGCTTCTCTTTGCCTTTGAGACCAACAATATCCAAAACACGTGGGACGGTGTAGCGTATCTCATGTTTTCCAGTACCGACAATTTCTAGGGCGAAAGCAACATTTTCAAAGACAGTTTTATTGGGCAACAACTTGAAGTCCTGAAAAACTGTACCAATTCGGCGGCGCAAGTAAGGAATATCTTTATCCTTTAGCTTGTCATAATCGATACCCCCGACGATAATTTTACCGCTAGTTGGCTTCTCTTCTCTTGTCAACAATTTTAGCAAAGTAGACTTACCGGCACCGCTAGCACCTACTACGATAACGAACTCATGTGGTTCAACGTGTAGGTTGATTCGATCCAGTGCTGGCGTCATGCCCTTGCCGTAAACTTTTGTAACTCGATCCAATAAAATCATTAGCTTTATTATACTACTATTTGTCTTTGCCTAGTTGGGATTCCAAGTAGGCGGTGATGAATGGTTCAAGCTGGCCATCTAGAACGGCATCCGGATCACTTGATTCATATCTGTTACGGAGATCTTTGACTTGTTTATATGGATGTAAAACATAACTCCGGATCTGGTTACCCCACTCAGCCGACTGGTTCGGGCCTTTGATGCCGGCCAGTTTTTCTTGATGTTGCGCTAATTGCAGTTGGGCCAAGCGCGAACGGATAATTGTCATGGCCGTTTCGCGGTTCTGTAATTGCGACCGCTCGTTCTGTATAGCCACTGTTATGCCAGTTGGGATATGAGTTATACGCACCGCCGAATCGGTAGTATTAACCGACTGACCACCATGACCGCCGGAACGGTAAACATCAATTTTAAGTTCTTTTTCGTCAAGTTTTAGTTTATCGGCGGTATCAATTTTAGGCAGCACTTCTACCTTGGCGAAACTGGTTTGGCGTAGATTATCAGAGTTAAATGGGCTAAGGCGGACTAAACGATGGACCCCGTGCTCGCCTTGCAGTTTGCCGTAGACAAAAGGACCGTTAATTTCGATTGTTACGCTCTTGAGACCGGCTTCTTCACCGCTGGACTGCTCGATCGTTTCTACATTATAGCCTTGTTGTTCGGCCCACCGGACATACATCCTTAGCAACATTTGGGTCCAGTCCTGGGCATCAGTTCCGCCTGCTCCAGCGTGAATCGACAAAATAGCATTACTGTCATCATAGGGGCCGCTAAATTGAAGTTGACGTTTAAGCTCATAAAACTTAGCTTGATGCTGTTCTAATTGTGTTTGTAATTCTGCTTGGACCGTTGGATCATTTAGTTCGGCTAGCTCTAGAGCCTCATTAACCTGGGCTTCCAGCTGACGCCAAGGTTCGATTCGGGCTGATAAATTCGCCTGTAACTTCATACTTTCCTGAGCTTTGGTTCGGTCAGACCAAAAACCAGCCTTTTGGCTTTCGGCCTGAATTGTCTTGAGTTCTGTCTCTAGACGGCTAATTTTAAGAGCCTCCAGGGCGATAGTTAATAACGCCTTGAGGTTTGATAGTTGCGAAATAAGCTCCTGCATCAATGCAGATTATAGCCTATTACATTGTTGTAGTGTTACTTGGAGTTGTTGTCGTGTTGGTAGAAGATTTTGATCCACGGGCTAACAAAACAACGACTAGTATGATGACGATGACAACTACACCGATAATGGCGGCAATCATTAGGCCTTTTTTACTGTTATTAGCAGTATTTTCCATAGGATGAAGTGGCATTGAACTGTCAGTTCCGGCTGGTGCCATCCCAGCTGGATCTGCGGCAGGTGTAACTGTTTCTGAAGCAGCCGGTTCGACATTGGCTGGGGCTTCGGTAGCTGAGGTACTATTATATGAAGTCTCCCCTGCTGGCGACATAGCTGATGCGTCTGGCTCAGCTGGAGTTTCAGCAGGTGTCTCTGCAGCGAATGAATCGGCTACTGGAGTAGACATATCGCTGTCAGCAGCAGTTACCGGAACTGAAGCTGATTCAACTGCTGGTGTGCTGCTCATTGGGTCAACAGAGTCAGTGACTAAGTCGTCACTACCTGATGTAGTGACATTAATAACACTACCAGAATCGGTTGGGTCATCTAGCGGTGCGGCATTTGGATCAGGAGCTTTGGTCGGGTCTTGAGCTGGTTCTTGTGGAGGCATCTTTTTTTCACCTTTTATTTACATTATCTGTATCATACCATAAGCACAATTAAGGCCACAAACGACCAACTTGTTTATATAGTTTCTCAGAAAACTCTGGGCCAGCATTACTGAGACAGCCTAACCCCCAGATATTATCCTCGAACATGACGTTAGCGACTTTAATAATACGTTGTTTGGTAATCGCTTTGATGCGATTTGGCAACTGGTAATAATCTTCCAGGACATCATCAAAGAAGTAACGGTAGGCATAACCGCTGGCCGTACCAGCCACCGTCTGAGCACCACGTTGATAGCGACCGATCGAGTATTGCTTAGCGGCCTGAACGTCTTCGTCAGCCAAGTCACCAGAAAATACTGCTCCTAGTTCGTTGGTAATAATCTTGAACAGCGCACTGGCGTTGGCCGGCATGACTTGAGCGCCAAACCACCAATTACTACTGTTAAGCATTTGGGAATGACCAGAACTCATACTGTAGACCAACCCTTTTTCGCGGGCGGTACCAAGTATGCGAGAATACAAAGTTTCGGTTAGCATAGTGTTAAGCAAGCTCAGAGCATCGGCTTCTGGATCACTTAGCTGACGTTGCTTAAAAGTATCTAGGTAAAAATAAATATTATCGATGCTGTCGTTTTTTAGATAAAGAGGTTTTTGTAGACGTTTCGGAACTTCCAGTGGTAATTCTTCCCTACCGTGACCTTCTGGCAATTCGATCGAGCTGATTAAAGATTTGACGGTGGCGCGACGGTCGAGTGACAAGTTACCGGCAATCACAAATCTTAAGTTACTGCTAGTATGAGTATCTTTGTAATGACGGTTAACGTCTTCGAGCGTAACGTTTCCCATCAATTTAAGTCGTTCTTGGTCAGTTACAACCTTAAAACCGTACTCTTCCCTTAAAGCAAGACTAAGATGGCGAAAATGACTGTTAGAACGAGAAGTTAGCTCTTCGCGAACGTTACCAAACTCGGCCTGAAATTCATCAGCCAAAAATAATGGCTTAGTGATGGCGGTTAACAATAGGCCAAGTATACGATCCCACTCAAAATCGGCACACTCGGCTTCATACGTAATATCGTAGGTACCGGTTGAAGCATTGGAATAAGCACCGTTTTTTTCGAACTCGGCCTGAAAAGTCCGAGCTTTTGGAATCATTTCGTTAGCACCAAGTAATAGATGCTCCATTAAATGAGGAGTTTCCCAAATTCGCCTGTCGACTAAGTATTCGCCAGCTCGGAAGTTGAAGTCGAAGGTCATGACGCTGGCGTCAGGGATATGAACCAATAAACCTCTGGCGCCGTTTTTGGCTTTAATTTCGGTTACCGAATGCTTCATGCTGAGCTCCCTGAAATATTGACGGCCAACGATGTATTCGCTTCATTGCAGATATGTCGTTGACCAAAATTCAGTAGCCAACCACGAAAAACTCTAAAGACAAAGAACAAACTACTAAGCGGAGTAATAACAGAGCTAGAGCGGGTTATGGTTTTTTGTACATGATTCAAAAAGCTATCCGCAGTCTGCTGGCAGCTGAGGACTCTAGCCTTGAGTAATTTGGACAATAAAGCCACTACTTCTTTCTCTTGCTTTTGTTTTTGCGCTTGCGTTCGGCCTTGCGAGCTTTTTTGCGATCATCGGTTGATACAACTTTCTTAGTACTGCTAACCGGGAAGCCGCTAGGGCTAGGAGAAGACTTGAAGTCAGACTCAGAGAACTCTTCAACTTCTATCACTTTGTCGGCATTATCAACCGAACGACGGGCGGCACGGGTTAAATCGGTCTCAATCGATTCATCCATATCACCTGCAACTGGTTCGGCGTGTAGGAGTGTTCGGGCTACGTCGTGTCGCAGGGTATCTTGCATGGTCTCGAACAGAGCCTGACCCTGGCGACGATACTCGACCAGTGGATCTCGCTGACCAACGCTAATCCAGCCAATTCCCTCACGGAGGTGTTCCATGTTTTCTAGGTGTTGCATCCATAAGTTATCTAAAACTTGCAGGTATATGTCACGTTCAACCTTACGCATATTTTTCTCACCGAAGGCCACCGAGCGTGACTCGTAGAGTTCAATTGCCTCGGTAACCAGTACCTTCTCAAAGCCGGCGGCTTTGGCATCAAATAAACGGTCTAGGGTATCATCATCGAAAGTAAATACCTCTGTAATCTGTGACTCATACATATCGGTAGTAGCAAGTGGCGAATGAGCTAAAGCGCGGGCTTCGGCCTCGATGTAAATGCGAATGCGCTTTTCGATGTCGGCGCGATGTAATATTTCTTTGCGCATAGTATAAGTAGCACGGCGGTGTCGGTTCATTACGTCATCATACTGAACAACATTTTTACGAATATCGAAGTTATGGCCTTCTACTTTCTTTTGAGCCGACTCCAGGCTACGCGATATAACTCGGTTTTCGATCGGCATATCTTCAGGAACTTTCATGCGTTCCATCATCCCACCGATGCGTTCGCCACCAAAAACGCGCATTAGGTCATCCTCGGTACTAACAAAAAACTGGGTTACACCTGGGTCACCCTGACGCCCAGCACGTCCCCGTAACTGGTTATCTATTCGTCGCGACTCGTGTCTTTCAGAACCAAGGATAAATAATCCACCGAGCTTCTTAACATCATCATCCAAAACTATGTCGGTACCGCGTCCAGCAATATTGGTCGCCAAAGTTACAGCTCCTTTTTGGCCTGCTTTAGCAACGATGCTGGCTTCACGCTCGTTATTTTTTGCATTCAGTACCTGGTGCGGGATTTGGGCGGCAGTCAGCATTTTACCTAAACGTTCGTTCTTTTCTATCGAAACGGTTCCAATTAAGACTGGCTGGCCTTTTTGCTGCAACATTCTGATCTCTTTAATAATGGCGCTAAACTTACCGGCTTCAGTTTTGTAAATCCGGTCTGAACGGTCTTGGCGGATTAGCTTTTTATTAGAAGGAATCTCGATTACATGAAGTTCGTAAATCTGGAAGAATTCCTCACTCTCGGTTTGGGCGGTACCAGTCATACCAGAGAGCTTTTCGTACAAGCGGAAATAGTTCTGGAACGAAATTGTGGCCAGAGTCATTGACTCTTCCTGGACGGTAACACTTTCCTTGGCCTCTATGGCTTGGTGAAGTCCCTCGTTATAACGACGTCCCTTCAGTAGGCGTCCGGTAAACTCATCAACAATCACAACTTCCCCATCGCTAGTTACAACGTAATCTTTATCGCGTTTAAATAATGCCTCGGCGCGAAGGGCTTGCTCTAGGTGATAGATGGTACGGATGTTATCAGTGGCGTAGAGACTTTTGATGCCGAGGATTTTTTCTACGTGCTCAACACCGTCATCATTTAAGATTACGGCTTTACGTTTTTCATCAACTTCAAAATCAGTCTCTTTTTTTAATTGGCGAGCGACTTTACTAAACTGGGCGTAGGCACTGCCACTGGTCATCGACGGAGCCGAAATAATCAGGGGAGTTCGGGCTTCATCGATCAAGATAGAGTCGACTTCGTCGACGATTGCAAAATGCAGGGGACGTTGGCGGAGTTGGTCGACTTCTCGAACCATGTTGTCCCGCAGGTAATCAAAACCAAATTCGTTGTTCGTGCCGTAAGTTACATCTGCAGCGTAAGCATCTTGGCGACTAGCAGGCTTAAGATGGATGAGCCGCGGATCATCATGTTTCTGATTTTTGAACTCAGGGTCAAAAATGAACGATTCGTCACCGATTATAACGCCGGTGCTTAGGCCCAGGAAATGATAAACTGGCGCCATCCAACCAGCGTCACGCTGAGCCAAATAGTCGTTAACCGTCACCACGTGGACACCTTTTTCGGTTAGACCGTTAAGGAATACCGGTAACGTCGCAACCAGGGTTTTACCTTCACCAGTCTTCATCTCGGCAACGCTGCCCTCATGCAAAGCCATGCCACCAACTAACTGAACGTCGAAGTGACGCATCCCAAGTGTTCGGAAAGAAGCTTCGCGCGCCAAGGCAAAAGCATCCGGTAGGATGTGGTCGAGAGTCTCTTTTTTTAGACGTGTTTTCAGAACCTGCGTTTGTTCGCGCAGTTGCTTTTCGGTCATTTTTTTATACTTAGACTCTAGGTTGTTAACCTGGGCTACGCGTTTTTGTAGGCGTTTTAGAGTTTTTGCTTGTGGATCCCCAAGAACTTTTTTGAAAATTTTCTTCATGCGCTCGCACTCCTCCGGTGACTCACTTGCAGTTTGGTCATCAATCTATTGTAGCTTATAACTGCCCCTGATGACAGGCTATATTTTGCTAAATTTGTCGGCGAAAGCGGCGAATCACCCTCTGGCGGAACTTCGCGGACTCATGAGTGTCCTTGTACTTCTTAATCTGATTCTTTAGTTTAGCCTCGACAATATCAACCGCAGCGTACATGTTAATGGTGCTCTCTTTAACCATCAAATTGCCTTTTGGCAGGTGCAAAATAACTTCGCACTGGCACTGTTTTTTGTCGTTAGCCTTACTCTCTTTGAGCTTTACCTCGGCGTGAGCCGACTCCATAGCATGCTTGGAAAGATATTTGTCTAAGTGTCCGATCTTTTTAATAACATACTTCTTTAAGTCATCGTCGACCTGGGCATGTATACTGTTAATTTCTATTCGTTCAATCATGATTTTCCTCCCAGATAAGGTTTTAATATTTTTGGAATCCTGATAGTACCATCTTGGTTTTGGTAGTTCTCCATTATAGCTTTTAGGATTCTGCCCAACGCGAAGGCAGTACCATCATTGGTGTGGACTAACTCCACCCCTCCCCCACGCCGCACCCGGGTATGAAGGCGTCGGGCTTGGTAGTCGGTCATGTAGTCGGCAGTGTGCGTTTCACGGTACTGATTTTGGGCTGGCATCCAGATGTTGATGTCGACACCCTGAGCGTTAGGTTTGCCGATGTCAGCAGTACATTTTTGAATCAGTTGGTAAGGCAAATCTAGTTTCTGAACTAGATACTCCTGGATAGCCACTAAAAGCCTATGTTCGTCTAAACCAGTTTCGGCGGTGCTAAAAACTTCCATTTCGAGCTTATCGAATTGGTGCATACGAAAGATACCTTCGGTATCCTTGCCATAGGTTCCAGCTTCGCGTCGAAAACTAGTGGCATAACCTAGGTAGCGAATCGGCAGATCTTTCTCATCAAGGATTTCATTCATGTACATGGTGCAGAGGCTGTGCTCGGCACTAGCATTGAGCCACAATTCATCATCAGCTAGTTTATAAGTTACTGCTTCGGCATCGAGTCGGGCCGAGGCTTCGTAAGGTTCGGTCTTAACTATTGCGGGTGGTAAGACTGGCGTGAAAGGCTTGATGCTTATCTGGAGATTATTATCTTTAATCAGTTGCGCGATGACTTCTTCATTAGACAAAGTATCGAGTGTAAATTGAATTATCGCGAACTGCAACCGAACAATGTCGCCTTTTAGATAAGCAAAACGCGGGCCGGCAACTTTGGTAGCGCGTTCCTTATCGATAGTGTCATGCAATGTACCTAGCTCTCCATCGCTCTTTGGCGTAAAACCCAGCTTGGCTGGTTCGCCTACTGTTTTTATAATGACATTATCGTCCTCGGTCTTGCCAACCGGCACCGTGTTCAACGAAACATTGGGGATCTTTTTTAGTGCTGCCAGATAAGTGGATTCTACCTCGGAAATTTCTTTTTCTAGTTTGGCGAGTTTTTCTTTTAGATTTTTGCCAGACTCAATCTGGGCATCGCTGGGCTTCTGACCTTTGGTGTCACCGGCTTGTCGATTGCGTTGTTGACGCAGTTCTTCAGCCTGGGTTAGTAACTTGCGGCGCTCAACGTCCAGCTCCAATAGCTTTTTGACGTCAACTTTGACATTCTTTTGCTTAGACTTCTCCACTACCAGATCAGGATTGTCGCGGATGAACTGTATATCTAACATACTTTTATTATACAACTTTAGATGACTAGAAGTTTAGATTTTAGGATTTCTTTTTTAGAGATTGCAAGGTGAGCATGGTGCGAGACTTGGCGTAACTACAAAAATCGCACTCACCACCCATAGCTGCCATACCAACTGCTGGCATGTCGCCTTCTAGGCAGGCCTTCATTTCAACCAATGACGGCTCGACCCATGAGTCGCTGCCGGTATATGGAATTAGCTTGGTTCGAAATTCTAACCTGTCCCCAAAGCCATCAACATCTATACGAGCGTTGGTATAGACAAAGTAGCCGGTGTCACTGACAGACAAACCATTTTGACGAAGCAACCACTGGTAGACTTCAAGTTGTCGCTTGTAGCTTTGCTGCCAATCAGAGTCGATGTCGACTTCCTTATTTTTAGAAGTTGCCTTGTAGTCGACCACAATCGCTTGGCCACTATCATCAATCCACAAGTCATCGATAGCGCCAAATACATGAAGATTTGTCGGCTTGTGAATAGCGACAATACCGGTAAAATTATACCGCCACTCCTCGAGCTGTTTGTGCTGCATCGGCACAGCCTTGATCTGGTTGTCGGCCATAATCGGATGTGGCGTGCCGGCAACTCGGTGGACATCGAATTCTTTTTTATACAATTCGTCGATAGCTTTATTGATGTTAAACGGCGGGCTGTTGGGGCGTTTAATTTTAAGCCGAGCATCAAGCCAAAAACAGCGCGGGCATTGAGTAAATAATTCAATCTTACTGCGACTAATTTTAAAAGCCTTGGTTTGCCCTGGCTGATAAGGTTTGTTACGCTCTTGCCAATAATTACCTGCCATAGGTAGTTATTGTAACAGCTTAGCGACTGCCGTCACACAGGCGGTTTCGGCTCGCAGGGTAAATTCGCCCAGCTGCAGGCGACCAACTTCTTGGGTTACAAATAGCTGCTTTTCGGATTCGCTCCAACCGCCTTCTGGCCCAATTAGCACGCCAACTTCTTGGTAGTTGGGAGTTTTGGGCTTAATCAACTCGTGTTGTTCGCAGACAAACATTGGCAACTTACCGGAAAATTCATGTAAGGCAGTTTGTAGCAACATTGGCTCGCGGATCGAAGGGATGTCAGATCGGCCGCATTGCTCAGCGGCTTCGATAACGATTTTTTGAGCCCGCTCAATGTTAAAACCAGTCTTTTCGGAACGTTCGGCCAACAATGGAACAAAATGACTAACACCTAGCTCTGTAGCTTTTTGCAGTACCCAGTCATTTTTATCTTTTTTAAGTAAACTCCAGAATAGATAAACCTCACGTAATGGGATTTTGGCTTCGAATTCGGTAATTAGCTCTAGTGTGGCGTGATCTTTACTAAGTTCGTTTAAGCTATAAAGTTTTTCTTGACCATGGCCGTCGAATAAAATAACTTCTTGACCTGGTCTAAATCGTAAAACTTTGCGCCACTGATCCAGCAGCCGTTTATCCTGCAATTCTAAGTAGTGCTCAAGTTTAGCGGAGCCAGTGTAAAAACGATGTAGTCTCACGCTGCGATTGTTTCAGTTAAGACAGTTTGTAATTGTTGCAGTGTCTTCGCTAAATAGGTTGGTTTGTATTTCTTTAGAATTTGTTCGCCATTGTATCCCCAGGTCACCGAAATTACATCTATAGGAATTTTGCGGGCGGCTTCTATATCACGCACCTCGTCACCAACATAAATCGCTTGGCTAGCGCTGATGTGCATGTCTTTCAGAACCGTTTTAAAAACTCGAGCCTTACTAAATAAGCCGACATTCCCATAAACGCCGGTAAAATACTCCTCGACCCCTTCGCTCTTAAGAACTTTACGGATATTCTCCTCACTATTGGAGCTGACGACAGATAATTTAAAATCCTTTTTATGTAAATCTACAATAACGGCATCAATGCCCTTAAAGAGCTTAAGTTCATCAAGATGTTGGGCCATAATCTTTTTACCTTTAATGATCAAACGCAATAATTGCCAGTTTGGAATACCGCTGTATTTAATAATTTCGCGGGCCGGCATCTCGCGGATCTTAGCAAGCTCATGATCATCAATATTTAATTGCGGTACCACCTGATTGGCGATACGTACCACAACCGGCAGGCTGTCAACCAGCGTGCCGTCAAAATCAAAAATGACGTGTTTCACCTTATCATTCTACGGTATTGTACTCAACAAAACTACATATGTGGTTGGGTAGACGGAAGAACGCGAGGATATACGTAATCTTGGGCTGCCAATTCTTGTGGATTTGGGACTTCCACTGGTATAGCCTCTCCAACCTGCTTACGACGCTCATTTATATCAACACCCTTGAGCTTAACTGTCATTTTTTTGCCTTGGCCACTGTATTGAACTTCTAACCCCGGTGTTTCATATGTATCGTTAGGAAATCCAGCCATAGCCACTCGGTGGAGAGGATTCTCGTCATCATAAGGTACAAGTGCGTGATCGCCTTGTTTGTCATGCCAGCTTGCAAAAGCTAAATCACTGTCAAATCCAATACCCTCAAGCGCTGATACTATTCCAATGACTCGACGTTTTTCGCGCCTAGCAGATAGTTCGTCTGTTGACTGACTTGCAGCCTGATCAATTTCTTCCCCAGATAGAATGGTTCGCCACTCTTCAGCTGGAATAGATTTAATCTGTTCGGCAATCACTGAACGTAGTGGCTTTTCGCCAATAGAGGTCAAAAAGCTTAGGCCGTTGGAATGGTTGGTAGAGCCGGGCTCATCCATATATTCGGACTGGTCAAAGTGAAGTGATCCATAAGTCGGGCGGTGTTTATAAGCCCATGGTGAGTGATATACCCCGTTACGTGGAATCATTTTTCGTACCGACATGGGTGTTTTAAAATAATCCTCTAGGTAGCTAACTGTGCTGATTAGACTACTTCTCGCTCTTTCGTCCGCTGGGGTCGCTATAGCTTCGGGGAGTAATAGGGGCTCTTCCTGATAATGTTAACGGGACTGAACTTGCAAATCCCGATGCGACCTAACAACTCCTTTAATGGCCATCCCAGCAGCATACAAAGCTACGCCTGTGGATATTACTTTTTCGATTCTGTTGCCTGGAAGTTGTTCTGACATGTTTATTTTAACCAATTAGCTTATAACACAATAGTATCATGCTTGTGCTAATTTGTCAATTGTATTCGTTGTAGCTATGGTCTAAGCGTCCCAAAGAAGACCTGCCAAGCCAACAGTGACTTAGCGACAAGACTTAAGACCATGTAGACGCGTTCACCATAAAGGTAGTCGGCCCACTTGCCAACCTTTTTGTATTGGAGGTACATATTAACGGCAAAGCAGCTAAAGAAGATGAATAGGCTGCCGTAGATCCAGTAGACAAAGCCCGGTACGCCGCTACCGTAGTTGCGAGCACCCAATACGTAAATCACAAAAACTAGCCAAGGGATCAAGCCAGCGATACAACCTATAACATAACTTATCCAATTGGTCTTTTTGGTAGTCTGATTATGGATTTCCATTACCAGACCCATCATGTTCATGACAAAGTCAAGGACAAATATCATCATTAGACTAGACAAGTCGGCCACACCACTCAACATGGCGATGCCAATCATCATTATGCTAGCGCTGATGCTGTATTCGATCCAGCGGGCTTTGTTGATTCCCTTCTTAAGGTCTTGTTCGTAGGTCTTTCGGTAAACGGTAGCGATTGTCAGATGTGCAATAGCCGATACAAAAAAGAAGGCTGCCACTAAGTAGGCCAGGTTAACATCGTACAGATGACGACTGGCTTCGACAAGTACCGGCATGCCACTTTTCGAGGCCAAAGTATTTAGTGTTAGGTAGCTAGTGTTTACCGGAAAGGTTGAATTTCCGCTTAAAATTAGAACTGCCAAGCCTTGAGCAAAATGAAGCCCGGCCATCACCAGGTTCCATTTATTTAAACTTTTGAAGGTTATCTTTTTAGGGGTTGAATTTTTAGTCATAACCATACTTTAACATATATGGCTAAATTCAGGCGGTTCGTTCGCCTGCTTGGCTGTTATGGTGGAATTGATTTTAGTTTGGTTGAGCAAAAAAGTAGTATGATGTTTACTTTAGCGGCTCATAGGGGACATGGCACATGCCCCTGCCTGTCCGCTCGGCAAACTTCTGGTGGTAGTCTTCGGCCTTATAGAAATCGCTAGCCGGGACTACTTGGGTGACAATCGGTTCTTTCCAGTCTTTCTGGGCGATAGCTTTACTATTATGGGCTTCTGCTTTCTGACTTTCGTCCAGGTAAAAGATGGCACTGCGGTAGCTATCGCCGATATCAGGGCCCTGACGATTTAGCTGAGTTGGGTTGTGGAGCCTAAAAAAGTGCTTTAAGAGATTACTATAGCTGACTATTGTTGGATCGAACTCAACCCGGACGGCTTCAGCGTGCCCGGTTGTATGACTACAAACTTCTTCGTAGGTTGGGTTAATTGTATGCCCTCCCGTATAGCCAGACTCGGTTTTAACCACCCCAGGCACCTGGTCAAAATAGAACTGAACACCCCAAAAGCAGCCGGCGGCAAATATCGCTTGTTCAGTCATGCTATTAGTATAGTTAAAACGACCGCCTAGTGAAAGGCGGCCGCTTAATATAGAGAGACCAGGACGGGTTAAACTACTTAGAAAGCTCTGACTTAAGATCTAGTGACAAAGCGATCATTAACGGTCCGGTAATCAAGGCATACAATCCAAGCAACCAGACAAAAGTTACACCAGAAGCAACTGGTTGGAAAAGTACAACGATTCCTACCAAGAAAGCAGCTAGACCAGCAACGATTGTAAGGGTGCGGCTAGTAGCACTGACACCATCTTCTGCCAAGGCAGAGACGACTTCGATAACTCCACGTGCGATCAAAGTGATACCGATGACCAATATGAAGGTTGTGAAAGTTACTAATGGATGCCGGAGTAGGTACAAACCTACGGCGACTTCTACGAGAGCTAATAGCAAGTGGAGGAACCAGGCACGGTGATGACCGACTGAAATAACGCTTCCTACGATACCAACCAAGCCACCAGCCAAGATGAAACCACCGAATAGGTAAACCAAGGTTGTTAATGTTAGGCCCGGCCAAAACACGGCTGCAACACCAAAAAGAATGGCGACGATTCCGCGAATTGTTAGCCCCCACCACTGTACAGTATTATTATCTGTTTTTTTAGCCATATATACTTGTCCTCCTTATTTGGTCTCTATGGCTATTATCATGCACTGTTTTATTGCTGAAATCAAGCTTAATTCTCAACGGCGACGTCTTGCCAAAAAGCGACGTAGTTACTGAAGTCTTTTT
>JBAXGG010000006.1:0-34858 GCA_037139495.1 Candidatus Saccharimonadota bacterium | reverse complement strand
TCAGCCAGGCCGATTGCTTGATCCAGGCTTTCGAATGTAATCTCACTTCCCTGCTTGGCGAGTTTTTGGGCAGCCTCGGCAATTTCTTGCTTACCGCCATAGTTAAAGCAAAGGACGAAAGTACCTTTTGTATTAGCTTTGGTTTTTTCGATAGCGGTATCGATGCTGGCCAAAATCTTTTTTTCAATTCCCTGCCGGCTGCCTAACATGACTAGCTTAATACCAGCTTGATGATAAGTTTCTAGATGTTTTTGAATACCCTTGTTAACTAAATTCATTAGGTAGGAAACTTCCTCTTGGGTACGCTGCCAGTTTTCGACAGAAAAGATGTAGGCCGAAACAAACTTTACGCCTCGCCCGAAAGCTGCCAACGATACGTCTTTAAAATTGTCCATACCCTGGCGATGTCCTTGCAGTGTCGGCAGGCCATTGCGCTTGGCCCAACGCCGGTTTCCATCCAAAATAATACCCAAATGAGTGGGAATAGAGTTCGTATTCGCCATATTAGACGGTCATTATTTCGTGTTCTTTGGCCTTAGCGGCAGCCTCGGCCTGGTTTTTTGCTTGAGTCATCGCTTCTTCGACCTGCTGGCTGAGACGCTTTACTTCGTCTTCGCCTAGGTCTTTATCTTTCTTGGCTAGATTAAACATGTCCAAAGTTTCGTGCCGAGTGCCCCGCAAACCAATCATGCAGTCCTCTAACTTAGCGCTAACTTGCTTAGTGATGTCTCGACGGCGTTCCTCGTTTAGTGCCGGAATTTGAATGCGGATAACGTGACCATCGTCACTTGGGTTTAAGCCAAGGCCCTGGTTGTCGCGGATAGCAGCGCTAATAGTCGCCAGGTTGCTGGGATCAAAGGGAGTAATCTGCAACAGCTGAGCTTCGGGCGCAGTGACGTTGGCAAGTTGGTTTAGGGGCATCGGTGTGCCATAAGCCTCAACCATAACGCTGTCTAGCATGCCGCCGTGAGCGCGGCCGGTACGTAACTTTTTTAATTCTGATTCGAAATGACTAACTGTGTTCTGGAACTTAGTTTTGGTTTGAGTGATAATATCGTTTGGATTCATACCTTAAGGATACCTTACTTTCGGCAGCTATTAAACAGCACTTAGTTACTGTTTAGAGCCGCCCACGTAGTTAAAGAAACTTGTCGTGTTTCGAAAAAGACTGCATAAGACAGGATGCTAGAAGTCTGAATACGACTCTCGTAAAAATTAATATTCCAATTGTACCCAGGAATACAGTTATTCTGCCAAAATTACTGGGCGATGGTCGTCTTCTGTTTAAATATCTAAGTGAAGGCTTTTAGGTTATCTAAAAAGTCATTTTTTTAAATTTCTGCTAGATCCCCGAACTAAGATCTTGTCTACCCCAGCGTTAGAGCAAAGGCCTGAGACTCTAACAGTTCATCGACTGAGAATTCTTCGACTAGAGGCATACGATTTTAGTATTTAACTGATTTCGCCGAGGGCCATGCGGGCAAAGCGGCGGACGACGATGTTTTCGCCGAGCTTAGCGCCGTGCGCTTTGACGAATTCACCGACTGTTAAGTCGGGGTTTTTGACGAAAGGTTGCTCCATTAGGCAACGGTCAGCGAAGTGTTTGGTCAACATGCCTTCGACGATCTTTTCGATCATATTGTCGGGCTTGCCTTCGGCCTTAGCCTTATCGGCAAATTCGGCTGCAACCTTGTCGCGATCAGTGGATGGAACTTCTTCGACGCTAACAAATTGTGGTGCCGAGGCAGCCACGTGCATAGCGATGTCTTTAACGAGGTTAACAAAGATTTCATTGCGGGCTACAAAGTCGGTTTCGCAGTTAACTTCTACTAGAACGCCGATACGACCGTCGTGGTTATAGGTACCAACTAGTCCGGCGCGAGCCTCGCGCTCACCGCGTTTTTCGGCCTTAGTAAGACCTTTTTTTCGCATAGCTTGGAGTGCGCTGTCAAAGTCGCCACCGGCTTCTTCTAAAGCTTTTTTAGCATCAGTCAGGCCAACTCCAGTTAGATCTTTAAGCCTTTTTACTTCTTCGATTTTAACTGCCATTACTTAGTCTCCTCTTTTGTAGCCTCTAGTCCTAGAACTACTTTTTCGGTTGGTTTTTCATCTTTGTCGGCATCATCTTTAATTGGCTTAGACTTGTCTTTGCCTTCGCGAATAGCGCTAACAACGTAGTCAGTAATTAACTGGATAGTTTTGATGGCATCGTCGTTAGCCGGAATCGGGTAATCGATGAGAGTTGGGTCGGTGTTAGTGTCGACAACTGCCACGATTGGGATACCAAGCTTACGAGCCTCGCGAACGGCGTTGTCTTCTTCAATAATATCGATGATGAACATGGCACCTGGCTTAGCGTTAACGTCTTTGATACCACTGTAGTTGAGGTTCATTTCGTCGATTTCTTCTTGGTAGCGCTGAACTTCTAACTTGTTGTACTTAGCGGCTAACTGGCCGTTTTCCATCCGAGCTTCGAGGTCTTTAAGATGCTTGATGCGACCACCGATAGTGGCTTTATTAGTCAGCATTCCACCGAGCCAGCGTTCGGTAACGTAGGGCATGCTAGTGTCGTCGGCTGCTTTTCGGAGGATATCTTTAGCCTGCCTTTTGGTACCGACAAAAATGACTTGCTTGCTGTCCTGAGCGGTTTGCTGAATGAACTTAAGCGCTCGATCTAGTTCGTCAACAGTTTTTGTTAGGTCGATGATATGGCTGCCATTGCGTTTGCTATGGATATACTTAGCCATTTTTGGGTGCCAGCGACTGCTTTTGTGACCAAAATGGGCGCCAGCTTCTAATAGTTGCTTGATGTCTACGTCTGTAGCCATGTAGTTTAATCTCCTTCTTGATTCTTGTTCTACATTTGGGTACCGCTGCTTGGTCTGGAGAGACTAAAGCTTTGGAGAATCTAATCCCAAACTGCTTAATTTGTTACCTAGTTATTGTAACAGATTAGGACTCAGGGAGCAACAGCGTATGAGCATTAGCGATTGCGATAGCACCAACCAGCAATACTATTTGCTGTTCTTTGGTGTAGACATTTGCTGCCATAGACAATTAGCTCAATTGGGTTGGGCAATCTATGGAAATGCTTCCCTGTTGACCAATCGCTAACAGATGTGTATAATTGCCACTTGACTATGAAAAAAGATTTGCACCCCGCTAACTATCGTTATGTCGTCTTCGAAGACCTCAATAACGGCAGTACTTACCTGACTCGTTCGACGGTTGCTACTGAAGACAAAACCACTGTGGACGGTGTTGAGTACCCATTAGTTAAAGTTCACATTAGCAGCAGCTCTCACCCTTTCTTCACCGGCGAAGAACGCATTGTTGACATCGAAGGTCGCGTTGATAAGTTTAAAAACCGTGCCGAAGCCGCCAAAAAGGCTTTGGACGCTCGTAAAAAGAGTGCCGCAAAAGTTCGCGTTCGCAAATCCGACGAAGACGACGAAGACGAATCTACAACTGATAAATAACTTAGTAAAACTATAAAACCGCCTTTTCGCTAAGAATTGGCGGTTTTTCTATATAATGAGGAAGAATTATGGAAACTAAACAAGCCGCCCTCCGAGACGAACTAAAGGATCTGCAAACCAAGCTGCAAGACCCCGGCATTTTTAGTACGCCCGAATATCCCAAGCTTGCCCGACGCCAAAGCCAGCTCGAAGTTTTACTGGAATTATTCGATAAACAAGCCGCTGGCCTAAAAGCCAAGTCCGAAGCTGAGGATCTCGCCAACAGCAACGACCCAGAAATGGCCGAAATGGCACAGGCCGAACTAACCGAGTTAAACGTCACCCTAACTGAGGTAGAGATGGCTTTAAGTGAGGCCCTAACCCCTAAAGACCCTAATGACGAGCGTGACTGTATCATTGAAATTCGCGGTGCCGCTGGCGGCGACGAGGCTAGTTTGTTTGCCGGCGAATTGTATCGAATGTATGCTCGGTTCGCAGAAAAACTAAACTATAAATTAGAGTTGCTAAACGAGAGTCCGAACGAAGGCGGCGGCTTTAAGGAAGTGATCTTCGCCGTTCGCGGACTAGAAGCCTACAAAACCTTCAAGTTCGAAGCCGGTGTCCACCGCGTCCAACGGGTGCCTACCACCGAGAGCCAGGGCCGGATCCACACCTCGACAGTTACAGTCGCCGTTATGCCAGAAGCCGAAGAATCGGATATAGAAATTAACCCTAACGACCTGCGGATTGACGTTTACCGTTCCGGCGGCCACGGTGGTCAGTCGGTTAACACCACCGACTCAGCCGTACGCATCACTCACCTGCCATCAGGCTTGGTTGTCAGTAACCAGGATGAAAAATCTCAAATTAAAAACAAGGCTAAGGCAATGAGTGTCTTGCGTTCCCGTTTGTTACAACAAAAAATCGATGAAGAACAAAAAGAGCTTAGTGACACTCGTAAAAAATTAATTGGAACTGGCGACCGCAGCGAAAAAATCCGCACCTATAACTTCCCGCAGGATCGCATCACTGATCACCGTATCAACTACAGCCGCAGTAATATCCCGGCCGCCCTAGCCGGCGACATCGATGACCTAGTCGAAAAACTTCAGGCTTTTGAGCGCGAACTTATTAACCATGACGGTTAACGACTGGCTGCTGTATGCCACTAAAGAACTAGCTGGAACCGGTACTCCCCGGCTCGATGCCCTGGTGCTGTTAGGCGATACATTGAACAAAAATAGTGCTCAATTATTAGCCGAGCCCGACAGAATCCTGTCCAAAGGCCAACAACAGCGGTTAAACAGACTATTTGAGCGTCGAAAACAGCACGAACCATTAGCTTATATTCGTGGTAAATGCGAATTTTACGGCCGTGAAATCAATGTTTCTAAAGCCGTTTTAGTCCCCCGCCCGGAGACCGAACCGATGATAGATTTGCTTAAAAGTCTACCGCAGACTGCCCAAAGAGCCGTGGTAGACGTTGGAACCGGATCTGGCGCAATTGCCGTTACTGTCGCCTGCGAGCTTAATGACGTCCAGGTTTTAGCTACAGATATCGATCCAGCTTGCTTAACGATTGCTAGAAGTAATGCCAGAAAGTACCGGGTAAATATTAAATTCTTCGAGGCTAGCTTGGTCGTTAATGTCAGCTTGCCGAACGGGGCTACAATCGTAGCTAACCTCCCATACGTCCCAGACGAGTATACTATTAACCAGGCAGCCTTACAGGAGCCCTCGCAGGCTATTTTTGGTGGCCAGGACGGTTTGGATTTATACCGTCATTTGTTCGAGCAACTCAAAGTCAAGAAACATCGGGGCTACGTTTTAACGGAGGCTATGCCCTTTCAGCATGAAGATTTAGAGATTATCGCTAATAAACATTATTACAAGCTAGAAGCTAGGGATGATTTTATACAGGTTTTCAAGAACTAGACTTGAGGAGCGGCGCCAAGCGTGGCGCTGACAGTTTGTGTTTTGCTATCGCGGACAATTGTTAGACTAACTTTTTGGCCAACCGGATAGCGCCCTAAAAGGGTTGATAAGCTATTATTCTCATCTATATTCGTGTTGTTTACTTTAGTAATAATATCCCCCGGCTCTAGTCCAGCGTCGGCCGCAGGACTACCGCTAATTACGCTGTTAGATGTGGTGGATATAAAGGCGCCCCTTTTAACCGGCAGATTTTTGGCCGTGGCGTAATCATCAGTAATGGATATGTAATGAACGCCTAGGTATGGTCGTTCGAGTTTGCCAGTTGCCAGGACACTTTTAATCAGTCCGCTCAGGTCATTAACCGGGATGGCAAAACCAATGTTCTGAGCATTGCCAGCTACCGCTGTGTTCATGCCAATTACTTCCCCATTAATATTAACTAGTGGACCACCGGAGTTCCCCTCGTTAATAGCAGCGTCTGTCTGGAATAAGTCTTGGAGTTGTTCAGTTGTAGAACCGGCCACATCACCAGCTTCAACGTCGCGGCCGTAGCCAGAAATTATACCCGACGTCACTGTGTTCTGGAACTGACCCAAAGCATTACCGATGGCAACAACTTTATCACCAACCTGCATCTTGCCAGAGTCACCAAGTTTTACTGGCTTAAAGGTCTTACCTTTGGCATCTTTAACTTTTAAGAAGGCGACGTCTAGAGGGTCGCTCGAGCCTGTTCGGCCCAGCACAGCAACGTCATCCAGGTGCGTGCCATCGGACAAAACTATACCGACACTAGTAGTGCCGGCCGGAACCACGTGGCGGTTGGTAACAATAACCCCGTCGCTGCTAACGATAAAGCCTGTACCGGCGCTTTTTTGCGTACCGCTAGACTGCCCAAATATACTAGTTCGAGACGAGGCTCCGGTGACATTTACTGAGACAACGCTAGGGCCAACGTCTTTGGCGATCTGACTTATTAGACTGCTCTCCGATGATATGACCTGCTTTTGGGAGTTCGTATTGAGGTTACCATTACGGAAATGGATTGCAGCCCAACCGCCTACAAAACCTCCACCAAAACTAAGGACCAAGAGAAAACTAACGCTCAGTAATTGGGCTCGTCGCAACGGCGATTGCCAATTGGTTTTTGAACTTGAAGGTTTACTCAGTTTCATTCTATATAGTTTTATCACCCCAGTCTGAGAAAATAATGAGAATTACTACGATAGCGAACATAATAAAAAGAATCTGCCGTTGAAAGAAAGTAGACAAGCGATCTGTTTCTTGCAGGTAATACAAAGTTGCTAATCCAAAGCCAATCACTCCGAGCAATAAGGTTGGTTGAGCAATTGGTCCATAAAACAGCAACCAGTGGCTAAGTAGCCAAACTAGTGCCGCTCCAAAGTATCCCCATAGGTAAGAAAAAAACCGAGTATGCGGTTCATCAAAGCTGGCTAAGAAGTGTCTGGCTGCCAGGTAGCAAATAGCCCAGGTCGCCATCATTAGAATTGCTGAGTTGACTCCACCGAAACGTATAAACAGAGCTGTCATACCGACAAACTGACCAATTAAAGCCTGAGAGGATACCGATAGGACATTAGAACCTGGCTTAATGAAAATTAGCCAAACTCCGTAACCGACGGCCCACGTCAGTTGCATCAACTGTGAACCACTCTGCATCATAAATACTAATATAGAAACACCGACAATGATGTCGATGGCGTTGGCTCTAATATTGGCTGGCCAGTGTCGCGGTTTAACCGCAAACATGCGCCACTTACTAAGTAATATTATCAACAAGGCAATCTGAGTAAAGTGAATCCGAACCATTACGTAGACCAAAATTGGCAGTAACAAAGTTAGGATAATATGGAATACATTAGCTAAGCCTTTTTTAGGCTTTAACCGACTGAGTCTAGCTGGTACCTGAACCATCTTTAATGTTCGCTCCCTACTGCCCTAATATTATCACAAAATCGGCGTTACCAGCGTCGATACCGGCTGGTAGTGTGGAGACAGCTTTAACGTTCAGGCGATTTTCTAGGTAGTGCTGGGTGTACTTCTTGGTTCCGCTGCGCAAATCAATTAACTGAGTTTTGGTGTAATTCTTGGTAGGAGCGTCACCAGATGTTGTAACGTTGTAGCCGTAGGACTTGAGAAAATTGGCTTTCACGGTTGCCAAGCCAGGTGTTGCTGTACCGTTGAGTACAACGATTTTGGCATTTTCGTCCCTGATATAACTATCTTTTAGAGTGTTGCGAATATAATTCTGGATGGCGGCGTAGTTGCCAATACCCGCCTTAGGCAGAACAACCGATTGCCCGCCGACATCTCCGGTACTTAGTAATTCGTTCGGTGGTGTAACTAAATCTACTGAGGTAACCGCGGACGAAGAAATCTGCTTAGCAATAGTATAGAGTCGAGAAACCTCACCAACACTAAAGTTCGTCTGGACATGATTACCAAAAGCATCAATTAACTGGGAGATTTTAACTGGGTTACTAAATGTGCCCAGCGTAAATACTCTCTCTTTTAGAGCAATCATAACTTCGCGCTGACGCTCCGCCCGATCGAAGTCACCACGGGCGCTACCGTGACGTGAACGAGAATACAGCAAAGCTTTGGTGCCGTTCATGTGCTGCTGGCCGACGGCTGCAATTAGCGGATTTCGATTGTTTTCCCAAGCCACAGTCGGGTCGTACAACTGTGTCTTAACATTAAGGTCAATCCCTCCAACAGTATCAATCGACTCTTTAAAAGCCGAAAAATCGACCATTACATAGTAATGAATCGGGATACCAAAAGTGTCCTGAATGGTGTTTTTGATAGCATCTTCGCCAGCTGTTTCGGCGGCCTGGTTCTGTTTAGTAATCTTCTTTCCGTTTTGCACGGAGTATTTGGCATTAGGATAAACGGAGTTAATCTTACTATAGCCGTATCCACCGCTCGCCTTAACCCAAAAATCGCGCGGAATACTTAAAAGAGCAGCGTCATGATGGACTGGGTCAACGCTAGCGATAATAATTGTGTCTGTTAAATCCGGGCCATCATGACCGGGGCCACCCTTGCCCAGCAACAGAACATTAATTCGGCCATCTCCCTCGCCTTTAAGTAAAGAAGGACTAACGTTGGCCTGTAAAGCAGCTGCCGAACCACCGCCCCTTAACACGTGACGTGACTTCCAGTAAGCTTTGGCACCAACATAACCACCACCGACCATCAATAGCACCATAAGCGCTATACTAGTTCTTTTAAATAAGGTTCGCCATTTATGATCCTGACGTTTCTCCCGCTTAGCCTGTTTTTTAGCCGCACTGCGGCGAAAACGTTTCTTTTCACCCTTCTGCGGCTGATTGATAACCTCAATCTGTTTAGGTAATGCCCTTTTAAAAGGTGAGGCTTCTGGCAAGACTGGTTGTGTGGTGACTCTAAAGCCATCGGGTTGCTTAAAATTACCGATCGATTGACGCTTGGCCGACGATGCGCCGGAAGGTTGGCGACGAAAATTTCCAACACCGTTAGGATTATAAGACTTTTTGGACGGTTTCAAGAGTCCATCCACCGCTAAGCCGAATTTTGGTTTTTGGGGTCGTCGAAAATTATCCATGCAAGTGGTCCTTAGTATAACGGCTTACCGGCCGTCAGTAAACACATGCTTAATGGGAAAACCCCCCTCAATGAGGTATAGTTATAATCTGTAATGAATGATAATCCAAATCAAGGCTCAAACAGCGATAGCGCCAAAAGTATTCTATCGACATTAGGACTGCTACTATTAGCGCCTCTATTGGCATTGTTTTTAACGGCTTTCGTTTTTCAATCCTACCAAGTCGAAGGACCTAGTATGCAAACCAGTTTACAGAATAAAGATCGTCTAATTGTGCTAAAAGTTCCCCGCACCTGGGCTCGAATAACTCATCACGATTACATTCCTAATCGAGGCGACGTGATTATTTTTAATCACCCCGATATCAGTGGGCTTGGAGCTGGCGAAAAACAGCTTATCAAACGCGTTATAGCACTTCCTGGTGAGCGCGTGGTGGTTAAAAACGGCGAGCTAACTGTCTACAATAAAGAACATCCTAATGGTTTTTCACCCGATCACACCATGCCCTACGGCTCAGTCATTAAAGGAACCTCCGGTGATGTAGACCTGACCGTACCAGATGGCGAGATCTTTGTTTGTGGCGATAACCGCAGTAACTCACTAGACTCACGCTATTTCGGTACCGTGCCAGCTAGCTATATTGTTGGAAAACTAGGTCTCAGAGTCTACCCTTTTAAACAGAGCCAAGTTTTTTAATCAGTTTTTCTAGTTCACTGTTAGATTTGAAAGCGATCTCCAGTTTACCACCTTTGGCAGTTCGCCTGATACTAACCGGTGCGCCGATTCTCTTACCTAACTTCTCGGTGGCTGGCGTGGTTTTAGCTAAATGCTTGTGAGCACCTTCGGTCTGGGCCCCCTTACGAGTAGCCACCACAAACTGCTCAGCCTGACGGACCGTCCACTTATTAGCAATGATTAATTGAAGTAGCTCAGTCTGTTTAGCTGGTTCTTTGATCGCCAGTATAGCTCGGGCGTGGCCCTCAGTAATTCGGCTATCCCTCAAAGCTTCTTGAGCATCGGCTGGTAAGTTCAGTAATCTAACCATGTTACCAACCGTTGAGTTAGCCTTACCTAATCTTTTTGCGATCTGGTCTTGGGCTAGATTGAACTGATTCAGCAAACGATGAATCGACATGGCCTGGTCTAACGGTGATAAATCTTCGCGTTGAACGTTTTCTACCAAGGCCATTTCTAATTCTTCCAGCTCTTGCAGGCTACGTACGATAGCGGGCACATGGCTAAGACCAGCCTTTTGGGCGGCTCGCCAGCGACGTTCGCCGGCTACTATGTAATATGTGCCATTTTGGTTACGAACAATCAATGGCTGAAGAATGCCGTGTTGTTTGATAGAGTTAGCAAGCTCTTGCAGGGTTTTATCGTCAAATTCAGTGCGCGGCTGCTGTTTGCCGGGCTTAATGTCAGTAATGAGTAATTTTTGTATTCGATCTTGCTCGTCAGTTAACAGAGACGGGTCAAAGTTTTCGGGAATTAAAGCTCCAAAACCTCGGCCTAATCCAGCTTTATTTTTGGCCATAATCTACTACCTCCTTGGCTAACTGTTTGTAGGCTCGCGCCCCTTTTGACCATTTATCGTGCTGTAATATCGGCTCCCCATAACTCGGAGCCTCCGCCAAACGCACATTTCTCGGAATGACAGTATTAAATAGCTTGTCATTAAAATGCTTTTTTAACTCTGTTAATACCTGTTCTGAAAGGCTAGTTCGGCTATCGTACATAGTCACCAGGACCCCCATAATCTCGAGCTTGGGATTGAGATTTTGCTTAACCTGCTGAAATACTTGTAAAAGCTGTCCAAGCCCCTCCAACGCGTAGTATTCGGCTTGAACAGGTATAATTATACTGTCGGCGGCGGTTAGGGCATTAATCGTCAACAGACCGAGGGCTGGCGGACAATCGATAATCACGTATTCGTATGTCGCCTGCTGTAGGACTTGCCTAAGAGATACCTCCCTATTAGACTTATTTACTAGCTCGATTTCAGCAGCTGCCAGGTTGGCATTAGTAGGAATAATATAAATACCGCTGCTATCCAGCTTGCGTACAGCCTGATCAAGGGTAATTTGTCCCATCAACAGCTCATAGGAACCGCCTTCTAAATTAGTTTTATCGAATCCAAGACCGCTAGTGGCATTACCCTGCGGGTCAAGATCAACCAAAAGCACTGATTTACCCATTTTCTGTAGGTAGGCCGACAAATTGATAGCGGTGGTGGTTTTGCCAACGCCTCCTTTTTGATTCAATACTGCAATTGTTTGTGACATGTATCTATTTTTCCCCTACTGTATCTAAGCATTAGCTTACCATCTTACTGGGCTGTCGGCAACGTTTGAGCTAGGCTGGCCGACGCTTTGTAGAAAATATTGTGCGACATTAAAAAAGACTCAGGTACTTGAGTCTAATACAAACCTTAAAAAGTTATTAAATTAGGTTATTTTGGAAATTTTGATGAAGGAGTGATGCTGGCGATGACCGCGAACTTTATGGACACGCTTTTTAGGCTTATAGCGAATTGCGGTTACCTTGTCCCCAGCGACGTCATCTTTAACAACTTCGGCTGTAACTTTAGCGTCTTTGACAATTGGAGTACCAACATTAGTTTTGTTACCATCGATAACTAAAAGCGCGTCAAAACTGACGGTCTTTTTGTCGGCATGTAATAGCTCTACCTCAAGGGTCTCTCCTTCGGTTACAACGTATTGTTTGCCGCCTGTGGCGATGATTGCTTTTTTCATAGGTACCAAAGGATATTAACAGATTGGAAGCTTTATGTAAATACCTGTTGGCTTTGTCTATTTCGCTTTTTAAAGATAGCGGTCAAGACTTCTGGAGGGAAATTTGGATCTCGTGGCCGGCGATTTTGCTGGTGCTGACGACATTGAGTTCTTTTTTACTGAGGCTGATAGCCAAAGTTTCGGCCATGATGGTTTTTTCGTGTTCTTCAATTGATTTTTGTAATTCTTTATCTTCAGTGAAAAGACTTAACTTAATCCGGTCGTCAACCTGGAGATCGGCTTGTTTGCGAGCGTTCTGAACCTGGCGAATAACGTCGCGCATCAGTCCTTCACGCTTAAGCGCCGGCGTTAGCGTGGTATCAACAAATATATCGGAATGGTGAGCAATATTAGTCACCTTCTTTACATTAACCTCTTCGGCGACAATGTTTTCCAGCTCTTTAGTGAGAGCGGTGCCGGGGTAAATTAGCTCTTCGAGTGGCTGGCGGACCTTAACGGCAGCTTCAGCACGAAGAGCCAGACCTTGGTTGATGATATCGCGGGCGGTAGACATTTCGGTCAGAATTTTGGCGTTGATTGTACCGGCAACAGGCCAGTCGCTAAGGTGAACAGAATCCGGTGCATTTGTGCCTATGGCAAGTTTCTGCCAGATATAGTCAGGTAGGAATGGAGAGAATGGTGCCAGTAATTGGCAGGTTCTTAGCAGCGTGTAGTGCAGCGTGGCATAGGCCTGCTTTTTGTCACCATCGTCCTCAGACTTCCAGAAGCGGCGGCGCGAACGACGGACAAACCAATTAGAACAATCGTCCAAGAAGTCGTTTAGCGGACGGGTGGCCTTGTCTAATCGGTAATTATCCATAGATTTGGTGGTTTCTTCGATAGTTTGATTGAGTCGGCTTAATATCCACTGGTCTAGTATGTTATCGGACTTTGGCTCGTTTAATGGTTTGTCTGGTTGGAAGCCGTCAACATCAGCGTAAAGCTTGTAGAAGCTGTAGATATTGTTGAGAGTCATGAAAACCTTGCGCTGGATGTCCCGTAGGAAGTCGGTGCTAAAACGGACGTCTTCGCCGTTAACAATTGGGCTACTGGCCATAAAATAACGGAGTGAGTCAACACCGTACTGATCGAAGATTTCGTCCATTGGTGCGTAGTTTTTCTTCCTCTTACTGAGCTTTTCGCCATCGGCAGCGACTACCCAGCCACTTGTGATAACATTCTGGTAAGCTGGCTTGTCAAAGAGCGCTGTGGCCAAAACGTGCAGCGTGTAGAACCAACCGCGGGTTTGGTCGACGGCTTCGGCGATGAAGTCGGCGGTTGGAAAATTCTGGTTTTGGTTTTTTTGGAACGGGTAGTGATCTTGAGCATATGGCATGGAACCGCTTTCGAACCAGCAGTCAAATACTTCGGGGATACGCTTAGCGAGTTTACCAGAGTCTGTTTTGATGACTACGTCATCAATATACGGCCGGTGCAGATCTTTGACTTTGTTTGGATCGACGGACCGTTTTTTGAGCTCTTCAATACTGCCAATAACGACGACTTCTCCATCGTCAGTTATCCAAACTGGCAATGGCGCACCCCAAAAACGATTGCGGCTGATTGCCCAGTCACGGGCATTCTCGAGCCATTTCCCAAACCGGCCCTCTTTGATATGGCCGGGCGTCCAATTAACTTCTTCATTACTATTAACTAGCTCGTCCTTAAAGTCCGTGACCTTAACTAACCAGGAATCGGTGGCGTAATACAGTAGTGGCGTGTCACAACGCCAACAGAATGGGTAGGTATGAAGGAAGTTTTCAGCAGCGTAAACTTTATTTTGCTTGGTTAGTTCGGCAATAATGGTTTTGTCGGCAGCTTTAAAGAATTTGCCGGCAAACTCTTCTGGTAGACCAGCGTTACTAACAACATGGCCGTTTTCATCAATAGTTAATAATACTGGTAGATTCTGCTCTTTGCCGAGCTGTAAATCGTCCTCACCAAAGGCTGGGGCAACGTGCAGGACGCCGGATCCGTCATCGATGCTAACGAACTCGGCACCCCAAACTTTGTACAGGTTGCTGGCGTGATCGTACTGATCGAGATTATTGAGATCAAAAAGTGGTTCGTACTCTAATCCTACCAGTTCTTGTCCCTTTAACTCTTTTACAATATGGTAATCCAACACACTCAAAGTTTCCAGGCGGTTACGAGCTAGTACAAGTGTTTCTTCCTGTCCTTCATCATCTTTAACTTGAACATAGACATAATCGGCGTCTGGTTTAACTGCAATAGCGGCGTTACCTGGCAAACTCCAAGGCGTGGTGGTCCAGGCTAGTAGTGAGGCATCCCCTGTTCCGACGCTATTATTTCTTATCTTAAATTTAACGTATAAACTGGGGTCAGAGACGTTATCTTGGTAGCCTTGATTAAGTTCAAAGTTACTTAAAGGAGTGGCGCAGCGTGGGCAATAAGGTGAGCTGCGGAAGTCTTTATAGATAAGACCTTTGTCGTAGATGGTTTTGAAGGCCCACCAAACACTTTCGATGTAGTTATCATCCATGGTGGCATAAGTTTGACTATAATCCGCCCAGCGACCGACGCGTTTAAACATCGACTCCCAGATGTCTTTGTATTTGAACACGGAATCGCGGCATTCTTGGTTAAACTTAGCAATACCGTACTCAAGAATATCTTTTTTACCCTTAAAATCGTGTTCTTTTTCGATGGCGTATTCAATTGGCAGACCATGAGTATCCCAACCAATACGGCGTGGCACGTAGTAGCCCTGCATGGTTTTGTATCGAGTAATACTGTCTTTAATGGTGGTTTGAACGAGGTGGCCATAATGCGG
The DNA here is from genome assembly GCA_037139495.1 of Candidatus Saccharimonadota bacterium. Taxonomy (GTDB): domain Bacteria; phylum Patescibacteriota; class Saccharimonadia; order Saccharimonadales; family JAUPVS01; genus JAUPVS01. The sequence continues at coordinate 20,275 of JBAXGG010000006.1, read as the reverse complement.
TTGACCGTTGGCAAACGGTGGGCCGTCGTAAAAACTAAATAATTCAGCGTTTTTGCGCTGCGCTAAGCTTTTCTCAAAAGTTTGATGCTTTTCCCAGGAGGCTAGCATTTGTTCTTCGATTTCAGCTAGGAAGTGTTTTTTAGTTGAATTGGGCATAATTTGTATCTGTTATTATAGACCATCACCCCCGTAGAACAAATACTTGTTTAGGCGAGTAGGTAGCCGGCTAGTTCATCCATTAACGGCATAGCCTGTCCTTGCCAACCTTTTTGGATGCGGCCATCGCCGTCAATCACTAGAAGTGCTGGATATTGCATGACGTCGTACAGCGTTGCAGTTGACGATCCTTCGCGAGTCTCTAGGCTCAACAATTCTATCTTCATATCCTTACGTTGCTCAAAATCACGGGCGTAATCCTCGACGGTACGGGCTTCTTGGGATTTAGGATGATATAGAATCAGGGCTTTCATTACTCTTATGGTAACATCTTAAACCCTACCGACAAATGTTAACTTATAATTAACGTTCAATTGTTTTTGCCATCTGTTAAATGACGGATTATTATGAATGAGTTATGGCCGACCCTGCCAAACTGAATACCATCGATATAGCTCGCAGTATCTTGGTAAAGCATTAACAGCGGTAATACCTGACATCTGGATTTTTAAGTTGCCTTGCCCAGGTTCAAATAGATTTTGCGCTACTACTGGCCATCACTAAAAACCATAACTACGAGCTTAATGCTTACGGTGAGCGTTCGCGTGACATTGATCAATCTTACTAACTACCAGCCGGCTGAGTCTTGGCTACACATCAGAGTGGCTCGCCTGAGATACTATTAGATATTTTAGACTTAAATACCTTTAAAAACACCGACACTGCTGGAGATAGCTTCATAACTATTGCTTCTGTAGAGAACCTAGGAAGTTAGAATGCGGCTGTTACCAGGTAGTACATAAGCACTAGACTAAAAGCACAGGTAGTTTTGATACGCTGGCTATCCTGGTGGATAAACTTTGTCTTCATGTATATTATTTGTTCTAGATGTTTATTTTTCCGATTTGCGGTATAGATAACCTCTCTTTGCCCCTTATATACAAGCTGTTTTGAAGCTATATTTTAGACGACTCAAGAAAACACAGAATTTACTAAAACATAATAAAAATTTAAAAAATTACGTTGTTATTCTTACATTTCTATGTTGCTTATGTCTGGTGAGTAGCAATAGCCTGTTGCTTTATATTTCCATATTGCGTTGCGTTTTTAACTTTTTATTTTTCAAAAAAAAGTTATTCTACAGATCCTATTTATTTACGCTCATATAACATTTGGTTGTTGGATGCTATCCGAGTGAATATTTAGCTGCAACCGGTGGTTGAGCCACAGGAGCTGCAGACGTAGCAGCTGCCGGCCCGTTGAGTCTGGTTTCCGCAATTAAAGCACATTGGGGCGCTATCGTCGGATGTCTGAGAATGGCTCTGCTGGACTTCCTGCTTGATTGCGGCTAGTTCATCAACTCGAACTTCCTTAATGGTTAGGACAGGCTCCTCTTGGCGTAATTGTGCCGAAGCTTCGGAGATAGTTGTTTGGGTAACTACTTCTAATAAGCTGGTCTGCTCGTCAGGCATATCTTCAATTGAAGCTAAACCAAGCTCTAGGCGATCGTCGAAGGATAGATACGAGAGGCCGAGTCGGCGGGCGATATAGTCTATGATTGACGATGACGTGCGGATATCTGGATCATCGGTAATTCCGGCTGGCGCAAAGGACATACTGGTGAAGGACTTAACATAATCCTTGAGTGGTACACCAAATTGCAGACCGTGACTAACGCTGATAGCGAAGGCATCGAGGATTCCTCTGAGGGTCGATCCCTGTTTGCTGACGTTAACAAAGATTTCTCCGGGAGTACCATCGTCGTATTCACCGACCGTCATGTAACCGTGGCTGTCAGCCACAGTGAATGAGAAGGTCTTAGCGGTACGAGTCTTTGGCATTTCTTTTCGAACAGCGCCCTTAACAATAATTCGGTCGGCTAAAGTTTCGGCTAGTTCGTTGGCTGTAGCCGGAGCTTTCTCTTCACTTCCTTCTTTTTTGCCCATCGATAGTGGCTGACCAACCTTGCAGTTATCGCGGTAAACAGCGACGGCTTTGAGGCCGAGCTTCCATGACTCAATGTGCAGCTGTTCGATATCTTCAACAGTGGCTTCTTCGGGCATGTTAACGGTTTTACTGATGGCGCCAGATAAGAATGGTTGCACGGCGGCCATCATCTTAACGTGGCCCATGTAATGGATCGAGTTGTCGCCCATTGAGCAAGCAAAGACATTTTCGTGCTCTTTCTTAAGATGAGGCGCACCTAGGATGGTCTTTTCGACGTCTATGTAGGTAATTATGTCCTCAATCTGGCTCTTGTTGTAGCCCAGTGACTTCAATGCTCGCGGTACAGTTTGGTTGACGATGTGCATGGTGCCACCACCGACTAACTTCTTAACTTTAACCAGACCGAGGTCAGGCTCAATACCGGTAGTATCACAGTCCATCATTAAGCCGATGGTGCCGGTTGGCGCCAAAACGCTGGCCTGAGAGTTGCGTACACCGTACAGCGAACCGAGCTCAACGGCTTCGTCCCAAGCGCTGGCAGCAGCACTTAGTAATTCTTCGCTAACAGATGATGCGTCTATGTTACTGACTTCTTCGCGGTGCATTTTGAGGACACGTAGCATGGCTTCGCGGTCTTTGCGGAAGCCGGCAAATGGACCGACTCGGCGGGCAATCCGGGCGCTAGTAGCATAAGAATGTCCAGTCATCAGAGCAGTCACAGCGGCAGCTTGGGCGCGACCTTCATCGGAGTCATATGGCAGACCTTGAGCCATAAGCATAGCACCGAGGTTGGCATAGCCAATGCCTAATTCGCGGTAAGCCTTGGCGGTTTTGCCAATACTCTCAGTTGGATATTCGGAGTAACCAACTAGGATTTCTTGAGCTGTGAAGATGAGTTCAACGGTATGCTTGAAGGCTTCAATGTCAAAACTTTGATCTTCGTTTAGGTACTTGAGAAGATTAATTGATGCTAGGTTACAAGCTGAGTTGTCGAGGTGCATGTACTCGCTACAAGGGTTGGAAGCATTGATGCGACCGGCGTTAGGTGCAGTGTGCCAACGGTTTATCGTGGTATCAAACTGAAGGCCCGGGTCGGCGCATTCCCAAGCGGCTTGGTTAATTTGACGCCACAGATCACGAGCTTTGACTGTTCGGACGGTGGTACCGTCTTTTACGGCTTTAAGGTCGTAATCATCATCTTCCAATACAGCTTGCATAAAATCGTCGGTAACTCGCACCGAGTTGTTAGCGTTCTGATATTGTACAGAGTAAATGTCGCGGCCATCAAGACTCATGTCATAGCCAGCTTCTTGCAAGACGTGGGCTTTGCGTTCCTCGCGGGCTTTACACCAAATGAATTCTTCTACGTCGGGGTGGTCAACGTTCAAAATGACCATTTTGGCCGCTCGACGAGTCTTGCCACCACTCTTAATAGCGCCAGCTGACGAGTCAGCACCACGCATAAAACTTAATGGACCAGAAGCTGTGCCGGCACTTTGACCGAGTTTTTCGACTGAGGAACGAATGGGACTAAGGTTCACGCCTGAGCCGGAGCCACCTTTAAAAATCATACCTTCTTCGGTGTACCAGTTGAGAATCGCTGGCATAGTATCTTCGATACCAAGAATGAAGCAAGCGCTGGCTTGCTGAGAACGTTTCGGTGCACCGATGTTAAACCAAACTGGTGAGTTGAATGCCGCTCGTTGAGTAGCAAGGATATACTTAAGTTCCTCACGGAAATCTTCGGCTTCAGTTTCGGATTCGAAATAACCTTCTTGCAATCCCTGGCGACTAATCGTGTCGGCGACACGGTTGATTAACTTTTTAAGGCCGTCTTCGCGGTCTTTAGTACCTGGTGTACCAGTAAAATACTTCTGAGCTACGATGTTAATCGAGTTCTGTGACCAGCCTTCTGGAAACTCGACACCGAGTTGCTCGAAGACAGGTTTGTTGGTCATCGGATTAGTAATAACCGAGTCGCGAGTTACCCATGTTAACTGATCGTAAGCCTTCGTTTTAGGCTGCGTAAACAGCCGACGCATTCCTAAGCTAGTAGTTTGTCCCATTTTTTCTCCCCTTTTTCCCCTTGTTTAGTGTTAACGCACCTCACGTACGTTTGTTTGTTTTAGATTTTGGCCTTGGCCTTTATATCTCTTATTTGCGATAATTCTTTTTCGAAACCGGCGATATCTTTAAAACGTCGGTAAACGCTCGCAAATCTGACATAAGCGACCTCACTTAGTGCAGCCAACTGCTCCATAACCAGTTGACCAACCTTGGACGATGGAGTTTCGATATCTCCATAAGCATAAAGCTGGTTTTCGATATCGGTTACCACTCGTTCTAGCTGAACATTGGTGACCGGAGTCTTCTCGCAAGCCCGATACAGACCGCTGAGCAGTTTGTCTCGGCTGAATAGCTCCCGATCCCCATTATTCTTAATGATGACTAGTTGCGGCCGCTCTAAACGCTCGTAGGTAGTGAATCGATATTCACACACAGTACACTGACGACGACGCCGAATGGCACTGTTGTCAGCCACGTCACGTGACTCGATTACTTTACTGTCGGGATGATGGCACTGATTGCATTTCATACAGTACATCTCCTTGTTTTATTTACAGCCTTGTTCGCGTAGCGACTCTTAGAGACCCTAACCGTTTGGATACTTTCTGTACCCGCGTTTTTAGTTTATATTGTGCCTCTTAAGATGTACGTTTCGGTGCTGTTTGTTTCTGAACGTGCGAGCGTTGTATGGAAAGTATCCCCTACATATAGCGCTTGTACATATAATCTTAGCCCTACTTGTAGTGCTTTGCAAGCACTACTTTGGTGTAATATTTAATACAAAACTAGTCGTTTGTATCTGTTGAATCGTCTTTGTACTTGCGTTTGTTCCGTAAACGTTTTAAAAATGACGGCTCATCCATGACGCGCTCTTCCTCGGAGTCATGCTCGGCTTGGTCAGGTTCTGATTTGTCCTGACCTTCGTGATCTAAGCTCCATATGTTTGGTACTGTTGGTTCAGCGTGAAAATCATCAGCGCCAGTGGCTACCTGGTGGTCATCAAGCGACATGTCGATAGCCCCGATATCGTTGCTGTCAGGTGCGTTGTTAGCAACTTCTTTTGCTTTGGCATCTTCTTCGGCAGCCAGTTTTTCTAGGTCTTTCTTGGGAGTGACCTGGCGGTTAGCATAGTAAGTATCATCAAAACCAGTGGCAACAACTGTAATGATGATCTCGCCTTCTATGTCGGGGTTAATGGTTGCACCAAAAATAATGTTGGCGTCTGGGTCGGCAGCGTTAGTAATTGTCTCAGCAGCAGTATTAATTTCGTGCATCGAGATATCGTTACCGCCAATTACATTAAACAGAATGCCCCTGGCACCATCAATAGAAATTTCTAAGAGTGGTGACTCGATAGCCTGTTGGGCAGCTTTAATAGCTCGATCTTCGCCACTAGCGCGACCGATACCCATCAAAGCCGAACCAGCGTTCTTCATAACAGTCTTAACGTCGGCAAAGTCGAGGTTTATCAGGCCGTGCACAGTAATAAGATCAGAGATGCCTTGAACACCTTGTCTTAAGACATCATCAGCGACTTTAAAAGCTTCAAGTAATGGAGTACTACGATCGATAGTCTGAAGCAATCGATCATTAGGAATCGTGATAAGGGTGTCGACGGTGCCACGTAAGTTAGCAATGGCAACATCAGCATTGCGACGACGCTTTTCGCCTTCGAAGGCGAAAGGTCGAGTTGCAAATCCTACTACCAAGGCACCTTGATCCTCGGCAATCTTGGCGACGATATGACCAGCACCACTACCAGTACCACCACCAGCACCTAAAGTTACAAAGACCATATCAGCCCCTTCTAGGGCCTTCTTGATGTCATCAATTGATTCTTGGGCGGCTTTTTCTCCTACACTAGGGTCGGCGCCGGCACCAAGCCCACGCGTCGTATCTTGACCGATGTGAATTTTTGTTTGCGCTTTAGAGTGATGTAAGGCTTGAGCGTCTGTATTAACGGCGATAAATTCAACGCCATCGACGCCGGCTTCAACCATACGGTTAACGGCTGCGCCACCAGCACCGCCTACCCCGACAACTTTGATACGGGCGAAGGTCTCTATAGCTGGAGCAACTTGCGGCATGATTTTTCCCCTTTTTACACTCTGTAGTTACCCTGGCAGTATACAACAACGAAAAAAAGAGTTCAACCGGTAGGTTGGTCGTCAGAATTTGTGTACGGTTAATTTGGGCCTGTTAAATTTTGTGTACAGTCCGGAGTTTTTAGTAGCTGGGACTAAACTTTTTTAAGTTCGTTGCTTTTTATTTAAACACCAGTTAGCTTTACCAAAATCTCACACTGATTACATGTAGAGATAAGTATAAACCTTGGTTTTAAGTTCGAAACATTTCCAGGTTTTTTTAGTGTTTTTTAATGCGGCGCATTATGCCGTCTAAAAATCCCATGACGGCAGCGCTGGATTGATCGCCGATTCGGCGGTGGCCACTATCATCTAGCGGCATTAATAGCATATCGAGAAACATTAGACCGACGGCTGTATGGTAAGTCGGGTCTTCGACGCTTTCAACTAGACCAGTAACAGGCTGAAGCACGCCAAGGCGAGCCGCTAGCTGCAACTTTTCTTTAGTAAAGTTAGCAATCCCGGGGAGTTTAGAAGTCCCACCGGTGATAACAACACCGCCTGGCAGTTTTTGGGAGCGCTGGATTTTCTTTAGTTCTCTATCAACATATTCTAGCAAGTCTTCGATTCGAGCTTCAGTGATCATTTGAACTTCTTCATTATCAAAACTGTACTCAACTCCCTCTACACTCACCTTAGCCACCGATTTCTTGGGTTTACCAAGAGTTGCAAACTGCAATTTAACGGCTTCGGCAACGTCAAGGTCGGTTTTTAAGCCAATCGCCAGGTCGTTCGTAACATGAATACCGCCAATAGGAATAACAGCGACGTGCTGAACCTCACCGTCTTCTATGACAGCCAGGTTGGTGGTGCCAGCGCCAATGTCTAAAAGAATCGTACCGGCCTCTTTTTGTTGGCGATTAAGGACAGCCTCGGCAGCGGCTAGGCTAGATACTGTGTGATGCCCGGCTTGGACATGGGCCTTTTCTAGGACAATGTCTAAATTACGCATATTTGGAGTGGCGGCGGTAACTATATGAGTGTCCACCTCGAGGCGGACACCGCGCATACCGACTGGATCTTTGATGTTGTCCTGGCCGTCGAGGCGATAATTCTTAGCAAAAACCTGAATAATCTCGCGGTTAGGTGGAAGTTTAACGATAGTGGCAGCTTCTTCTACCCGTAAACGATCATCAATAGTAATCTCGCGGTTGGCGGTACTAATAGCGATAACGCCTTTGGAGTTCATGCCGTTGACGTGAGAGCCATTAATATTGACTGTGGCGCGGTGGACTTGGACGCCAGAGAGGCGCTCGGCCTCGGTGACAGCCTGTACGACAGCCTCTATAACATCGTCGATATGAACTATAGCGCCCTTACGCACCCCGATGTTAGGAGAGCTTCCTTGACCAATAACTGATAGCTTTCCGGACTCATCTAATATACCAATAACGCACCGGACCGCGCTGGTACCAATATCGAGGCCAATAAAATGACCTGACGAAGAATCATGCATGACGTCAGTATAGCGCTTATCCTCTGCTGTGAGCAAATTCTAAATATTAATAGTTAAGCTCCGAGGGGCGGCTTTTTAGTATTTAGAGCTTCGTAAGCACTTCGTAGCCGTCTTGAGTGATCAATACCGTGTGCTCGAAGTGAGCAGAGAGCGAATCGTCGAGGGTTTGAACCGTCCATTGATCGTCGGCAACAACAACTTCTTCGCTACCCAAGGTGGCCATTGGTTCAATGGCGATTGTCATGCCAGCTTTTAAGACTGGTCCAGTGCCGGTTCGGCCGTAATTGGGTATGTTTGGGTCTTCATGCAACTCATGACCAACGCCGTGGCCAACAAGATCACGGACAATGCCGTATTTGCCCTTGTTTAAGACTTTCCCGACTGCAGCGCCAATATCACCGACTCGAACACCGTCGTGCAGGCATTCGATTCCGGCGTACATAGCTGCTTCGGTATCACGAATTAATTGCTTTGATTCCTGATCACCGCTAGAACCAACAATCACACTAATCGCGCCGTCGGTAATCATACCTTTATAAACAACGCCAAAATCTAGTCCAACTATATCACCAGATTTCAAAACTAGATCACCTGGTATACCGTGCACGACTTGATTGTTAACAGAGATGCAGATGACGTCCGGGAAACCCTGATAACCCAAAAAGGCTGGTTTACCCCCCAGATCGTCGAGTTTTTCAGCGGCACGGTCGGCCACAGCTTGAGTGGTCATGCCTGGCTTAATGCTATGGCGTAGGTCTTCCAAAACTGTTGCCAACATCTGGCCGCTAATGCGCATGGCCGATATCTCGGCAGCTGTTTTAACTCTAGTTTGCATAATTTAGGCCTGTTCTAGAGCTTGATCAATAACATTATGAACTTGCTCGACTGGCTGGTCGCCATTAATATCGATAACTTTGATTCCTGCCTTTTTAAATTGGCCCAAAATTGGAATAATGGTCTGTTCGTACTCATCAAATCGTTCGCGAATCGCTTCTTTATTATCATCTTGACGGCCGCGACTCAACAGACGGGTAGCCACAACTTCTTCGGATGCCTGTAAATGTATAACAGCTGTGACCGTGAGTTGGCCGTGTTTAACCTGGTTAAGCAGCCAATCGGCCTGGGCGACGGTTCGCGGGAAACCATCAAGCACGAATTCCTCGTGAGTGTCAACAACTGTAAAAATTTTACGAACCAAGGCGATAATTTCTTGGTCATCAAGTAATTTACCTGCGACCATGTCCTTACGGCGTTCACCACCAATAAGCATACGCAAGAACTCACCAGTCGATAGCCAAGGCAAACCACGCTCGTCGGCTATTTGGCGACCTTGAGAACTTTTACCGCTGCCGGCAACACCCATAAAAATAATCATACTAATTTGGCCTTTACGAGTTGAGCAATACGGCCACCATCGGCCTGACCGGCGGTTTGCTGCTTAACAGCACCGATTACCTGACCCATAGCTTGCGGCCCAGTTGCACCAGTATCGGCAATAACCGTGTCAACGATAGATGCCAATTCTTCATCACCCATTTGTTTAGGTAAGTACTTTTCGATAGTCGCTTTTTCTTCTAGTTCGGCCTGCGCCCGATCCGGGCTATTGCCCTGAACATACATATCAGCACTTTCCTGGCGCTGCTTGGCCTGTTTAGTCAAAACTGCCAACACTTCAGCCTCGGGTAAACCGGCTTCGCGGGCCTTTTTTTCGATCTCAACATTAAGAATAGCGCCCTTTAAGCCACGTAATACCGAAGCTGTCTGCTTATCGCCACCGAGCAGAGCCGTCTTCAGGTCAATATCGATCTGCTCTTTAATAGTCATCTGTTGAAATTGTATCAGAAACGGCGATAATCCAGCAAATAATGAGCCTGGCTCTGACAACTTCCAGCTAACTTTGCAAAGTAGTTATCTGGATTACTTGATGCCGAGTTTAAGATTTTTGACTTTGATGTTTTTGCGTTGTTTGCGGATGATAGCTTTGGTACGACGATCGCGTTTACTGATCGGCTTCTCGAAGCGTTGGTTCATTTTAACATTAGCTAATACACCGGATTGCTGTACCTTACGGTTGAAGCGACGGAGTAAGTTTTCCAGCGATTCTTTAGAATCTTTGCGGGTTACTTGTATCATTGCGTTAAATTATAGCCTAACAGAGGCAGTTTTTCAAGAGCTTTGTCGCTTTTGATTAAGCCGTTGCGATTTTAATACTATACTTTGTAATTCTTTAAAGATTGGGAACTGTTTATTGGTGTGGTAAATCTTGGTGTTACCTTGCTTTTCGGAAATTAAGAAACCGATTTTCTCTAAGCGCTTAAGTTCACGCTGGATATTGCCGGCGTCTTCTTTAATTAGCTTAGCTAGGCCCCTGACATGGGTCTTGAAGTCAGGGTACTTTGCATAAACCACAATGATTTTGCGCCTTACTCGAGAAGTTATAAATACATCTAACATAAGTTTATTGTTATAAGAACAACGTAAATTATAAACTGCCATGCGTAACTTTACAACATCACTTTTTTTCTACGGCTTTATAATAAGACTATGTATTTCTACGAAGTATTAGTTAGTTCACCGGCCTTCCATGGTAAAGAACCTCTGACTTATCAGAGTGAGGTGATGCTGCCAGCTGGTGTTATAGTCGTGGTGGCCTTGCGAAATACACCTGTAGTTGGAGTTGTTTTACGAAGTATTCCAAAGCCTACTTTTACAACTAAATCCGTTAATAAGGTAGTTACTAAAGCGCTGGTGCCTGCCGCAACATTAGAATTACTCGACTGGCTTCGCTACTACTATCCTTCTCCTTTGGGCATACTGGCTCAAATATTATTACCGAGCAGTCTTTTGCGAAAACGTGATTTGGCGGAAGCTACTTTACCGAGAGCTGTGTCTAAGTCGATTAAGTTGCCACCATTGATCCCCGAGCAAAAGGCTGCCGTGAAACTAATGACCTCGCCTGGCCCGCAAAGCTACTTATTGCACGGCGATACCGGCAGCGGTAAAACCCGAGTCTACTTGGAGATGGCCTTAAAAAGTTTAGGCAAAGGGCGCTCGGTCTTATTATTAACACCCGAGATTGGCCTGACTCCCCAGCTCGAAGCTCGCGTCCGCGAAGCCTTAGCTTATCCAGTGATTGTTGTCCACTCGCAGCTGACGCCGGCCGAACGTCGTAACGTTTGGCTGCAGGTCTTGCAAGCTGAAGGGCCGATCGTAGTAATTGGGCCCCGCTCAGCCCTTTTTGCACCAATTAAGAACCTGGGGTTGATTGTAGTTGACGAAGCTCACGACCAGGCTTACAAGCAGGAACAAGCCCCATATTATCATGCCCTCCGGGTAGCTGGGCAGTTGGCGCATATTCATAAAGCAAAGCTTATTCTGGGCAGTGCCACACCAACTATTGCCGAGTACGCCCTGGCCAAGGCTAAAAAAATCCCGATCATCCGCTTGGTCGAAAAACCGGCGGGCAAAAATACCGAAAAGCAGATTAGTCTAGTGGACCTAAAAGATCGTGAGCAGTTCGGTTCTAATCCTCATCTTTCGTCGCTGCTACTGGGGGAAATGCAAAAAACCCTAAATAATAAATCGCAAATTCTAATTTTGTTGAATCGGCGCGGGACAGCAAGGCTGATGCTATGCCAAAGCTGTGGCTGGCAAGCCCTTTGTCCAAACTGCGACCTGCCGCTAACCTATCACGCTGATAAACACCGCCTGCAGTGCCACACCTGCGGCCACACTGCCAGAGTGACAAGTAGCTGCCCAGACTGTCATGGTACCGAACTAATCTTTAAAGGCATCGGTACTAAATCTCTAACCGATGAACTACGGAAAGCCTTCCCGGATGCCCGTATCCAACGCTTTGACACCGACAACGTTAAGGCCGAACGGTTGGAGCAGCACTTCCCGGCTATCGCCAATGGTGATGTCGACATCTTAGTAGGTACTCAGATGCTAGCCAAGGGCTTAGACTTGCCTAACTTAACGCTGGTTGGCGTAGTGGTAGCCGACACTAACCTATATTTCCCTGACTACACAGCCGAGGAGCAAACCTACCAGCTACTAACCCAGGTCATCGGTCGAGTTGGACGTGGGCATAAGGCCGGAACAGTTGTTATCCAAAGTTATTCACCAAAGAGCACGGCAATCCAGGCAGCCCTAAACCAAGATTGGGACAGCTTCTACGCGCAACAAATCGACGAGCGCCAGATCTACGGTTTCCCGCCCTTCTACCACACACTTAAACTGAGTTGCACCCGGGCCACCAGCGCCAGTGCCCAAACTACCGCTCAAAAACTGGCCGACAGCCTCCGCCATAGCGGCCTTCGGATCGAGATTATCGGCCCGGCTCCTAGTTTTTACGAAAGAGTTGGTGGCAAATATCGCTGGCAACTGATCATCAAAGCCAAGCAGCGCGGCGAACTCCTCAAAGTTTTAAATCTGTTGCCAGCTAATTGGACGCACGACTTAGACCCGCTGAATCTGTTATAATTGCTCCAATGGTTAGTCCTAAAGATAGAATTATTACTCTGCCCAATGAGCATTTACGAAAGCCTTCGCGTAAGATTGGTTTAGTGACCCAGGATATAGTCCAACTTATCGCCGACATGGAAGCGGCCACGCTCGACTGGGAAGACAGCCGTGATCACGAAGTTGGCGTGGCCCTAGCTGCGGTTCAAATCGATCATTTATATAGAGTTGTGGTAATCCGTAGTAATTTTGACGACAAGAATGATCGTTCCTTTCAAGTTTTTATTAATCCCGAGGTTACTAAACATGAAGGAGAGCTAGTTGAAGACTACGAAGGCTGCCTGAGCATCAAAGATATTTATGGCAAGGTGAAACGCTACAACAAAGTTCGGGTTAAAGCACTGGATATTAACGGACATGAGTTTCGGGTCACTGCTGAAGGCTTTTTAGCGCGCGTCTTCCAGCACGAAATCGATCATACTAAAGGAAAGGTATTTATCGACCAAATTAAAGATAAACCCGAGGCTTTCTTCAAACTTAATGATCAGGGCAAACTGGAGGCTCTCGACTATGACAAAGACGTCAAAGACAATCGTCTTCTTTGGTAACGAAAGACTAGCTACGGGAATTGATACTACCGCCCCTACCCTTCAAGCTTTAATTGACGCCGACTATAGTGTGGCAGCCGTAGTTTCTCATTACGAATCCGGCCAATCCCGTAAAGCCCGTGTTTTAGAAATTGATGAAGTAGCTAAACGCCACAATATTCCCGTCCTATTACCCGAAAAGCCGGTTCATTTAATAAAAGAGCTAGCAGCCCTGGGAGCAGAAGTTGGCGTACTAATAGCCTATGGGAAAATTGTGCCTCAATCTGTTATCGACATCTTTCCTAAGGGTATTGTTAATATTCATCCTTCCTTGCTCCCCCTACATCGAGGTCCAACCCCGATCGAGAGTGTTATATTAGATGGCTCAAACCGCACCGGTGTATCTATTATGGCCCTGTCCAAAGAAATGGATGCCGGCCCCGTTTACGCCCAGTCCGAAGTAGATTTGCATGGCAATGAAACAAAACAAGCCTTGGCTGAAGAACTATTAGAAATTGGTGGCTCAATGTTATTGGAAGTATTGCCGGGAATTTTGGATGGAAGTATCGTCGCCCTGCCTCAGGATGAATCCCGGGCCACTTACGATAATCTGATTATAAAAATGGATGGCCTAATAGATTGGCACAAACCAGCCTTCCAACTAGAAAGAGAAATCCGTGCTTTCGCCGACTGGCCCAAAAGCCGCACCGAGCTAGCTGGCAAAGAAATTGTGATTACAGCAGCTAAGGTTGTTAACCGAGTATTAAAGCCCGGTCAGACGCTCATAGAAGCCAAACAACTGATTATCGGCACTTCCGAGCAATCTTTAGCCATCGGCAAACTAAAACCGGCTGGCAAGGCCGAAATGTCGGCCCAAGCTTTTTTAGCCGGCTATAAAGTTTAAATAGCTGGTTGATCTGGCATTTGAGGAGGAACAAAATCTGTCGGCTGTGTCATTGCAGCTTGCTCTTGGGCGCTGGCGACGATTTGAGGGGCGGTAGATTTAATTTCGATCTTGAGCTTTTCTAGCTCATCGGCAACTACTTGCTTGTAGTTCGGGAAATTACTTTCCAGCCACTTAAGGGCACCGGCTTCGTCGTTACCATCTATGTAGCTTTCGAATTCGGTTAACTGTTCGTCGGACATTTGCTGGGCGAGGGTCATCCCAACCCGCATCTCGAGAGTTTCGTAAATGTGACCGAGCATTTTGTTCTTATCGGCTGCTGGCAGTTCGCCGAGTCCAAGTTCTTTGAGTAGGTTATCGTCTAGTTTAAACATTGTTATTACTCCTTCCGTTTATTGTACTGCATTAGCGGATAGATTTAATCAACAAAATTATCAGTAATATCAGAGCGAACAAAAATCCAGCTAAGGCGCTGTCGAGGATTATATGATGGTACTTAGGCTTAGGCGGCGACTGCAAGCGCTGTTCAATGATTTCCTTAAGTGATTGTGGTTCATCAGCCATAATAATCAGCGTTGTTATAGTTTGCGGATAACAGTTTCGCGGCGGAATACTTCAACTCGGTCGCCTTCTTCTAGCAAGATCTTAGATGAAGTCTTAAGATTCATGCCACACATCTCACCTTCGACAATCTCTTTAGCATCGGCTGGTCCACGCTTAAGGTTGGTGACCTCGACTTCACCAAGTTCTTCTTCGCCCCTAAACAGTTTGGCTAGGGCTGGTGCTTCTAACTTACCCTTGGTAACTTCACCTCCGCAGATAATCTCAGATTTAGTGGTGTTAAAGACTCCCTTTACCAGCAGACGGCCCAGAGGAGTTTCAACAATTTGTGGTCTAAGCATCTCGCTTAGAGCAACTTTAGCATCATCGATTAATTCATAAATAACATGGAAAAATCGTAGGCTAATCTTATCGCGGGAGGCAGTTTGTTTGATGTTCGTCGGCGCAGTTACGTTAAAGCCGTATACAATAGCGCCGCTAGAATGAGCCAAATGGAGGTCGTTTTCATTAACAGCACCAACACCGGAGCCGACCACCCGAATAGCAACTTCATCGGTGTCGAGGGTTTTAAGGCTGTCGATAACCGAGGTTAATGAACCCTGAACGTCAGCTTTGATAATAATATTTAATTCTTGGAGCTCGTTACTACGGTTAATAACCCGCAACAATTCACCACTGCTCATCTGATTACTGTTGCCTGTTTTAGCCTGTTGTTTGGCAAGTTGTACGGCATTACGAGCGGCTTTTTCGTCCTTCACGGTTATAAATTCATCACCAAATTCTGGTAGTTCCTTGAAACCACTCATTCTAACTGGTGTTGATGGAGTTGCGTCGTTAATTGGCTTACGGTCGGTGCCGTCTAGGTTACGAATTTTACCGTAGGACGATCCAGCTACAACAAAGTCGCCTGGCTTAAGCGTTCCTTGAGTTACTAAGGCCTCGGCTACTGGTCCACGGCCAGTTTCCATATGAGCTTCTATAATCAAGCCACGGGCTGGGCCAGCAAAGTCGGCTCGTAAATCTTCAACGTCAGCTACCAAGAAAACCATGTCTAGCAGTTGATCTATGTTCTTTTTAGTCTTAGCCGACACTTCGACAACAACGGTTTCACCGCCCCATTCTTCAATCAGCAGTTCTTGCTCAGAAAGCTGCTGTTTGATGCGCTCAACGTTAGCACCCTCTTTGTCGATCTTGTTGATAGCAATGATCATTTTAACACTGGCTTTGCGGGCAAAACGGATAGCTTCTAGGGTTTGCGGCTTGAGGCCGTCATCAGCAGCCACTACAATAATAACAAGGTCAGTTAGTTGAGCGCCGTGCTCTCTTAAGGCCGCGAAGGCTTCGTGGCCTGGAGTATCCAGCAATGTGATGTATCGGTCGCCGTGCTTAACTTTGTAAGCTGAGATGTGCTGAGTAATGCCACCAGCTTCGCCCTTGGCGACATCAGCACCGCGGATGGCGTCGAGCAATGAGGTTTTGCCGTGGTCGACATGACCCATTACGGCTACCACCGGTGGGCGTGGTTCGGCCGTTTTGCTAGTGGCAAGAACCGGCCGCTTAATTGGCGCTTCTTGGACAACCTTTTTGGTCAGCTCAGCCTCGAGGCCGAGTTCTTCAACTATAATCTGGGCAGTATCAAAGTCGATCCGCTCGTTAATAGTTACCATGATGCCGTTCTTAAACAACTCAGCAATCAGCTTGGTAGCTGGAACCATTAACTGGTCAGCGAGGGCGCCAACAGTGATATTGTCTTCGATTTCTATGGTTTTTACAGCCATGGCGCTCTCCTTTCCAGTCTCCTAAACTACATTTAGGGTTTAGCTTTTTTCGGTTTTAGATTTAGCAGTTTTCGCTTTGGCGGTTTTGGCTTCTTTTAGGCTTAAAGCGATCTTTCGGTTATCAGTATCTATATCTAGAACTTTGAATTGCTTCATTTCGTTTAGGCGGAAGACTTCCTCTGGGTTAGCAGTATCTTCGCCATCTCCCATTTCGGATACATGGACTAAAGCTTCAACCGAAGAACTTAGCTGTACAAAGGCTCCAAACGGAGTAATCCGAGTTACTTTACCTTCGACAACATCACCCTTGGAGAAGGCTTTAACTTCTTGCAACCAAGGGTCTTGTTGCATCTGCTTGAGGCTGAGGCTGAGGCGGTCTTTATCAATCGAGATTATCTTAGCTTCAACATCATCACCAACCTTTAGGTACTGGCGAGGATTCTCGACTCGTTCCCACGAAATTTCGGAAATATGAATTAAGCCTTCGATTCCATCAACGTTTACGAAAGCGCCGAAATCGATAACACCGGTAACAATACCTTTAACTGAATCACCTACTTTTAGTTCCGAGAAGCGAGCTTGCATGTCATCTTTAAGGGCTTCTTTTTCAGAGAAGATCAACTTGTTCTCTTTGCGGCTGATGTCCAGGATACGAACTCGTAGCGGCTTACCGCTCAAGCCGTTAAGCTTTTGCAGGATTTCGTCTTTGTCGGCACCAGATACCCGAGGGTAATGTCCGGCTGACAGCTGAGACACCGGTAAGAAGCCACGAATGCCTTCTAATTCGACTAGTAGACCACCCCGGTTAGCATCGTAAGCAACAACTTCGATAGTTTCACCGTCTTCAAATACTCGCTGTAATTCGTCCCAACCACGATCTTTGGCAGCTCGGCGCATACTTAATAGGGCGTAGCCCTCATCTAATTCAGGGTCAATCACGCTGACAGTGACCGGTTTTCCTTCTTCTAATTTTTGACCAAAGCCTACTTCTCGACGCATAATAACGCCCAGTCCGTTAGCTCCTAAATCTACCCACACTTCGTGTTTTTTAACAGAAGTTACAGTGGCTTCGATAACGTCTCCGGTTTTGATCTGTTGAACTTCGTAAGAAGCCAATAGCTCATCCATAGTTAATGTTGTTTTAGGCATAAATGCCAGTTCCTCCTTGGAAATATATTTCTGTTGGTTGGGTGGTGTTCCGCCAACAAGATTAGCTTCATTATATCTGTTATGTCTCTGTAAGTAAAGGGCTAGATAATCGTATCGATTGCAAACGTCCTCGGCTCCCTTGGGCCTTGCGAATACCGTCTTAACTACCACTAGGCCTTTTAAGAGTTAGCAGATATAATGAATTTAATGTACTTGGCTATTGATATTGGGGGAACTAAAACACTTTTGGCCTGTTTCGATGAACGAGGGCAAGTTGTTAAGACTCAAAAATTCTCTACCCCTCCGGACTATAAGGAGTTCATGACTGAGCTGAAGAAAAATTATTTAGCTTTAGGTATCGAAACGCCTTCTAATTCAGTTGTAGCGGTTCCCGGGCGTATCGACCGTGTGAACGGTGAAGCTCTAGGTTACGGTAATCTACTGTGGAAACCTTCACCAATTCGACAAGATTTAGAAACTACGCTTGGCTTTCCGGTTAGTATCGAAAACGATGCTAAACTGGCCGGACTTTCTGAGGCTAAACTAATCATAAACGAGTTCAAAAAAGTACTTTATATCACAATAAGCACCGGTATTGGTAACGCTCTTATCATAAATGGTGTAATTGATCCTTACTTATCAAATAGCGAGGGTGGTCAGATTCTAGTCCAAGACGGTGGACAACTTAAGCAGTGGGAGGATGTGGCTTCAGGCCGAGCAATAGTTGAAAAATACGGCAAGACAGCTAGTGAACTGGACGACCCTCAAGCCTGGCGAGAAATATCTGACAAGTTGGCAATCGGAATTTTTGATTTAATTACAGTCATACAGCCGGAAGTAATTGTTTTTGGGGGTGGAGTTGGCTCTCACTTTAATAAGTTCCAAAAACTATTAACTGATCGGCTAAATGAGTTAGCTAACGATCTAACACCAATCCCACCCTTACGCCAAGCCAAGCGAGCTGAAATGGCCGTCATCTACGGCTGTTATGATCTAATCGAGCAGCAATATGGACAAACTGCTTAAAACCCTGAGAAAAGACTTCCCTAAGGTTATTTTTGCCACCGGCGAGACGTTTTCTTGGTCATCTCGTAAGCAAACTGTCAGCTTCCCTGCATTACCGGCCGACTCGACTCAGTCTATTTGGTCGTTATTACACGAGATGGGCCATGCCATGCTTGGCCACACCACATATCAAAGTGATTTCGAGTTAGTTAAATTAGAGGCGGCAGCTTGGAATAAAGCCGCTCAGCTGGGGCAAAAATACGGGCATAGTATAGATATTGATCATATCCAGGACTGCCTAGATACTTATCGTGATTGGTTGCACCAGCGAAGCGCCTGCCCTAAATGCACTATAACCAGTTTACAGAAAGATTTACATACGTATTGTTGCTACAATTGCAACACTCAGTGGCGAGTCTCACGTTCTAAGCTTTGTCGTCCTTATCGTTTGCTACAAAAAGAAACAGCCAGTCTGTAAGGACCGGCTGTTTATGGGGTATGAGACCTAAACTATGTTTAGGCGACAGTCTTTTTGCTGCGGCGTGAAATACGGCCACCCTTGGCACCAGCCAAGCGAGCTAGCTCACGGTTAGCGTAAAAGCCACCGGTTTTGCCTTTTTTTCCACCCATAGCACCGATTTTTGCATAAAAATCAGGACCATACTTTGTCTTGTTTGTTGAAGCAGCAGCTTTGCCGCCATCTTTAGTTCCAGCCATGATAGCCTCCCTGTTAGTTACTAGTATTACCCACTTCCACACAGCCTCGATAAAAACAAAAAGATCCCCATTTCGGAGGACCCTCATGCTCATCGAATTACGCTTATGATAGCACGTAGTATTGCTTATGTCAATAATGTATGTTAAGATGCTTATGTTATGCCCGAAACAAACACTCCCTATCCTGAAACTACCCAGCTTTATCGCGTCGAGAACCCCACTATTGCAGCCGTACCCAATGATGTAAATTCTCGCAAAGGTCTAGTCGGTCAATGGTTCACCCCCGACCTCGACACAGCAATGAATTATATTCGTAAATCTACTCAAACCTTCGGTAAAAATGCCGGTCCTGTAAACGGGGCGCAGATGATTGTCGCAGAGGTACCAACCACCGAATTAAATAACTATAAGGCCGTTAATAACCCTTCAGCAGACGGCATGGACATTGAGAACGACAACTATTTGGTGCCCCGAGACGGCTCAGTACCCACTAAAGTTATCTCTCTAGACTCAATTGTAGACGATTTGCGTGGTGGTCTTGGTAATGTTGATAAACTTAAAGCTGCCAAGAAAAGGGTCCTTCAAGAACTTGGCAAATTGTCATTGAAATGACTATTCCTCGATTAAGAAAAAGGACCTCCAATTTGGAAGTCCTTTTTATTATGTCGTATGAATTAACTATCCTAGACAAAAGCCGCCCTGTTCGGGCGGCTATTTGTATAATTTGGCACCGTGCTATTTTCCCAGGGGTGAACCCCCAAGTATTGTAACCGCTGCGAGGCTTAACTTCTGTGTTCGGTATGGGAACAGGTGTTTCCCTCGCGCCATGGGCACCAATTCCACCCCAAAAGGTCAAAACCATAGAGGTGTTTATTGGTGTCCATGCTTAAAATGCACGGATCATAATTGAATGATGTCGAATTAAACAAACGGCGAGTTAAATAGTGTTATCAAATGATAAGCACCAATAACTAGTCAATGTACTACCATGAAATCTACCCCGAAAGGCATATTTCATGGTTCATAAAAAGTCGATGGACCTATTAGTACGCTTCGGCTGAACACGTTACCGTGCTTACACCTTGCGCCTATCAACCTGATCGTCTATCAGGGGTCTCATAGGGAAATCTAATCTTGAATGCGGCTTCGCGCTTAATATGCTTTCAGCGCTTATCCGGTCCGCACGTAGCTACCCAACAATGCTCTTGGTAGAACAATTGGTACACCAGCGGTGCGTCCATCCCGGTCCTCTCGTACTAGGGACAGCTATTCTCAAATTTCCTGACGTCCACAGCGGATATAAACCGAACTGTCTCACGACGTTCTGAACCCAGCTCACG
>JBAXGG010000005.1:0-39743 GCA_037139495.1 Candidatus Saccharimonadota bacterium | reverse complement strand
TTTGGCTCCCGGGGTCGGATTCGAACCGACAACCTCGAAGTTAACAGCTTCTTGCTCCACCATTGAGCTACCCGGGAATACAGGTTGTGATTATATAAGATGTCGCCTCTGGTGGCAACTAAAGTGTGCCGCTTCGTATGTCACGGTCTTGATCACGTTTTTTAATTACCTGGCGCTTATCGTAATTCTTCTTACCCTTACCGACGCTAATGCGCAATTTAACGTAGCGGCCACGAGTTAGAATTTCTAAAGGTACAATACTGCGGCCCTGATGTTTAGCGGCGACTAAATCTTCGATCTCGCGTTTTTTGGCAAGCAGTTTACGGCTGCGAGTTTTCTCATTTTCTTCTAGAGATACTCCGGGTACACTAGTAACAGTGGCGTTTAGCAACCAGAGTTCTTCATCCTTAACAACTACGTAGGCTCCTTTAAGGTGACCGTGGCCCATTCGTAGAGCTTTAGTTTCGCGACCGTTAAGAGCCATACCGACCACTAAAGAATCACCCAGTTCGTAGTCGAAGCGGGCGCGGCGGTTTTGGATCTTGCCACTAGCAGCATGTTTCTTCTTAGCCATGAGCGATATTATAACAGATTAACACCTTGACAACTATTGCATTTATGGTGCTCTTTAGTAAAAAACTTTAGAAATAAGAATTAGTCCGCTGGGTATCCTGGACCTCTTGTTTCACGGCATTCCAGAGGCTGTCGTCATGGACAACCGTTTTGCGCCAGTACCACCACTCGGCTCCCCACAGGTCGACGGTCTTCATGCCGGTGGCGCGACCGTAGTTGATTCGATCGTGGAGTCGTTTGGCGTCGAGAGATTTATTTTGTTCGGGAACGGAGGCTGGGTCATTCATCTCATAGCCGGGTGGTAACCATGGTTCGGCTTGCAGTTCGTGCGCAACCATCGTTTTGCCAGTTAGGATCTGTCCTGCCCCAGCTAAGTAGCCGTAGAACCAAGCCGGGAATGGATATTCGAAATAACGATGCGTGATGGTTTTATCCCATACCCGCTTATATACAGAAACGCCGAACTGGTCGGGGGTTGGTTTGCCGACCGGCAAGCCCAGCGCATTATTACTACGAGCTATTATAACCGGGTGATTAGGATCCTGTTGCTTGACGTAATTGAACTCATTAACCAGTCGGTCGCGGTCAAAGTTTGAGCATTCTCCGAAAGCCTTTAAGAAAAATTCATTTTCTAATTGATAGCTTTCTAAGGCGGGGCTGTTTTTGTAGCGGGCAATTACCTGTCCTATCTGGTCTTTGAGTTGTTGCGACCAAACGGCCGTAGGTTCATTGACAGCCCAGTCGGGCATGTGGCATTCCGGCCAGCGAGGTTGCCGTAAACCGATAGCTAAAGAAATTTTAGTATTAGTAGCCTCGGCCATCTTCATTTGCCAGTCTAGTTGGCTAAAGTCATATTTACCTTTGGTTGGTTCGGTTTCATTCCAATAACTAACAAGACGGAACTGGCGAATGCCCAAATCATAAATCAAAGCACTAAAAGTCTCTTTGGGATCAAGCCCGTAGAACTCAGCATAAGACGGAATGAAAGTCGTCCCGAGATGGAGCTGTTCATGACTATGAATGGCGATATACCAGCGTGCCACGCCGTACATACTGCCAACAGCTAGAAGCACTAAGGACATAATTATAATCAGAAATCTTTGCCATAGTTGTCTTTCGCGGAACCAGTAGACTGGCTTTTCTAGACGGAGTTTTTGGAGATGTTGAAGGAGGCGAGTCCGATTACGGGCTTCATTGCTGCCCCAATGCCGATTGTAAAATGGCCTCTGTCGGTAGTGTTTTGGATTCTTCTTTGTTTGTGGCATTTGATACTATTTAAATAAGGATTTTATGTCAAATAAAGCATTAACAGTATCTGTAATTATACCAGCCTACAACGAAGAACGCCATCTAATGGCATGTCTGAAGGCTATTGCTGCCCAAACTGTTAGACCTGATGAGGTAATTGTGGTTAATAATAACTCGACTGATAAAACCGCGAAGGTAGCTAACAGTTACAATTTCGTCAGGGTTGTAAACGAAAAGATTCAGGGTCGCACTGCAGCTCGCAATACCGGCTTTAACAGTGCGAAAAGTGATATATTAAGCCGTATTGACGCCGACGTTATTATAGCGCCGGATTGGGTCGAAAAACTTCGCCAGGCCTTTATTGATGACCCAGAGTTAGCTGCCACAAGTGGGCTGTCTAAGAGTTTGGTGGTGCCCTGGTTATGGAAGTGGACGACCACCTTTTGGACTCGTGTATATTTTTGGGAAAGCCAGGGTTATCTAGGTATTCCGGTAGTTTGGGGCGCAAATATGGGATTACGACGCAAGCATTGGCTGACGATTCGCAGTGAACTATGTTTGGATGATGAGGCTGTTCACGAGGACCAGGACGTTTCGTTTGTGCTTGCCGAACATGGTTTGATCACTCGCGGTACTCCCGGTTTACTAGTTAGTATTGATGGCCGTGAGTACGCTTCTGGCAAATTTTTTGAATATTTTTGGCGGGAACGAAAAACCAAATGGTATCACAAAAAACGAGGCACATTCAAGCAAGTAGATTTCCGTAGACTACCTTGGCCGTCTAGGCTCAAAGATATTGTTTTCAGTATAATTCCGGCAATTGGTTTTTTGCTGGTGATTATCTTTGTTATGCTTGATAACTTAATTCGACTATTCCGCAAACAACCAAATAATTTTAAAGAGCGTTACTAGAGGTATAAGTACGGTATTTGTTTTTGATAAAATCTGCCGTCGTGACACCAAAAAACTTAACGTCTTTGTGAGGGTAGTGGGGCTCGGCCACATCGATACTAATTAAATGATCTCTGGTATTTTATCCATACCCCCGCTGTACAGAGCATGTATTAAAAACCTATTAAGTTTTCATTGTTGACGGTGCCATCAACGATAATAGGATTTTCTTCGGGGCGTGGTTCTTCTAGATGTCCACTGAGACGCTCAAAATCCAGATCGCTCATATTACCAAGTACCCTTGAATCTTGGTTGTGGGCCTGACTTGTAGCTCGTTTTTTTGCGATTGCTAGTGGTGCTTTGACCCAAATTATTGCCGTTTTAGCGTCATTTTTTTTGGCTATTGAACGAAGCCTCTGTCGGTCTGCAAAAAAGTTAAAATTAGTATCAAAAATCACACTTTGCCCACTAGACAATAATCGCGCAGTTTCTTCATTCATATAATTGTATAGTTCAGTATTTTCGGCGTGGCCGTAGTTAGGTTTAATAAAGCGTTCTTTACGAATTTGGTCGGCCCAAAGGTGGACCGCGCCAGTTTTGTCGTGGATAAGTTTAGAAACGGTAGTCTTTCCTGACCCCGGGTAGCCAACTAGCAAGTATAAAAAAGAGGCCATGGCTAGTAATCTATCCCTTTGTTAGCTAGAAATTTATCGTCAAAGTGGTGCTTAAGTTTTGTCATGTTGGTAGCAATGTCGGCCAGGAACATTAGTTCTTTGGGGTAGTTACGTCCAGTGAAACATAGGCTAGTGCCTGGTGCGCGGTCTTTAATGAGTTTCTTCATCTGATTGACGGTTAGCAGGCCGTTATTGACGGCATTATTTATCTCATCACAAATAACTAGATTGTATTTGCCGCTGGTAGCGCACCGGTAAGCTTGGTCGTAGGTTTCTTGAGCAGCTTGCTTATGCTGCTCCTCGGTAACGCCTTTAGCGCTGATGTCACCGGCGTTATAAAAACCCTTCCCGCCCTTATAAAAGTATAACTTATCTTTAAATAACGGTTGGATTTTATAAATGAATAAATGTTCACCGACTTCCCAGTGTTTAATGAATTGGATAAAGGCCACGCTCCAGTCGGTACCGAGTGCACGGGTCATCAGGCCCATACTAGCACTAGTCTTGCCCTTACCTTCGCCGGTATAGACTACAAAGACTGCTTCTTTTTGTTTGAAATCCTCGAAAGCCATAAATAGTATTATGCACAGGCTTACTAGCTTTGGCTAGAGTTTGCGTAGTTCTTTGACGTGGCTAGTATACATATGGGTTAGCAGGTTTTGTTGAGTCGCATAGATGACGTCTTGCACTAGATCGGCCATAACGGCTGAACTGAGTCGATCCTGGTAGTCGTTACGAAGTTGTCTAAGGGCCTGCAATATGGGGTTATTCTCTGCTGCCCAAACTGTTTCTAGCAATGCTAAGACTGCTACTGGTGGCAGTACTTCACTGTATTTAAATGAATGACCATGAAGCCGGATCTCTTTATTCAAGAATTTCTCAAAATTATGTGCAGATTGTGTAACTGACTGATCGATTGGCATATGAAAAGCTCCTAGGTTGTCGTTGTTATATGCGACAGCATCAACGACGCACCTTAGGCGAGTGGCACGGGTGGCATCGAGGACACTATTACCGACTAGTTTCCCGTTGCTGAATTCGAAGGTTTGAACGGGCCACTCTTTGTAGCCAGGAACTGGTAAATCACCAGCAAAGAAAGCTCCTTCAGCGACTTCGTGCTCGGGGTTAAAAAAAGGCCCTTCTGGCCCATCCATGTTAAGTAGTTCTAGCTCCCTGGCAGAGTCGGGTGCCTGCCAATCTGACCCGGGTAATTCTTGTTCGTGTAAAGACATACTAATATTATACTCCTGGAAACTAAATACTTAACGTGATATTTATCACAGTTTAACGTTGGAGGGCGGCGTCGATTTTGGGTCGATCGAAGCCTACGATAATAGTCCCGTCAATATCGAGCACAGGTATGCCCATTTGGCCGGATTTTTCAACAACTTCTTGGGCGTTGGCAGGGTCGCTTTCGATATCTTTTATAGTGTATTTGAGACCTTTTTTATCTAAGTAATCTTTAGCTGCGTGGCAGAAAGCACACCAGTCGGCGCTATATATAACAATATTTGATTGGGTTGTAGCCATATACCAACATTATATCACGCTTGCGACACCAGGCTGACTACTGTTATAATAGAGAGAGATGAAGAGACAAAAAGCCGCCGGCCAGACGACGACTCTAGATGCTTGTGTTAAGAGCCAAGGAGTTATCTCTTAATGCTTGCCTTTAATTTCGCGGCTCCTGATATTCACGTTAGTCTGCGGGCCGAGCCTCTTTTTAACGTCGGTCCCCTGCATATTACTAACTCGATTTTATATGGTTCGATTTGTTCAGTATTAATCGTTTTAATGATGATCATTGCCGCCCGTAGTATAAAGTTTCGACCTAAAAACGGTTTTTTCCGTAATGCCATCGAATATATGGTCGACTTTATAATCAAACTACTGGAAGGAGCTTTTGGGAGTCGCGAGACAGCCGCTAGGTTTGCCCCGTACTTCGGTGTTTACTTCATTTTTATCATCTTCTCTAATTTGTTCGAACTGCTACCATTTGTTGGCGAGAGCGTCTTCCGCAATACGGGCACAACTCACACAGCTCTTTTTCGAGCCGCCACTGCGGATTTAAATGGTACGATCGCTTTGGCTGTAATCGCTATATTGATGGTGCAGTATCTTAGCATTAAAGAACAGGGTTGGCGCGGCCACGCTCAGCATTACTTTACAGATAAACCACTAAACCCACTTAATATGTTCATAGGTTTTTTAGAAGTTTTTGGTGAATTTACACGAATTCTTAGTCTCAGCCTGCGTTTGTTTTTGAATACAGCCGTCGGTGAAATTTTAGTCACTGTTTTTACCTCGATAATTGTCGCCAATGGTCGAACACCTTTAGCCGTGATTCCTATTTTTGCGTTCGAAGCACTGGTAGCGTTTATCCAAGCTTACGTATTTACTGTGCTTGCCGGCACCTATCTCGGGTTAGCAATTAGCCATACCGATTTATCCGGTCATGAGATTCACACCGATCATCAGCCTCCGTTACCTAAGGTCGAAACGACGGTTACAGCTGGTGAACATTAGAGCCATCTCGCCAAGGCGAGTTATAATATAAGGGATTAATAAGGAGTTAAAATTATGGTTCAAATTCTAGCAGAAGCAGCCAGTGCCCAGGCGATGAGCAAGGGTATTATGGCCGGGATCGCTTTTGGTGCTGCCGCAATCGGTCTGGGTTTGGTTGGTTCCAACTACATGAAGGCTTTGGGTCGTAACCCAGAAGCTGGTAAAGCCGCTACGCAGATCATTATCATCGCGGCGATGATTGAAGTAACAGCACTACTCGCCTTCTTACTAGGCGCGTTCTTACTCAAGTAATTTAGAAAGGATTCATTAAGGTGATAGCACTACTTCCAACATTACTAGTCTCAGCTGAGGCTGCTGCCGAACCACAAGGTATCGCGGCCTTAGGCATTGACCCGCTAGCTATTTTGGCGCAGGCTTTCACCTTTTTGGTCCTCTTCTGGCTGATCAAGAAGTTTGCGCTTAGTAAGATCGTTAAAACTCTCGAAGACCGCCGTAAAACCATCGACAAAGGGGTATTACTAGGTTTGGAGATGGAAAAAGAAAAATCTGAGCTAGATATTAAAGTCGAAGAGATTTTGCATCAGGCTCGAGCTGATGCCGATAAGATTCTCGCTGGAGTTCATTCTGAGGCCGGTGCAATTATAAAGCAGGCTGAAACCGATGCCCGGCGTAAAGCTGACGCCTTAATGGAGGATGCTCAAAACCGAATCATTGAAGATATTGAACGCGCTAAACTGAGTCTTAAAAAAGAGCTGGTTAATTTAGTTGCAGTCGCCACCGGTACTCTATTGAAAGAGAAAATCGACGCTAAAAAAGATGCTACCTTGATTGAAAAATTACTAGCGCCGATTACAAAGGCAGCCAAATAGTGGAAGTTACAAAACGTACTGAACTGGCAGCGGTAATAGCTCGAATGCTATCCGATCGCAAACCAGTTAAGCAGTTGTCGAAAGAGATTGCCGCCTATCTGTTGCAGGCTCACCAAACTAAAGACCTTGATGTCATTCTACGCGATGTTATGACCACTCGTGCTAAAGACGGCATTATTGAAACCCAAATTACCACAGCTTTCCCATTAAGTTCTGGAGTTAAAGAAGAAGTCCAAAAACTTTTATCCAAAGAATACCCGCAAGCCAATACTTTCGTTATCCAGGAGTCGGTTCAACCCGATGTCCTCAGCGGTATTAAAATTCAGACTCCCGACAAGCAGCTTGATGAGACAGCTCGCGGTAAACTAGATAAATTAATTAGAGTTTAAGGAAGATCATGGCAAATATATCGATTAAAGAACTTGGAGCCGACATTCGATCGGCAATTGAAGAACTCAAGCGCAGCGGTGATTTTGAAACAGTTGGTGTCGTAACTCGCGTGGGAGACGGTATTGCTTGGATCTACGGTTTAAGTAAAGCTGGCTTCAACGAAATGCTTGAGATTGAAGCAACCGACGGATCGACTGTTACGGCGTTTGCGCTTAACCTCATGGAAGACGAAATTGGTACGGTTTTACTTGGTGACGATACACTTATAAAGGCTGGTGCTAAAGCTCGCCTAACTGGTAAAGTTCTAGAAGTACCGGTTGGCACAGAGCTGATTGGTCGTGTGGTTGACCCACTCGGTCGCCCACTTGATGATAAAGGTCCCATCAAAACTCGCCACACTGGTTTAGTTGAACGTACTGCCCCAGGAGTTCTTGATCGTAAATCAGTCCACGAACCACTAATGACCGGCATTATGGCCATCGATGGAATGGTACCGATTGGTCGTGGTCAACGCGAGCTGATCATTGGTGACCGTCAAACCGGTAAAACCGCAATCGCTGTTGACACTATGATTAACCAGCACCAGCAAGGCACTGGCGTTATAAACATTTACGTAGCGATTGGTCAGAAGCTTTCTAAAGTTGCCCGCATGATCGAACGTTTGAAACGCGAAGGTGTTATGGATCAGACGATTATCATCGCTACCAGCGCTTCGGATCCGGCTTCCCTGCAGTACCTAGCGCCATACGCTGGAACCGCTATGGGCGAATTCTTTCGTGACAACTCCCAGCACGCTTTAATTATCTACGATGACTTGACCAAGCATGCTGCTGCCTATCGACAAATGTCACTTTTGCTACGGCGTCCTCCTGGCCGCGAAGCCTACCCTGGTGACGTTTTCTATCTTCATTCTCGCCTTCTGGAACGCTCAGCCAAGCTTTCCGACGAAAAAGGCGGCGGATCTTTAACTGCTCTGCCAATCATCGAAACTCAGGCCGGAGACATTTCGGCCTATATTCCAACTAATGTGATTTCTATCACCGATGGTCAGATTTTCATGGAAACAAGCCTATTCTATCAGGGTATTCGACCAGCTATATCAGTAGGTTTGTCAGTATCTCGTGTTGGTGGAGCGGCTCAAACCAAGGCTGTTAAAAGCGTGGCCGGTACATTACGTTTGAGTTTGGCACAGTTCCGTGAACTTGCTGCCTTTGCTCAGTTTTCGACTGATCTAGACGAAGAAACTAAACAACGCATTCAGCGTGGACAACTACTGACAGAGCTGCTCAAACAACCGCAATTTTCACCGATGAGTATCTGGGAACAAACGGCTGCATTGATGGCGACTACTGGCGGTGCTTTCGATAACGTACCTGTCGAAAAAATCAAAGATGCCGAAAAGGCTCTTTTGAATCGCTTGCATTCTGGTAACCGCAAAGACATGGACGAGCTTAATAAGGGCGACAAACCGTCCGACAAGACTAAGGATGTAATACTAAGGGCTGCCGAACAGGTGGCTAAAAGCTATTTGGTTGAGAAGAAGCCAGACGTAGTAGCAGAAAGCAAGGTTTAATCATGGATGCCCCAACATCATTAACGCGTCAGGAAGTAGATGAGTTGAAAGAAGCTTTCTCAGATATAGACCTGCGGCACCGTGTAGCGCGTGAGCTTGGGTTGAGAGCAGCTAATGCAGTCAGTAAAGACTCCAGCCCCTATGATGTAGTTGTTGCACAGATGGGCGCCGCATTTCCAGTTATCAAGGAGCTTGCTAGGATTGCAGAATTACCATTGTGGCCGACAGATGCGCGATCACCCGAATTCTATGCTCAGGTAGTTGAAGAGATTTATATAGACGGGGCCTCCCGTGGCTAGCACACAACTCCTTAAGCGCCGCATGGGTTCTATCAAGAATACTAAGCAGATTACCAAGGCCATGGAGATGGTGTCGGCTAGTAAGATGCGCCGTGCCCAGGAGGCAGCTTACAAGTCGCGCGATTTTAGTAACGTGGCCAGTGAAATCTTAACTCGTTTAAGACAATTAACTGATGTCAATGAGCATCCTTTGTTTAAGCAGCACAAGATTCAAACTCGATTACATCTCGTTATTGCTAGTGATCGTACGCTTGCTGGAGCTTACAATAGCAACGTCCTTCGTACTTTCGCCAAGGAGCTACAGCAAGATAAAGCAGAGGGTATAATAAGTCAGGCCATCGTTATTGGTCGGCAGGTCGCTCGTTATGTGTCTAAGATTAAGGATATCGAGGTTGTTGCCGTTTATCAAAACTTCCCCGAACATCCAACGGCTAACGATATACGACCGCTCCTAAATAGTGTCGTTGAAATGTTTACGAGTGGTCAGGCTGATGCTATAGACGTAATTTTTACTGACTATAAGTCTAGTATTAGACAGGAAGTCATGAGCCATCGCCTTTTACCAGCTGCTTTTCAGGAAATAGAAATAGACTCAGATTTGGAACAGGCAATCTTCGAGCCTTCGGTACGTGCAGTCCTAGATAATGTTAGCCTTCGCCTAATCGAGGCTCAGCTCAGCCAGGATATCCTGGAGAGTTTTGCTAGCGAACACTCCATGCGTATGATAGCTATGAAGAACGCCAGTGATAACGCTACCGACATTATAGGCGATTTGACCCTAGCTCTAAACACCGCTCGCCAGGCCAGTATCACCCAGGAAATTGCCGAAATCACCGGTGGCGCTGAGGCGATCACATGAAAAATCTAGGCTCAGAAGCTGGCCACGTTCTAGGTAAGTTGGTTGAATATTGTGCAGACGAAATACGTTCAGAAAAAAGTATAAGGAGAGATAAGATGGCAATTACAGATATAGAAACTGCAAGCGATAAAACTTCTATCAGTACAGAAGCCATTACTATGGCTATGGCTCAACTTGGAGTTGATGTTAGGAGCCCAAGTTATCACGACGTTCGACTAGTAGCAGAGCTTGTAGCAAGTTCAATACTTGAAATAGTAGGCTCGGATGATTTACATAAGGCCAGCGAAGCTATCCGTCAGACTGGGGAGTTTTAATAATGGCAACAGCAACAACAAAAATGAAGAATGGACGAGTTACGCAGATTGTCGGCGTGGTGATTGATATTAATTTTGGCGAGGGTAACCTGCCAGCTATTTATAACGCGCTTGAAGTTAAGAATAATGGTAAGACATTAGTTTTAGAGGTCGCTCAGCACCTAAGCGAAACCGCCGTTCGGGCCATTGCCCTTGGTTCTACTGATGGTTTAGAGCGAGATAGCCCTGTCGTAGACACAGGTGCACCAATTAGCGTTCCAGTTGGTGAAAAGACTCTAGGACGTATGTTTAATGTCATCGGCGAACCAATCGACTCTAAAGGTGGCGAATTTAAGCAACGGGCTCCAATTCACCGTGCTCCACCTAGCCTTTCCGAACAGTCTGGCAGCGTTGAGATTCTAGAAACGGGTATGAAAGTTATCGACCTGATTGCGCCAATTACCAAGGGTGGTAAGGTTGGCTTATTCGGTGGTGCGGGTGTTGGTAAAACCGTTCTTATCCAGGAACTTATTAACAACATCGCTAAGTTCCATAGTGGTTATTCTGTTTTTGCTGGTGTTGGTGAGCGTACCCGCGAAGGTAATGATCTTTACCATGAAATGAAAGACTCCGGTGTGCTAGATAAGACTTCCTTAGTTTTTGGCCAGATGAATGAGCCACCTGGTGCTCGTTTACGCGTAGCTCTGTCAGGTTTGGCGATCGCCGAAGGCTTTCGTGACCAAGGCAAAGACACACTTCTATTTATTGATAATATTTTTCGTTTTACTCAGGCCGGTGCCGAGGTTTCGGCCCTTCTTGGTCGCTTACCTAGCGCCGTCGGTTACCAGCCAACTCTAGCCCAAGAAATGGGTGGCTTGCAGGAGCGGATTACATCAACCCATAAAGGTTCGATTACTTCCGTCCAGGCCGTTTACGTGCCAGCTGATGACCTTACCGATCCAGCTCCAGCCACAACCTTCGCCCATCTCGATTCAACAATCGTATTAAACCGTGCTTTAACCGAACTAGGTTTGTACCCGGCCGTTGACCCGCTAGATTCAAACTCAACTATTCTCGATCCAGAAATTGTTGGTGAGGATCACTACAACGTGGCTCGCGAAGTTCAGCAGATTTTGCAGCGTTATAAGGACCTTCAAGATATTATTGCCATTTTGGGTATGGAAGAACTAAGTGACGAAGATAAGCAGACCGTTGCTCGCGCTCGACGTATCCAGCGCTTCTTGACCCAGCCGTTCTTTGTGGCTGAGGACTTTACCGGTAACAAGGGTCAATACGTCCCTCTCAAAGATACGATTGCCGGCTTTCGTGAGATCCTGGACGGTAAGCATGATGATAAGCCTGAGGGCGCCTTCTATATGAAGGGCTCAATTAAGGACGTCAAATAAGTGCTACGATTTGAGCTAGTAACCCTTGAAGGGACAAAATTGACTGAAGAGGTCTACGAGGTTAGGCTACCGACGCCAGATGGCGAGATTGGTGTTTTCACCAATCACGCACCTTTAGTTAGTGTCGCTGTACCAGGAGTTATAATCGTTAAACGTGCCCAAAATGACCCAGAGTCTAAATGGGAGTATTTTGCCAGCAATGGAGGCGTTATTGAGATCATAGAAAACATAGTGCGCGTTTTAGTAGATGAGGCTGACCGAGAGGATGAGATTAATATTCAGGAGGCCGAGAAGGCTTATGAAAGTGCTAAAACTCTCAGGGCCGAAGCCAAAGATCAGATTACTTTAGACAAAGCTCAGTCTTTAATAGATCGACACGCGGTTCGTTTGCAGGTTGCCAGTTTACGTCGTCGCAAACAGCGTCATTAGGATTTTCCTCTTCACAAAGAGGTCAATCCGTACTATGCTTATGTCATATATTTAAGGAGGGTTCACGAGTATGTTGTCACGATTTAAAGTTTCTGAAGTCGCCGCTGAGTTCTTGGGCGTTGCCGTTCTTACTACTGTTCTACTTGCCGTTGGTAAGTCAGGTGTTGGTTATTCGTACTTTTTAAGCTCTGGCGTTGCCTTAGCTTTCCTGGGGGGTGCATTATTGTTGGCTCGTAACTCTGGGGCTCAATTCAACCCAGCCGTAACTTTAGGTCTATGGTCGGCTCGTAAAAACTCAACTGTTAAATCCGTCAGTTTTTTGGCTGCCCAGTTCGCTGGTGGCGCATTTGCTTGGTGGCTCTATACATACCTAACCAATACTCCATTGCCTTCAACACCTCAGGTATTCGCCTACAGGGTAATTGTTGCTGAAGCGATTGCCGGCTTTGTGATTGCTTTTGGTGTCGCAGCCGCTGTTTTGCAGGAATTCGAAGGGCTACAGTACGCCGCTACAATTGCCGGCGCGATTTTTATTGGAACAATGGTTGCTTCGCTCGGTTCTAACGGTATTGGAAACCCAGCTATCGCGCTTGGTGTCCACAACTGGAGCTGGGCATATGTTGCTGGACCATTAATCGGTGGTATTGTAGGTGTTAACTTATATCTATACCTTTTCGCTCCTAAAGCTGCTTTAGCTAAAGTTGCCTCGACAGTTAAAAAAGCTAAACCAACTCGTCGCAAGAAGTAGTTATATTTTCCCACTCAGTAAGTCATTTTCGAACTGTTTAACTCCCTTAGGATCTAGGCTGTACTGACGGGTTTCTGGAAAATCTAGATCTGTAATGTGTTGCCAGACGGCTTTAATTAACCCTCGTAAGCGGTCCAGGTCTTCTTGGCTAGGCTGATAGGTTAGGTAACTTAACTGTCCATCCTCGTCTGGTTCAACAAATTGTAAAGCCAGTTTGCTTACCTTTTGATCTTTGTAATGAGCCGAGCCGTTCACCATTAGTTGATAAAAGACTAGCTGTTGCTGGTATAGGTGGGATCGGACTTGTGGGTAAGCACCTTTAGCATGCCAGTCATGTAGTGGGATTCCGGTTTTATAATCAATAATCTCCAATTCCCCCAGACTAACTTGACGGAGAGCATCAATTTTACCGGTTAATCTGGCATCGCCTAAAACTATACCCTCG
This sequence comes from Candidatus Saccharimonadota bacterium, assembly GCA_037139495.1. Lineage (GTDB taxonomy): Bacteria > Patescibacteriota > Saccharimonadia > Saccharimonadales > JAUPVS01 > JAUPVS01. The sequence goes on along the minus strand of JBAXGG010000005.1, from coordinate 26,520 downwards.
TTTTTGAAGTTAGTCTCACTCTTATCGGTTTTTAGGAATTGCTGAGAGGCGAATGGGTAGAATCCGGAGAGCGTTTGGTAACCTCGTTCGATAAGTCGAGATTTATCGGTTTGCAACAAGGCCGAATCTTTTAAGTTCTGTTCAAGCAAAGATTGCAAGAAGCTAAGCTTCGGCAATCTACCAGTTTTAGTTAAATTTACGTGCATATAGTGCAAAACCTCGTGGACCACCGAACCGTATACCGAGCTGGGTGTAATTGCCTCTGGGAAATGGAGCATGTGTCTAAAAAAGAAGTGTTTTGGTCCGCCACGTGTTAGATCGAGAAAACTATTAAGATGAGTAGCGCTTAGCTGATAAGTATCAATAAATGGTTTCAAACTGTCTTGAAGGCTGCGTTTTTCGACTTTTTTTAAGCCCCAGTGAATTTCTTGGCTATGGATTAAGTCGGCAGTATTACTGGCGGGCAGTCTAGTTGGGTTAGTTTGTTGGCTTAACCAGTATAGAGCTTGGCTGAGTTTGCCATTATAGGCTTTGTCATAGCCAGTTAAATAAAGGTTATTTTTGGCTCTAGTTATGGCTACGTAAAAAAGCCTTAGTCGATCATCTTCGCTATCACGAGCCGGTTTAACCCATTCTAGATTATGTGGCAGACCAAAGCTGTAATTACTGCTGCGCACCCTGCTCCCCCAGACATCCTCGTGTGCCCCCAATACAAACACGGTATCCCACTCTAGACCTTTAGCCTTATAGGCTGTCATTAGCTCGATGGCTTCGGGATTTGTAGTATGAGGATTGGTATCAAGTAAGTTTAGATTGCTCCGCTGGTATAGATTAACGAATTGTAGAAGGTTGGCGAGAGTCAATGGTTGTCCGGGGTGGTATTCTTTTAGTCGTTCGCGCAGCGTACTGATTTGCCCAAGTAGGACAAAATATTCCTGCGTTGATTTATTTAAGCGAATTTCGCTGAAATAGAATGACCGGTAAGGTATCTTCCAACTTTTTTTACCTATTAGTATCGGTTGATTGCCGATTAATATGTCGAGGATGGTATCGAGCGGCAGTACATTTGCCTGCCCGGCTAATACAGGAAGGGCCTGAGCAATATTTTGTAGCTGGATATTCTTATGCTCCAGCATAATCTCGAGCCATAATTTTTTAGTTTTATAGGCCTCAACAGAAATGTTCCAGATTAACATCGGGTCAATCTGCCAATATTCAGCCGCTAGCACCTTAGGCAAAAGTGCATCAACCTGGCCCCACTGTCCATCAGCGGCGGCTTGTACGAGCTCGGCTAAAGTTAACAGCTCAACAATTTTGGGTTGGTTCAGGATATGCTCGCGTCGTTCATAACTAACCGGCAACTTTTGGTCTAATAAATACGGCACCAGTGATCGTAAATAATTATGTTTTGGTGCCAAAATAGCAATCTCGCTGGGCTTTTTCCCACCTTTAATTAGCCCTGCAACAGTTTTAGCAACTTCGGCGTATTGGTCGAGTTCTGAAATGGCTTGGGTACGTTTAATCACAGTTGGTGGTGCGATTGGGTAGCCGCTGGATAACTCCTTACTGATGCCTTCTACCTGATTTTCTAATCTTTCTTGGCCATGCAAAATAACTTCTCGAGATAGTTTTAGTAATTCATTACCGGAGCGATAGTTTTTGTCCAAGACGATTCGCTCAACATTGCGCCAGCGTTTAATGAAGTCAAGCATGACGGATAAATCTGCGCCTTGGAAACGGTAAATTGCTTGGTCGTCATCGCCTACTACCATTAGATTCGGTTGACCTTCGTGGACCGGATTATCGGCCAAGAGTTCTAATAACTTGTTCTGGGCGCCGTTGGTATCTTGGTATTCGTCTACCATGATGTATTGATACTGTTCCTGCAACGTTAGTCGTAATTCTGGCTCCGACTCTAAGGCATTTATAGTACGAAGAATCATGTCGTCGTAGGTGTACCAGCCTTTTTTAGCCAGGGCTTGTTGGTATTGGCTGTAAACCCCAGATAACGCCTCTAAAAAGCGAGTCCGTCGTTGGTCGCTTAGATGCCAAACTTTGAACAGATTTTGAGAAAGCCACTTGTTTCGCCAGGCCGTCATCGCGGGCGCATAGCGACCTTCTGGGTTAACTTCTTCGATGGCTGTAGCCAGTTCATCACTGAACTGTTGAGCTAGCGATTGGTCAGCAGCTTTAGAAGTAAATTTCCTTAAATCGGTCAGTAGATTTTGATAAGTAGCTAATAGGTTTCCGGCAGTTTTTTCGGCGAAAACTGGTTTGACTAGCGGATTTGCAAAATCGATAAAAGCTTTGTTGCCGTCAACAAGAGTCGCCAGATCCTCTGGTGCAATGCCAGCTTGTTTGAGCCAGCTTATGGCGATAGAGCTGGAACGCAGATGCAAAAAGTCCTCATCTAATTTGGCTTGCAAGGCGTTGTTATGGCCCAGGTGGCTAAAGATATCAGCTAGGGTTTCGTAAGATCCCAGCTCTTCAACCGGTTTTAGTAGCGGATGCTCATTAAAGAACTCAGGATAACGCTGAATAATTTCACTGCCAAAGCCGTGAAAAGTGTAGATGCCAACGTGATTGGCTGCATCGCCAATTAGTTGTGCTAAGCGGTCTCGCATATTGCGAGCGGCTGCTTCGGTAAAAGTTAAACAAAGTATATTAGTTGGATTGGCGTCGGTTTTTTGAAGTATTTGGGCGACACGCATGCTTAGTAGCTGAGTTTTGCCGGTTCCTGGTCCGGCTATTACCATTAATGGTCCGTCGATCTGTTCGACAGCCGCTTTTTGAGTGTCGTTGAGGCGTTTTATTTCTTCTAGGTAGCTTCCCATATGTATCTATTGTACTCGGGAAAATAAATAAAGTCCTTGATCAAGTGGAGGCGCTAGCATTATGCTGTTGACATATAACTATTCTTACGGAGGTTAAAATCATGTTGGATAAACTAGAAACTAAACTAAACGAGGTGTTAGTAACGAAAGCGCCTTTTCAGCTGCCTGAGAATTGGCGTAAGTGGCTCGGCAAATACGCCTGGGTATTCGCGCTAGTAGGTCTAATCTTCGGTATTTTCACAGTTATGGAGCTATTGGCCATTCTTGGCCTGACTGGGGCTATTGTCGGTGCAGCTGGTCACATTGACCTGCTCTTGATCGTCTGGATCTCATTCTTGATCCAGGTTGGTTACGTAGTATTACTAGCTGTCGCAACTCCAAAACTAAAGCGTATGGAAAAGAGTGGATGGAACCTGATTTTTTATAGCAACATATTCTTTTTGGCTTACGACGTTTTCAATTGGATTCGTAACATCAGCTTCGGTTCGATCTCTGGTCTAGTTTTGGAAGTTCTGATGGCAGTCGTTGGTTTGTATTTTGTCTTCCAGATTCGCAGTCAGTTTGTACACAAAGCTACTGCTCACAAGACTAAAAAAGACAAAAAGTAAGCTAGCTCACTAACTTACCATCCTGAAGTTTGAATGTAACATCAGTTTTCCCGGCTATCGATAGATCGTGAGTAACGGCAATAATCGTAGTGTCCTCTGACTTTGAAAGGCTGTGCAATAAATCAAAGATCATTTTACCTGTCTCTGTGTCGAGGTTACCAGTTGGTTCATCAGCCAGGATAAGCTTAGGATGATTAGCTAAAGAACGAGCGATTGCTACTCTTTGCTGTTCTCCGCCACTTAAGCGACCAGGCTTACGTAGTTGTTTGGCGCCTTCGAGCCCGACTTGATTTAGTAGTTTCTGAGCCCGGAGTTTGCGTTTTGTCTTTGCGAGCTGCGCAAATTCCATCGGTAGCATTACGTTTTCTAGTGCTGAGAGATTCGGGACTAAATTATAGCTTTGGAATACGAAGCCAATTTTTTGGCAACGGTATTTACTGAGTGCTCGGTCATGCAGACCGGTAATTTCTTGATCGTCAACACTTATTGTACCGTTCGTGGGTTTTTCTAGGGCACCAAGCAGGCTCAGAAGGGTACTCTTGCCACTACCACTTTTACCGATAATTGATGCAAACTGACCGTCCGGGATTTTAAGGCTAACACTGTCGACGGCCTTGACTTTATTATCGCCGGAGGCGAAAACTTTAGTGAGATCTTTTACTTGTAACATAGTATCTCCTTATTCCGCCCGCATGACGTCAGCGGGTCGAATTTTTGCTATAAAGTAGGACGCAATAGTGCTACCTATGATTGCGATCACGATTGCTGCTAATAGGCCATAGAGGATTATGTTCCAGCCTACTACGCCGTGTATGCTGGTCAAGTTATTGCGTACACCGCCGAAGGTACCGCGAGCTAATCTGCCTGCCCCTGCTGCTGGAGTGCCGGAATTAGCACTGTTTGTGACTAATAACTTTGTTATGGGGTTCCCACCGACAACACCTAAAACAATTCCAATCACAGCCCCCATCACTGTTAATGTAACGGCTTCGGTAGTAAACTGGGTCATAACATTGACGTTTGATGCGCCGATGGCCTTAAGAACACCAATCTCGCGGCGTCGTTCACGCACAATCATGATCATAGTAAGGAGGATGATAACCGATCCAGCAACAACGGCGCCAACTAGGCTATAAAGTGAGATGCTACGAATATTTTGAAGTGGAGCGATTGCTGCTTGAGCCTGGATGGAACTATTAGTAACATCCGCAGTTGCTCCAAGCATATTTTTTACTGCCATTGTTACCGAGTCTATGTTGGTTATTGAATTAACATTAACAGTTGCAGCGGTAATCTGTCCGGGCTGTCCAGATAACGTTTGTACAGTCGCTAAAGGCATAATAACTTGATTGTTTGCGAATGAGTTACCGGCATCAAATATGCCAACCACGTTTACTGAAGCACTGTAGGCCGTAAAGGTCGAGCCAACCGTTAAATTGTTTTTAGTAGCGAGGCTTGATCCAATTACCGCGTCGTTGGCCATGCTATTGGATTCAAATACTTTTCCACTTTTTAATACGAATGTTCCTCCGCCTTGAGTGTTCGATAAGATAGTAGGCGTGGTTGTTCCAACCAGAGTCACCGGAGGCGTAAAGCTCCGAGTTCCGCTAGAGCTAAAACGTGTTGCATCGGGAGGAGGCGTAAAACTATCACCATTGTTTTGCGAAAAACGCCGGCCCAGTGTCCCTGGTTCTATGGAAGATACTAAACTTGTGTCGGCTGTTGTTAAGCGGTCATTAAGACTTAACGTAACGCTAGTTACGTTAGGCAGTTTTGTGATTGGGTTAATTTGGTCTGTAGTTAAAGGGTTCCCACCTCCCTCAAAACCGCGCACACCAGCTGGAGAAATACTGACGATGTTGCCAACCGAACTTTGAATGGAGCTAATTTTTTGACCGACTGCTTGGTATGCCACTAACATAGCTAGCGCCAGGCCAATACTTAAACCCAGAATTGCCACTAACGAGAAGGTACGTATCGGATTACGGAAGGCATTCCTTAAACCTCTACTAAAAACATTCATAGCATCCTTTCTTTATTTATTGTCTATCTACCCCTAATCTAGTCCGGGAAGCTGAGAATCAACTTAGGTTTGCTTTAAGTTGGCTAAACTAATAGTGAAGGTCGATCCTTTACCTATCGTACTGGCAACTGTAATTGTGCCACCTTGTAGTTCAACCATCTGTTTGGCAATAGATAAGCCTAGACCGTATCCATCTTTCGTATTTTTCGTACGGGAAATGTCACTGCGATAGAATCTTTCAAAAATGTGAGGTAAGTCTTTTTGGCTAATGCCCTGTCCTTGGTCAACAACATCGATATGGGCAGTATTACCGGATTGGCGACAACTGATAGTGATTGTAGTTTTATTGGGGCTATACTTGATGGCGTTATCTAACAATATGCCAAGAACTTCAGTCATCATTGGTTGGTTGGCCTGAACTTCAAGAGGTTTAAGATTATTCTCGATACTAATCTGCTTAGACTGAGCGGCTTTAACGAAATAAGTCATTGCTTCGGTACCAATATCTTCAATCGACACGGTCTGTAGTTCTAGATCTTGGTTATGATCGCGGGCTAGTTTGAGCAGGTTGTCGGAGAGGTTACGAAGTTTAATTACCTCTTCTAGGTTACTTTCTAGCAATTCTTTGACTTTAGCAGGTGATAAATCTGATTTGCGAAGAGCAACTTCGATCTCGGTCTGCATGACGGTAAGCGGTGTACGTAGCTCATGCGAAGCATCGGCCGTGAATCGGCTCTGGGCTTTCATGGCAGTCTCAATCGGCTCCAGTGTTTTTTTGGCAAGTGCAGCGCTAACCATTCCACCAACTAGCAGCATTACTAGATTGAAAACTAATAAGTTAAAACGCAGGTGATCGTCGGCTTCATCCAACCGGCCAATTCGGAAACTCTCATAATCTCTTGGGCTTACCAGGACGATGCCGCCACGCTCGGGTATTCTTAAGCTTCGCTGAAGTTCATGACTTGAAACGCTATATAGAAATAAACTAAAACCAATACTCAAGCCCATTATGAAGGCCAGATAAAAAAGAGTCAGTTTCAGAGCGGCGGATTTAAACACTCTTTTGATCCCCTAACCTATAGCCAAAGCCCCGAACGGTATGAATCAAGTCTGAACCGTTAAATGGTTTGTCGATTTTTTGGCGTAAATAGCCCATGTAAACTTCGACGGTGTTAGGTAAAACGTCGGCATCAAAGTCCCAGACATGGTTGATAATGTTTTGTTTGGAAAGTATCCGGCCCTTATTACGGATGAGATACTCCAATAACGCGAATTCTCGCTTGGAAAGATCGATCAGTTTATCCTGGCGTCTAACCACGAAGTTAGCTGGATCAAGAGACAGATCTTTAACCTTAAGCAAAGGACTAGTGGCATCTTGAGGACGTCTCAGTAAAGCTCTGATCCTAGCTAGTAACTCTTCAAAGGCGAATGGTTTAACTAGGTAGTCATCGGCACCGCTATCCAAACCCTCAATACGGTCACTAACCCGATCTCTTGCGGTTAGCATTAATATCGGAGTATGAATGTCGGCCTTACGGACTTGTTTGCAAATTTCGATGCCATCAGCGTTGCCGGGTAACATCCTATCTAAAATTATAAGGTCGTATTCGTCGGCCAAAGCTGAGGCTAATCCTTGATCGCCATCGTAAGCAAGATCAACAGCGTAAGATTCTTGTTCCAGCCCTTGCTTGATGGCATTGGCGATTTTATGTTCGTCCTCGACTATTAGAAATCTCATATATTCATTGTACTTCAGTTGAGCTGAGAAAGTCTTGAGACAACGCAGTATTGCAGTACTCGATTTATGAGTATATAGTAAGCCTATATATAAGGAGTTTGACATGGCAACAACAGATGCTAAGAAAACTAAGCCAGTAAGCGAACGTAACAAAAAAATTAATAAAAATAATGGGTTTTGGAGGCGGGTAGCAATTACTTCAATGATTGCGGCATTCTTTTTGATAATCGCGAATTCAGCTATATGGGTCAATCAAGCAATTTTCAACACCGATAATTTTGCTGCGACAGCTGTATCCTCAATCACTTCGGACTCTAGCCGACAGGCTTTAGCCCAGGAAGTAGTTGATCGAGCACTGGTTGACCGCCCAGTCATCAAAAATGTAGTTGGCAGCACCGCTACTAAATTGATTAGCGGGCTATTGGATAGCGACCGTTTTACAAAAGTTTTAACCGTGGCTGTCAGTAAGCTTCAGGTTTATTTAACATCTAGCCAGCAAAAATCGATAACTTTGGATCTTACTGGAGTGAAGTCAACAATTGATAAACTCATTACTCTTGCTGATTCGACTGGCCTAGATGTTAACGCTAATGGGGAAAGAGTTAATAACCTCCCCGACCAGCTGGTGTTAGTCGATGCCAACAACGTGCCGTCGTTCTACACTTATGCCGTCATCTTTATGTGGGTTGCCCCACTCTGTGTGCTAATGGCTTTAGCTTTGCTTGTTTACCCTTACTTCCGTGATCGTAGACGATACTACCAGATCGCTTTGGTTCAAGGCACGGTCATAGCTGTGACGGCATTATTGTTATTGCTGCTAGGCCCACTCTTTCGACCGCCGGTGCTATCAAACGTAACTAGTCCAAACATGCGAATTGTAGTTGAAAACATGTACAACGCTTTTATCGCTCTGTTCAATAACCAAGCTTACATTATGTTTGGTCTAGGCGTTGTCTTAGCACTGCTGCCTCTAGCTGCTTTTTATGGTTTACAGTTCTATAACCAAAAAACTAGCAAATCTACAAAATAGAAAAGTCGCTTAGTTCGGTTGGTAAAAATCCTACTCCAGTAATTGGCTTACCTGGCGTGTTTCGCAAATGTAGCGGCACAGCAACGTCTGGAAAATTTTGAGCAGTGGCTTGAGCCTTGGACATGGCATTAGCAATCGTTCGGGACTTTTCGCACTTAGCAAGAACTAATGCGCAGTGAAATAGATTGTACTGACATTCCGGCATACCAATCCTCTCTATTGCCTGGAAAGTTGCCACGGCTAGGTTCAGGGCCGGTGACGCAGCAATTCCAATATCTTCACTAGCAAAAATAACCATTCGGCGCGCCACGAATTTTGGATCTTCGCCGGCTTGCAGCATACGAGCTAGATAGTATAGCGTGGCGTTTGCATCGCTCCCCCGCATCGATTTTATAAAAGCACTAATAACGTTATAGTGATTTTCGCCTTTTTTGTCGTAACCTGGCAAACGTTTTTGGGCGGCGGTCTGAACAATTTCGGGTGTGATCGCGCTATGCGCTATTTGATTGGCTAGCTCTAGGTTTCCGAGAGCTACTCGGGCATCGCCCCCAGATAAGTCAGCTAACATCTCGATACTGGCCATAGGTAGTTTCTTGGTGGTCAGCTTCTCTGATTTAGCGGCTTTTTTAATGATTTTGATAATGTCATCACGTGATAATGGTTCTAGTACCAGCACCCGGCTGCGGCTAAGCAAGGGGTTAATCACTTCAAAGCTTGGGTTCTCTGTCGTTGCTCCAATCAATATAACTGTACCGTTTTCGACGTGCGGTAAAAAAGTATCTTGCTGCGCCTTATTAAAGCGATGAATTTCATCAATAAACAATATTGTTTGTAGCTTTAAGCGTTGGTTACCCTTAGCATGCTCAATAACCTGTTTAACATCGGCTTTGGCCGCAGTCACAGCACTCAATTCGATGAACTCGGCACCTGTTTCGCTGGCAATGATCCGGGCCAAGGTGGTTTTACCGCTGCCTGGCGGCCCCCAAAGGATTAGGCTGGTGGGATGTTTTTGCTCGATAATTTCTCTGACAATTTTACCGCTATCGACTAAGTGAGTCTGACCGACTACATCGCCCAGTGTTCGAGGTCGCATCTTCTCCGCCAGTGGTTCCATACTAAATACTATACTCTGCTAGCTTCAGTTTGGGTCTAAGGGGGTCTATGTTTTGTTAGCAAGTTAATGCAGTTAGTCTGAAATTCATACCCCAAATAATCAGGAATAATTAAATCCGAGATAAATGCGCGTTAGGTAACAGAGGTCAAATAGCCTATAATAAGCTGCTATGCTCTTCTCTGTAGAAATTAGCGAAAAATCCTTTGGCGATAAAGTACTTTACCATGATCTGAACTTCGAAATTCAGGACAATGAGAAGGTTGGCTTAATTGGTCGTAATGGCACTGGTAAGTCCACCCTTCTTCATCTAATTACTGGCGAAGATAAAGATTTTGAAGGCGAAGTAAACATTAAGCGTGGGACAGTTGTGATAAGCAGTCGGCAAGAACACTATGGACACGAAGCCAAGACTGTTTTGGAATATATCCAGGGCGATTTACCGGAGTACGCTCATTTAACTCATATAATCGATACTTATCCCGAGACTATGGGTGACAACACCGTTCGCATGCAAGAATTCTCTGATGCTTTGGAGCGCTTTGGTCAGCTTGATTATTACCAGATTGAAGATGAGATTAAACAGGCGTTTGAAAGCTACCAGATTGACCCAGCCAAAATGCATTTGCCGGTTGGTTCCCTGAGCGGTGGCCAAAAGCGGATGATTGAGCTGATTAAGGTCCAACGCAGCCGCGGCCATGTTGCACTGATTGATGAGCCAACTAATCACATGGACTACGTCGCTAAGACGGCTTTTATTAAGTGGCTTAGGGCTGCCCAAGAAGCTGTGCTAGTTATTACCCACGACCGCGATGTTCTAAGCAACGTTGATCGGATGCTAGAAATTCGTGATGGCCGTTGCTACAGCTTTAGGGGCAATTACGATGCCTATTTGCTCAACAACACTAACCAGATTACTAATCAGGTTAACGAATACGATCTTTCTCAGCGCCGGATTATCAATTTAGAAGAAGACGTAATTAGATTTCGCCGCTTAAAAGAAAAGGCTCGCACGCCAGGGACAATCAGGCGCTTTAAGGGTCAAGAACAAAAAGCCCTATCACAGATCAAAGTACTACAAAACACAGTCAAACCTTCGTTTTGGATAGATCAGGAATCAGCCAGCGGCATGAATGACAAATTGGCTGCCAGCTATGCCAAGCATAAAACCAAAAACATAAAGGTTACGACCCGTAAAAAAGACGATGGTGGCAGCCGACTATTAGTACAGGCCAGCAAATTGAGTTTGGGATACGACGACAAGCCATTGTTCGAGGATATTAGTTTTATAGTTCACGAAGGCGAGCGTCTCCGCCTGCACGGTCGTAACGGCGCCGGTAAATCAACTTTGGTACAGGCAATCATGTCTCAGGTTACTGGCGAGAAGTTAGCCTCGCAGTGTTTTGCCGGTACGGTAGAGGTTGAACCAGAAATTAAGATTGGACACTACGAACAGGAGATTAACCCGCGCTATCTAACTATGACCCTTAGCGAAGCTCTCGAGCAAATCCTAGAAGACAAAGGTCTACCAATCAATCCCCAAAAGATTAAACAGCTTTTAAGCGATTATTTGTTCAACCCGATGTCTGATGGCCAAATGCTAGTAGAACGTCTTAGCGGTGGTCAAAAAGCCCGCCTACAGCTAATTTCGATGCTAGCCGACGATCCGCAAATCCTGATTTTAGACGAGCCAACTAACCACCTCGACCTACCTAGCATTGAAGAATTAGAAAATGCTATGAAAACCTATCACGGAGCAATCATCTACATCTCTCACGATAGCTTTTTTGCTAAAAAAATGGGCGGTGAAACGGTCGCTATCGAAGCGTAGAGCTGGCACTCTTGCAGGTGGCAATTCTGCGATCAAAAATTAAAAAAAATTGAAAAAGTACTAGCTCGTTGAATCGCCAACGTACTACCTCGAGTAAAAGTGCCTTATCTGTGAGTGGGTTAACTACGTTCGTGTTGGCGCAGGGTTTGCAGGCTGGCGCGACGTAAGCTGGCGTCGATTTCGCGGGCCACTGGGCTAGTTCGTAAAGCCATGTTATTGAGACCATCTAAAAAAAGATCTTTAAAACCACGCACCCTAGATAGTGCAACGTAACCCATGCCTTCGACAAAGGCCTTCGATAAATCAATTCTAGCCGCGTCTAGTGTCATGCCCTGACTTTTATGTACAGTTATTGCCCAGGCCAAACGAAGTGGTAGCTGAGTTAAACTTGCTCGTTTACGGTCGCCGTCCCGCAACTCCCAACTATCTGGGGTGATAGTAATCTTTCGACCATTCGTCAGGTTGACAATGGGATAGTCAGATTCTTTGTTGAACCCCACAACAACGCCGAGCGAACCATTAACGTAGGACTTATTGGCGGCGTTTTTGATACACATAACAATCGCATCTTTTTTCAATTGTAAAACTTCGGGTGCTAGACAGGACCTCTTTAGTGTCTCTACGTATTGTTTACCGCCACTGCTGTCCATCTGGTATTTATGAACTTGACATCTGAGAGCATCGAGATGCTGAGCGTTAATTATGTCAACGTCAGCATTTGTGGTCAGTAACCTAGTTCTGGGCGTGAAGGGTTCCTGTATTGCCTGCTTTCGGGCATCGAGCGCAGTTAATTGGGAGGGTCGTAATTGGCCGGAACGGATGCCATTAAGGATGTCGTTGTAATCGATATCATCGGCTTGGCGGTATTGCCGGTCTAAATAGCAGACGTTAAAAATTCCATCCTGCCAGACCTCAGAACCATGAATAAAACCCCCTTCCCGGCTGCCGTTTCGGTTAATCGGCGGCAATTGAAAGAAATCACCGCATAAAACTACTTGCAGACCACCAAAGGGTTCAGAATTGCCGCGAGCTTTTTGAACAGCCTGGTTGATCATGTCTAGCCGATAGTCATGCAGCATACTAATTTCATCAATGATAAGTATATCGGCCTTATTGATGAGGTCACGTCTTTGTTTGCTGATGTTCTGGCCAAAGTTTTTGGGTAGCTCATCGTGTATACCGATACCAGTCCAGGCGTGAATTGTAGTACCGTTTAAGTGTGTTGCGGCGAGACCAGTTGTGGCCGTAACTGCGACGTTTTTGCCAGCTTTACGAGCCCGTTTTACAAACTTGTTAAGCAGATATGTTTTACCAGTTCCGGCTGCGCCTGTCAGTAAAGCCGACTGCCCATTTTCTAAAACCGCCAAGGCTTGATCTTGGGTCATGCATTAACGATTTTAAAAATACTAAGCCAACATTTTTTCATGCTTTTATTGTAACCTACGGCCGAAATTTATAGGGCTAGAATTTAGGAATCAGATCTTGGGGCTCGAAAACAATTGGAGCCGGCTGAGCGTTTGGCGGCATTGACGAGTTGGCAGGTTTAGGTGGGCTGGGACCGATAAGAGCTGGTGTGTCTGGGTATAAGGGTATCTTTCGCTTACGAATAACCCGCCACGTAAGGAAAGCTGTTGCTCCGGTAGCGACTAATATACTGAAACCAACAATCGGGATATATAGCTTCTTGTTACCCGGAGTTTTTGTCCCCTTTACTAATCCAGTACTAACCTTGACGGTATTAGCTGGCATAGTTGTTGCCTGTGCCGAGGTTTTAGGAGTTGGCTGGGCAACGGCTATTGGGCTAATGGCCCCTTGGCTGGCAGGCGCAGCCGTAATTGAAGTAGTGGTCGAGCTAGAGCTAGCTGCAGTTGGCTTATTATTAGTGCCAGTTGTTGCCGCGCTAGGAGCCTGTGGGGCCGCTACAATGCCAATAGTCCCCAAAGTAGCAGTAAGTGGGCAAATCAGCTGACCAACGCCTACAATCGTAGCTGTGGCCTGTGTAAGCACGATGGTGATTTGGCTGCCAGTGTTACCAGTTGCTGTTAATGACCAGTTTGGGTAATTAGCGGTATAGGTTACGGCACCAGTTGTTGGGCTTGGAACCGTAGAAGAGTTAGTCATACTATAGGTCGCAGGAGTGGCGTTAGTTGCCGACAACGAGAGAGTTGAAGAAGTTATAGTGTAGCCATAACTATTAGCGGGCTGTGAATTAATGTTGCTGACGGTAAACGCTTGACCCTTGTACACGCTGGTAGGTAGTGTCGCGTTAAAAGTTGTGGCAACGTTAGAGCAAGTTTCGGTGACTGCTTGTAGATGTTTTACCCCAAGTAATAAAAAAGTACAAAGGGTTATCATTACATAGCTAACAACTACGATAGCTCTATGTATCATTCTATTCTTTTTCTAGAGAGGTAATCACCGCTGGTAAATCTTTGGGCAGAATATCGGCTTTGATTATGTAGCCGTCTGCCCCGTTTGCAAGTGCGTTTTCGGTAGCACTCCGCTGAGCTAAGTTTGTAACAACTAATATTTTTGTATTCTGGCATCCGTAGACAGGGTTAGTACGCAGTTCCTTTAGGATCTCCAAGCCGGATACGCCCGGAAGCATAATATCCAAAAGTATACAGTCTGGATGGTAAGCTTTGATAATTTCGTATGCACCGAGGGCATCTCTAGCAACCTCAACAGAGTATTGTTTATCTACTAAGGCAATCCTGTATAAATCCCGGATCATCACATCATCTTCAACTAGTAGTATTTTTCTTAAACCAGCCATGTATACCTCCCGCCTGTTTATGTTTGGATATCAGCTTATCATGTAACTCAGGATTATAGATGGGTAGCGTGAAGTAAAATGTCGTGCCTTTGCCGGTTGCCGGCATCAAACCGATTTTACCTGTCTGTAGTTCAATAATCTGTCTGGAAATAAATAGCCCCAAGCCAGTACCCCTGGTATTAGAAATTAAACTGCGTTCGGCCCGATAAAACTTAGTGAACAATTTATCCCTGGCTTCGGTTGGTATGCCTGGTCCATTATCGGAAATCTCAATACGAGCCATATTGTTATCAACTTTCAAATTTACCTTTATTTCACCCTTTACCGGTGTGAATTTAATTGCATTCCCGAGGAGGTTGTTTAGAACCTCAGTTATTGAAGAAGGGTCAGCGGCAACATATACGGTTTTGTCAAAATTCGATACGAACGACAATTTCTGTTCGTTCTGCATTGCGGTAGATTCGTGTTGATGGACATTCTCACTAACAAGTTTGGATATATTAATTTTTTCTGTGAATATTTCCATTTCGCCCCGTTCAATTCGAGCAATATTTAGAAGTTTATTGATTAGGTCCCGGAGTTGGTCGGAACCAAGAATAGCTTTCTGGAGATTTTCGATATTGAAGATACTAAGCTGACTTTTAGCTTCGACGTTCAGCAGGTCAAGATAGCCACGTACAACAGTTAAAGGTGTTCGTAATTCATGGGCAGCTATGGCCACAAAATCAAGTTTCATAAAGTCTAATTCACGGCTTTTGGTTAGGTCATGAATTGTAACAATTGATGCTACATTACTATTCTTCCGTTCAATCACAGATACAACTAAGTCGAGGTAAGCAATCGCGTCTTGATGATGCAGCATTACTTCGCTGAACTGATAGGTGCCGGGTTTGTTAAGTTCTAGGGACAGCACTTTACCGTCTTTTTCCCAAGAAAATACATCGCCGATCGATTTCCCGATAAGGAAGTCAATCGGTTGATTAGCTAATTTTGCGGCTGGAGGGTTTATAGATAAGATCACACCATTAATGTCCATAGCGATTATTCCGTCGGTAACACTGCTAATAATATTATTCAATTTAGTTTTCTCTGTATTTAAACTAGTGTTATTAGTTTTAAGTTCGGTAACCAGCTTATTAATACTGAATCCCATTTTATTAAAAGTATCGGCTAGATCTTGTAGTTCGTCTTTGCTTTGGATTTCAATTTTATGATCAAATTTACCGCTACCAAAAATCCTAGCTCCCCGGGCGAGCTTTTTAATTGGTTCCGTTAACTGTCGCCTAAAGAAGAAACTGATTAAGATTGCTAGGGCAACTGCACTTATTCCAACTACAGTCGCTAGTCTAATGTATGAATTAATCCCGGAATAAATACTCGACACCGGTTCTTCGACAATCACGGCCCAGCCGCTGTTAGGAATAATTTTCGGTGTGCTGACTACTTGCTGGCCCGTTTCTGACTTTGTCTGAAGAGTACTGAAGTTACCGTCAATAAACTGTTTAGTGGCCTGGACACTAGAAAGTTTTTGATGTGTTTTTGCGAATGAACTATCTCGATGCGCTACTAGGTTACCGAGTCCGTCTACGATGTAGGCGTAGCCGCCCTGCCCTGTCTTGGTAGATAACACGGTTTGCCACAAGTTCTTTATGTTATAAGTAGCAATTACCGCACCAGTAATATCGTTTGGCGACTGGTAAGTTCCAAATTCTGCTACTGGTAGGTTATTGAGGTGTTGTGTGTAATTAGAAACTAATATAGGCACGGCGATAGTAATCTCAGGATCGTTCTTGTCATCATATATAACCGAGCTAACGTAGTTCTTACCATTCAAAAAATTTATCGCTTTGAACGCGTCAGAGCTAGAGACATTATTTAGGGCCGTAACCTTACCACCTCTATTAAAAACAACCTGTTCTTTCCCGGTATTGTTAACTATAGATAAATTCTGTAGATCGGGATTCTGGCTGAACTGTACAGCAATGTTTTGATCAACAGCGACACTATTAATGTTAGTGGCCGAATATATCTTAGATAAGTAGGTTAGGTTCGAAGCATTATTCGTTAGATAGCTTCCAGCTTTGTCAGACAGGTAATTGGCCACCGCTTGTTGCTTAGCGCTGGCTGTTTGCAAGAATTGATTATTCGCTGAACTAACTAGTAGATAGCTTGTAACGAGCAGAGGCACTAAAGAGACAATCAAAAAATATATTAGAATTTTAGTGGATATTCGTAGCTTAATCATTTGTGTTTATCATATAAATTGAACTGTTTCCCAAATAAAAAGATTGACACGGTGCCATAACTCTTATTATGCTAAAGCTTATGAATGAAGAAAACAACTCCGATTCTGGACAAATTACATCTCCTGCACAACCAGATGCAGTATATGCTCCGCCACAAATGATAGACCAATCACAAGCCGCCCCTGATAACCAGCCAACTTCAATAAATACCGAAACCCCACCACAACCCACTCAACCAAAGAAAAAATTTTTCCGATTTAGAAATATAGTTATATTGTTTGTTTTAATACTGCTTTTTGGTGGCGCTACATCAGGAGCCTATTATATGGGCAAAAAAAACCGGATTACTGTTTTTAAGGCTCCGACGCCACAACCTATTAACCTGCCACCACAAACTGTTGTGACAGCCAACTGTCTAGTCGGACGTGGCAAACAGTATATTCTACCCAAAGACATCCCTATCGGACCTATTTATGATGTAGTTGGCGGTAAAGTAATTGCAATCGAGTACAACGTAAATTTAGTTGATGTAAATGCTAATCCAGATAATTTTTCGAACACTCTACTTAAATTAACCAGGGACTACCCAGTAGATCACTTCTCATTAGTCCCGGTAGCACCTAAGCCTGGAGACACCAGTTTAAGCGCGCATTTAATAATGTTTGTAGTTAGCAAAGCTGAAGCAGCTGCTATCACCTGTGCCGGCGAAAAGGCATAGACTGTTTCTGATCTGTATTTAGGCTGACACATAAGCTTTTTATCCTTGCTCGTAATACACTGTGTCTTTCAAAGTCATAAGATAACGAAAAAGTTAAACAGTCTTAGGGTTTAGGTCTTGGTTTTTTTGCTAAATACTATACCTTACACCCCCGCTACACTGCTGGCTGCATATATAGGCATCAAAAATTTACTAGACGAAAAACACCTAGTTTTAAAACATAATCGGCTTGGGATAACGACAGTCAAACTAGTAAAGGTAGAATTGAATCGATAAAAACCAGCCACATTACTTTAAACCAATACTATGGCTTCTTCGATAATTAGTTTTTTCGGTTTATACTTTGCGCTTCAGCTTTTTTAGGTATAACATCAAGTCTCATTATCTGATTTAAAGATTAGTATGAGCCTGTAGGTTTGGTGTAGTACGACGCCTAGACTACTAAAAGTTTAGTCAAGTATTAGCGTAAATATACCGGAAATCTATTTTTTTAAATTCAGTGCACGGCGCTCTCTGGGATAGTGACAGCTGTAGTGATTAGGATGTTCATACACAACACCTCAAATTTATGCCGTTAATCAATGTTCAAACAGATACTCTATGTTTAAGTTATAAAATAACTGTTTTTACTAAATCTAGATTGTTCGTTAATTATCATTTTTATAAATTATGTCGGCTTATTTAATTAACTTGGAATGTATATCCTTAATATGAATAATTCAGACTTCTCAACCAGGTACTATCCGTATGTAGTTCTCCTTTGGAGTTTGTGGATACTACAACTACTGGCGCAGGAATCCTATTACCAGTTTTAGAATCGAACGACATTGTCCCTGTCCAACCTCTATACTTCTTTGAACTATTCAATGCCTTAGTTAGGCCAGTGTTTTTGAACCCACCTGCAGTTAATGCTGCCTGTGCAACTACTTTAACTGAATCGTATGCATATGGTGACCAAGTGCCCGGGGCTGTGTTGAATTTATTAGTGTATCTATTTACGTATGCATTAGCTCCTGGAAAGTCTGATGGTGCTGGGACACCAACTACAGGACAATTCTGTGCAGCTGGAATGCCAGCTGCAGCAACAAATCCATCATCGTATGCTCCAAAATCAGCTAAGCACTTAGAAGCACTACCTGTATTGTTCATTTCTTTCGCTATTAAACCAGCCTCTGGGTAGTAGGTAACGATGTAAACGAGACTTGGGTTACTAGATAAAGCTTGATTAACGTTTGATGAGTAATCATTAGCCCCGGGGCTGATTCCTTGAAAATCGTTTAGAGTTATTCCAGCATTAGCAAATTCTGTTTTCATTTTATTGGCAGCATTAATTGTATACGTTGCAGTTGAATCGAAAATTATTGACACTGACTTAGCTTTTATCCATTTGGAGACAGCATCAGTTGCAACGGGTGCAATTTGAGAAGTCATAGGTTGCAGCGTGTATCCTAATCCAGCTGTTGAATCAGAAGTCGTGAATCTCATAGGGACTAATCCGGCCGCAATGTAGATCGGTAAAGTTTTAGCTCCAACGCCCGAGTTATATGGCCCTACAACTGCGTCTAGAGTCGACGCAATCGCTGAATTAGCTGCTTTTACACCTGTATCCGGGTCAGCAGCATCATCTATTGGAACGATCTCTACTTTTCTACCCAGAATTCCATTAGATGAGTTCAAATCATTGGCGGCAAGTAAAGCACCACTAAGCATCCCAATTCCTGTTTTACTCTGTGATCCAGTAAGTGGAGCCTCAAGTCCAATCCTGATAGGTTTTGAATTATTTATCTTCCCTTGATGATTGAGCCATATAACTCGCCATGTAATTATACCGATTAAAATTAGAACCGAAAGCCTAATGAATATTTTTAGGACGTCGTGTTTATTAATCTTTTCTTTCATTTCCAAATTCCTCTTATTGATTAATTAATTATACTAACTATTATATAAAAAGATACAGTGATAAAAAAAGAGACCCGAGTTGAAAAAAACAGATGTTTTAACCATTTTACACGGCTAAATAATCATATTTAAACCTTTTAAACTAATACTCTTGTATCTTATATATAAGAGTACCTTTGCAGAAAAACACTGAAAATTCATATCTATTTGGTACTCAAAATATATACAAAGTACACATCTTTCTATGGTAATTATCTTATAAATAGGATAGATTCAGGGTCAGTTATAAGATAATTCTATTTTTTGTTAAAATATGAGTATGACTGAATTAGAAACTATGAGCCAAACTGCACAGTTTGATGCAATAAAAACCGAAGTTGATGAAGCATTCGAACGACACATATCTAGAGTAGGTCGTAATACTATATCTCTAGATCCTTATGCTCTCGTACCTTTAGATGATTATGATTCCCTAAGGTCTGGTTATGAAGACCATGTATCACATTGGGATAGTAACAATATCGATATCAGGCCGGTGATAAGAGCTACTCTATTAGTGGATGCAGCAACAGAAGAAAATTTACCTTGGTATACTTCTCATATAGAAGCTGGTTTTGAATCCTGGCATGAATGGAATGGTCGCTGGACTGCCGAAGAAAGAAGTCACGGTGAGATCATGTTAAGGGACATAGAGGCCCGTGGAATTTTAGATATGTCTAAGGAATGGCTCCCAATTAGAGAACAGAATATGGCTTCCGGCATACATCCAAAGGTAACTTCACTTGCAGACGGTGTAGCATACGTTGCAACTCAGGAATTACTTACCAAAGACGCACATTTTCAATCAGCTAGACTTATGGATGCCCCCGGCTCGAAAACATTAAGAGCTATTGGTTCAGATGAAGGTCGTCACTATCAGTTTTATATGTCAGCTTTGAAAGCTTTATCTAAAGTAGTTCCGGATACTGTTTTGGTAGCAATGCGACATCAGCATGAAAATGACAGTTTTGCTATGCCAGGACAAAAAGGAATCAATGGATACTCGGGGTTAGCAAGAACAATTGCACTCAGTGGTGTTTTTGATGCTTTAACAATTTTAGAAGCCCAAAAAAAGACAATCGATGAAGCTGGATTACTAGATTCTGCTCCTGTTACAGATGAAGGAAAAAAAGCCCAGGAGTGGGCACATGCTTTGTCTGCCAAAGAAGATATAACATGGCAGCGTAAGAGGAAGCTTATGGAAATAACCCGTCAACGAGCTTTCTCATCTATAGGTTCTAGCTCCTTAAGACCATTTATACTTGGTTACAGTGTAGAAATTAAAAACAATAGCTTCGTTCCAATTGCTGAGTAACGCACCGAAAACTACAATTATTCGAAAAGGTTTTATGATGCAGACAGTTAAAGTCACGTTGTAAACTATTATCAAGTGACGTTCTACAAGATAAAAATTATGTTTATCTAGGAATAAGTGAAGTACTGCAGCTCTCTATTTAGTTAAATAAGGAGTGAGCTCAACCCATTTTGTGTAGCTAAACAATAGTGACAATATCAGGCTCAAGGTTTTTCTGATATGAAACACATTAGTACAAAAAATTGGACATAAAAATTTATGTGATCGTAATACGCTGAGTTATTAAATATTCTAATCTAAACTTATTAGGGCGGTTTAGTAGTAGAACAAAACGGAAATCATTGTGATTAGTATCAGAACTTGGCCTACCAAATCGATTACCATAAGTTTTTTAGATACTTTTTCAAAAATACCACCAACTACAACATATGTAACCATGAAACCAACCCAGATCCAGATAGAGAGCTTAATTGCATCAAACAATGTTTGAGGGTTAGTGATAACCAAGAATCTTTTTAGTACTACTGCCGTCAAAAGAATCATCAATAAAGCGATTAGATAATTAGTAATCGAGATGCTTTTAATGTCTTTAGATTTAATGCCGGCTTCTTTTTGCCATAACTTGCCAAGCACTAGCGGTGAATGCCAAACAACAGCAACAATAACCGCAAAAAACGAAGCCAAAACAATCCCAAACCAATTAGTAATGATAAAATCTAACATATTATTCCTTTATTTTATAACAACATTATGAACGAAACTGATTTATTAAACAAGATTATTTTAGCTTTTTAAAAACCTTCTTGATTAGCCAGCTGATTTCGCTTTTTTAATCATTATATAAAAAATCCGTAAGTTCCCGGGTTAGTAATCTTAGCATTAGGGTGTATCAAAATGTTTTTACTGGTAATAATTTGCACCAGGTTACAAAAAAAGATAGCGTTGATGTTTTTTAGGAAAATCCTGGGAATGGACCTCTAATCGAAAAAACAAAATGATAGCTTTTCGGTAAACTTTTGAAATCATTACCTATCTACTTAGCAACCTGATTGATAGTGCCAAGAACTAGAATCCAGGCTAATGATGTTTTTGCAGTTAAACTTAACCAAATGTAAGCTTTTTCTCCGTAGAGATAGTCTTTCCATGGACCAATTTTCTTGTATTGTAGCCACATATTAATTGCAAATGTATTAAAGAATATGAATGTCAACAAAAAGCCTGCTTTTGCGTATCCGGGGATTGAATCTGCGATATGATTGGTTGAAACCCAGAAATATATTCCTCCTACAATCCACGGTACGATGCCTGCTAATACCCCGACGTTGAACGGAAACCAAGCAGTTTTAGTGGTGTATTGATTGTAGCGCTCCATTTCGAGGCCCATCATATTCATAATCAAATTAAGTGTGAATATAAATATGACACTCGGTAATTCTAGTAGTCCGCCTAGCATTAATAGTACGGTTAGCATTAGAGATGAGCTTATAGAATATTCGATCCACCGCATTGGATTCATGCCTTTTTTGATATTGTTCTCGTAGGTACGTATATACATCGGTGAAGATATCAAAAAATGAAAAAAGGCCGAAATCAGCAGAAAAAGTGGACCCACAATGGCCACTGGGAACTGGAATAAAGTTTCTGTAACTGGTCTTACTCCTTCTGGAGTGGCACCTAGAAACCGAGTTAGTACTGGAAGTGTAAGTGAACGATTAAATATCGCTAAAAGTACTAAGCCTTGAATAAGGTGTATTAATCCTATCCTTCGGTTAAATTTTTGTAATGATACGCCTATTTTAGTTCTTGGTTTCAAATCGTTCTCCTAGGGGTTATTATCATAGTAACTTTAGCATAACCAATTTAGTGTTTGCAAAAAAAATGAATATTTGCTTAGCATTCTAAATTACTTCGCTCCGGGTTTTTGTACTTTTGAATCAAGATAACGTGATCGAAAGATTTCGGGTAGCCCATAAAAATGCTGATCCATCCATGAAGACTTTCTTACCACCTTTTTACGTAAATTTAAACTTTAATATATGATCTTACATATATTTAACATCTAAAATCCAGAAATTAATCTACAACCGTCACATAGAATTATTCTCAAGGCTATACCTTTTTGATCATTAGTGAAATAATAAACTTCATGAAGGTAAAAGATACAGTTGCATGGACCTGGGGCTCCGGCATAGCAGAAGGTGTAGTGCTTAAAATATGTCCAGAGCGGACCGAAATAATAAGTAAAGGCAAAGTAATCGTACGAAACGGTACACCTGATAATCCTGCTCTAATTATTAAACACAAATCAGGCAATAAGGTAATTAAACTACAAAACGAAGTTCAAACTACAAATCAAGAATAGATATGTTCTGAAGTATTTAGTAGCGGACAAAGGTTGGGCATGCTTGATTAGCCTTAAAAGTTTTAATTGGTATAATATTGGCACATGGCAATAGAAACTCCAGATTATATAATTATAGAGAAAGATGGACATATTGAGCACAGAAAATATTACGGCTATATAACAGCAAATATAAAAGTTAAAGCTGATAGCTATAAATCTGCAGGAAATAAAGCCTTTAGTTTTTTAGCAGATTACATCTTTGGAAATAATACAAAAAATTCGAAGATAGCAATGACGGCTCCGGTTATTAGTCAAAAACCTGCTATTTTAGAAAAAATAAATATGTCTGCACCTGTAACTACAGCTAAACTTGATTATCGGAGTTATATTATTTCATTTACGATGCCAGCTATTTATACGTTAAATGATTTGCCTAAGCCAAATAATGACAACGTATTTATAAAAGCTATGCCTCCGCACGAAGTAGTTGCTATCGGATTTTCAGGGTATACATCGGAAGGTGATATAGAAGACAAATCTGATGAATTAAGGGAATGGGCAAATAAAAAACAGATTAAGATATCTAGTCAGCTTACCGTATTGAGGTATGATCCGCCGTGGAAGCCGGGATTTTTACGAAAAAACGAAGTGTGTTTTAAGGTTGTTTAGTTTACTTTATAAGCTTTTATTAAAATAAAGTTTTTCTATATTTAATAATGCTTTAGCTCTAGGATTAGACCTGCAGTTTATCCATAAGTTTATGAGCGGTCTGCACATCACCAGTTTGTTTAGCGACTAAAACTTGGGTTCCGAGCTTAGTTTTTCCAAAGACCTCAAAACTATAATAGTCTACTGCCCAGACTCTTTTTAATGCGAAATCATGAAATGTTTGTTTAACTTTTTCCGTAAAGTCTATAGGTGACTTAAAGTTTGGGGGATAGTATTTTTTTAGTATAGCCAGGTATTCATCTTTTTAGTTTCCGGATTGAACCCGAGGTCTGCGCACCACCTCATAAAACCTTGTTTGCCAATAAATTCTTCTCCAAGAGGCGTAAGATGAAGAGGCCGTCGACAATGATTAAGCAGCTCATTCGCCGCTTATAATGCTTCGTTCTACGTTATTTGCTTAAGACAATTCCGTTTTCAAAATATCTGAGAGCCCCAGGATACTGTTAAACTCATAAAATGAGAGGTATGCCAACGCTAATTGCCGTGCGTCAGTTTTGCGCAGGCTAAAGCCCTTGTTTATTGTGCTGATCAGTATGGCATTGGCGAGCATTCTGCCGGTTCGCTTGTTACCATCTTCATATGCCTGTAGGTATGGAACAAGGGTTAGAGCAAGCAAAGCTTTCACGAAGGGATCGTCGGCACGATTAATAACAGACAAAATATTCTCCATCGACTCCATGAGCTGATGCGGATTATTCAGCGGCTCATAATTGCTGGCGCTAATTTTAACTAACTTTTTTCGTATTCCGGTCTCTATCCCAAGGTTCTTGCCGATAATTCTATGAATTTCCTCTACGGAACTAAATGAGATATTGTGTGTGAACAAATCTGTATTTTCTATGACAAAGGCTACCACATCCTTATGATTCAGTATCATCTGAGTTTCAAATTCAGTCTTGTTTTTTGCCTTTATACCTTCGACTAGCAATAACTGAGTATCAAGTAAAGTATAGGTATTACCTTCTAGTGCTGACGATTTCCAAGAAAGCTCAACTGTTAGATGCTCTAAATCCTTAGCCGACATTTTTTCATTTGAAGCGGTGTTATATTTGATATCTTTTCCAAACAACTTATCAATTTGATCTACAGGCAGTTCTCCTAGCCAGCTTAAGAACTCATGATGTAGCGTTGTCGTTGGTCTGTTTTCGTCTTCGAGTAGTTTATCGGCTACACGTGAGCTTATAAGAGCAGGATAGTTAACACTATATGAAGGGTTATTTGTACCATCTCTTTTTAACAAACCCAACTCTGTCAGTCTGACGAGTGCGCGCTGGATAGAACGAATATCGGTGTTTTGCATGAGCTCACCTACTTCAGTAGCAGTCGAGCAACCATTAAGAATATGTAGCAGTGTATATGAAGTGCTTTTGCTTAAGTTCATACGACAATTTTATCATAAAAACTGATATTCTTCTATATTTTGTCGTATGAGTATATATATCCGGCCCCAGCTAGAATCTAGTTTGCTCTTTCGTGCAAACTAAATACCATTAACATATTAGAGAGTTTGCTCGCATTAGTTAAAAATCAATATGGCTGGGTATACGGGACGAATAGAACTTTAGCTGGATTAACAGAGAAGGAAAATAAAGTGGTCATCGTCGATAATTAGTCAGCTCATCATAGGGCTAAATACTGAGCAGTTCCTGGCTAAATAACACAGCTTCTGCAATAAATAATTCAAGCGGTTCATACACGCCTTCTGTTTGAGCTTTTTCGAGTCCCTTATAATATGCGAACTTCCGTTCTTTGCGTACCAAAGGAGGCACTATCCCCGAACCTAAAGCTTGAACGAGCATAATTAGCCTGCCGGCCCTACCGTTGCCGTCGCTAAAAGGGTGAATTTGTTCAAACTGAGCGTGAGTACGGGCCATGTCAGTAATCAGATCGTAGTTCGAGGAATCCTCCGTCCCTAGCAGACGAACAAGCTCGGGCACTTTTAAATAGTTTGCCAAGGTAATTCTCGAACCCATGATTCGTAGAGCATGGTTACGATATTTTCCCGCATCGCTGATGATCCCATTCATAAGTCTTAGATGCGTAACTAGAATTAGCTCTTCACTTAGCTCTATTTTTTTATCCTGGTTCAGAAGATCAACTAACCAATGAAGTGTCGCATGATGGTTGCGTGCTTCTGCTTGTTCGATCGCTGTTCGGTTCGACAAAACTTTGTGATCAAAAATTACATCTTCTACATCAGACAAAGTCATGGTGCTACCTTCAATAGTATTTGTGTGATAAGTCAGGTAAAGCGTAAGTTTATCTAGCAATTCCTTGTTTCCAACTAGCTTTTCAGAGCTCATGTTGCACTTTAGGGCTTGGCTTTTTACTGCTGTTAGAACATTACTGTCAACGGTATCGACACCGATGGTGTCGAAGTAAAGTCTTTCTATATTGGCTAGTGCTTTGGCTCTAGGATTAGACCTATCGTTTATCCACGAGTTAAGTGTCGCAAAAGTTACGTTCAAATGTGAAGCAAGCTGCTCCTGTGACCAGCCAGATGCTTTGATAATTGACTTAAGACGACCCTGATAATTCATAACTTTATAAGTGAATCAGTAACTATATAAAGTTTCAATACGCTGTTGGTTTCATCTTCTAGATAATATAGTCTAATCAAAACTGAAGGAACGTAAAAAGTTTGGTTAGATTAGTTGAAATTCAAATTGGCTGAGCAGGCCGGTCTAGAACCTTGTAGCGGCTTGGAGCGAGACAAATTAGACACTCCCTAAGCCTTATATACTTCTCTGCGGTGACCGACTTTAACTATAAAAACGGTAACAACCTTTTCTTCAACTATATAAAGGATTCGGTAGTCTCCTTGGCGAATGCGCCATTCTTCCCTGCCTTTTAAACGTACGGCATCGACTGGATAAGGGTCATTTGCAAGCTTTTGGATGCGTTCAACGATTCGCTTAACGTCTTTTGGCGGTATGGCCGGGAGGTCTTTTTTGCGAACCTTTTTATTGATCTCAACTTTATATAAGGCCATCAGCTTTGATCGCCTTCAAGAATGAATCGAGGCTCTCGGTTGGCTCGTTGCGTCGTTTTTCGATTGCTTCAATATCTTCGAGGTCTTCGGCTATGGCGTAGGCTACTGCCCTATCAACGTACTCAGACATAGTTTGATTGGTGTCGATAATGCGCCGCTTCAGAGCCCGGCGGACACTGGAGCTTAGATATAAAGTTGTTTTAGAATCATTTGTACTCATGTAATAAGTGTAACGCTTTAGCGTCTAGACGTCAATAGCAGTTATGCTATTTGCTGAGCTTGGCTGG
>JBAXGG010000004.1:0-45192 GCA_037139495.1 Candidatus Saccharimonadota bacterium | reverse complement strand
ACGAACAATTAATGCTTCAACGTCGCGAGCAGCCACCATCATTAGGTCGGCTAACTCATCAATCACGATCACGATGTAGGGCATGCCCTCTTCTTTTTTCAGGTTATTGTATTCCTCGATGTTACGACGACCAACTTCGGCCATGGCCTTCAAGCGACGTTCCATTTCAGCCACTGCCCATTTGAGAGCGCTAATGCACTTCTCGGGTTCATTGATAACTGGAGTTAACAGGTGAGGAATGTCGTTGTATGGCGTTAGTTCAACCTGCTTTGGGTCAATTAAAATTAGCTTAAGGTCTGATGGGCTATTACGGTATAGCAGGCTGGTTAGAATATCATTGATCATGACAGATTTACCAGAACCAGTTTGACCAGCAACTAACAGGTGGGGCATTTTTGCCAAGTCGCCAACGATTGGTAGGCCGGCAATATCTTTACCAATCACAAAACCGAGCGGTCCTTTTACGTCCTGCCACTCTCGAGTGGTTAATAGGCTGCTCATACGGACGGTAGCGGCCTTAACATTAGGCACTTCGATACCAACCGCTCGCTTACCAGGAATTGGCGCTTCGATACGGATAGAATGAGCAGCTAGGTCAAGGGCTAAGTTATTCTCCAGGGCAACTATTTTGGTCAACTTAACACCGCTCGGTGGCTTTAGGGTGTACTGCGTAACCCGGGGGCCTATATTGGCTCCTTCCATTTCAACATCAATACTAAAGTTGGCGAAAGATTGTTCAATCGCTTTGGCATTACCTTCAACGTCACCGGCATCAGCCTTATCTTGTTTCTGATTAAGTAACGAGATTTCAGGAAATTTCCAGTCAGGATCACTAGCTGCTGTTAGGGCAGCATGATCATCTGATGACGATAGTTTCTGAGCCGAGTTACGGAAACTAGACATGCGAGCCGGGTTACTACTATGATGAACCACTGGTACGCCCTCGTTCATCTTAAAAGCACTAGGCTCACTTTTCTGCTTAAGGTCAGCCAGCTCTTCTTCGCCTTCAGGGCGTTTAAACAGATTGCCAAGCTTGAGTATGGCCTTGGGCGAGATACCAAAAGCAAAGAAGAAGGCTAATACAGCGAAGATGATAAACAGTAGGCTTGCTGGGATACCGTCTAGAACAGATAGAACTGCATTGCCAACCCCCTGCCCGACCATCCCGCCTTTACCGCCAACATAAGTGTCGACCTGTTTAGATGCAAAGGCGACGTTAAGCCAGGCTGCGCTAAGAGCTAAGAAAGCCAGCATGCTTACAAATTTCGCCAATGGTATTTGATTGTCCTCACTGACGAATTTATGAACACCAAAATATACCAATGCGATTGGCGCCAACCAAGCGCCCCAACCGAGCATCCAATAAACAGCGTGAAACAGGGTGGTCGGCAAGGCGCCACCAGTTCCAAAGCCGCCTATAATCAAGAAGAGAGCGGCCACTATCATTAAGACAGCACCTGCTAGAGCCCAAAAGGGTGACTTCTCGACGACTTCGGCTTGTTTTTTCCGAGGAGTCCGTTTTGCTGGTTTTTTCTTTTTTGCCATATGCGTTTTATTGTATCACTTTTTATCTGTTTTACAGGGTTAACATAACGCCACTATTATAGCAATATTTACAACACTTGTCAATGACGCTTGTGTTTAGTTGGGTTGATCGCTGCCAAGTAGGCGGGCGCGCATTTCCTGAAAGCGTTTTTGCTGATCGGCAACAAGATCCTCGGGGGACTTTTCGGGAGCAGGAGCTGTCCCATTTTGGCGTTGCGGACGACCGCCGCCGTTAACTGACTTCCCTTCGGGCTTCCCGCCACCGATTACATTTACGACTGGGATGACAATTGGCGAACGACCAGTCTGTTCATACAAAAAGTGGGTAACGTGTTCTTTAATCTCTTGCTTGAAGCGATCAAGCTCGATCCGCTTAAAGCGCTGGCCAACGGCTCGACGCAATTCTGCCCGGAACTCATTCATTAGGTCCTCGGAGTCACGCATATAGATGAAGCCACGGCTAATGATGTCGGGGCTGGTCAGCAAGTTTCCAGTTTTACGATCGACAGTTAATATAACCGCTACTAGTCCTTCCTCGGCCAACATGATGCGATCCTTAACGACTACACCACTGACGACAGTACCAGTTTGGTCAACCAACAAGCTACCGTGCGGTACCTCGGGGCCAAGCTCAGCTGTATCGGCAGTCAGTAGAACGCTGTCACCGTTATTAGGCAGGAAGATATTACCTCGTTTCCAGCCTTCTTCGATAGCGATTTCGGCATGATAACGTCGTCGTAATGCGCCACCGTGAACAGGGATAATATACTTAGGGCGGATTATGTTAATCATCTCGCGAAGCTCGTCACGACGGGCGTGCCCAGAAACGTGCAACGGTCCACAACCATCCAGCTCATGAGTTGGATGACGGAACAAATGAACCCCTTTTTGAGACAGGCTGTTACTAATTTGATCGTAACGAATCTCATTCCCAGGGATTGGAGAAGAGCTAATCGCAACCGTGTCTCCAGGGTGCAGCTTGATATACTTGTGACTGCCTTCGGCCATTCGCTGCAAAGCAGCATTCGGCTCACCTTGCCCACCAGTACACATAACTAAGAGCTGCTCATCAGGGACATTAGCAGCATCTCGCAATGCCATGATTGTGCCTTTTGGTACTTTTAAGATACCTTGGCGAACAGCAATCTCGGCGTAACCCATCATGCTGCGACCATCGAGAGCAACCTTGCGGCCGGCAGCGACGGCAGCGTTAATTACCATTTGAATTCGGTTCATGTTACTAGAGAAAATTGCCACAAAAATTCGGCCGTTGGCTTGGTCAATAACATCGTGAAAACTCTGCTGTAGAGTATGTTCAGTTGGCGTCCGACCCGGAGAGTCAGAGTAGCTACTCTCAGTTAGCAGCAGCAATACGCCTTCATCACCAAGCTGCTTAAGACGATCAATGTCGCTTGGCAACTGGTCGAGTGGTTCTGGGTCGAGGCGGAAGTCACCAGTGGCGACAATCCGGCCAACTGGCGTATCAAGGACGACGGTGGAAGCCTCGGGGATAGAATGCGTTACACGCACAAACTCAACCATAAACGGTCCGACTTTAAGGCGCTCGTGAGTGTCCATATTCATGATGATGAGCTCTGGCTTGTAGTCACTGCCCGTTTCGGCATTAATATCATCAAAACTTTTCTCGACAATGCCGATTGTAAAGCGCGAGCCATAAATTGGCGCCGGGAATTTTGGCACAGTGTGTTTTAGGCCACCAATGTGATCTAAGTGTCCATGTGTGATTATGTAAGCCCGTAGTTTGTGCTTAATGCTTTCTAGGTAAGTAGTGTCCGAAATTGCGTAATTTACCCCTGGTAAATCAATACCGAGGTTAATCCCGCAGTCCAGCACAACGGCGTCGTTCTGCCATTCGATCACGGCCATGTTCTTTTCACCGACATCTTCTAGCCCACCTAAAAAGGTAACCTTGAGCTTGTCGAAACCGTCACCGACTGAAGCGGGTGTACGGCGAGGTTTTGCATCACTGCTAGCGGCGCTAGCATAAAGGCTGATGGCCTTCGTGGCATCATCTTGAGTCCGACGTTGCGCCCGAATGGCCGCGCCACGGCTAATACCGCTAGCTGGCTTACTACCGGCTGGTTTTTTGCTAGCCGGGCGTGGTCCGCGATTAGGATTAGGCCCTGCAGGACGTTTTGGGTTGTTATTGTTGTTTGAGCTACCTTCAGAACTTGGTTCTGGTCTTGGTGGTCTCGGTTTAGTTGTTTCCATTAATATTTTCTCCTTTTAGAGTTTAGTGTTTGGAATTTCTAGTTAAAGTGTTGCGAGGACTGCCCCAATGGTGGCAAAATCCTCAATTAAGGTCTTACGCAGACCGCCGTTATATAAAGCAGCTGCCGGGTGAAATAGTGGCAAATAAACTTGTCCTTCTATACTTTTAGGCTGGCCGTGTACATCACTAATCTTCATACCTGGCATGAAGCACTCCATACTGTGCCTGCCTAAAGTGATAATTAATTTTGGCTGAATAATCGCCATCTGTTGCTGCAAGTAAGGCAAAAATGCCATTTTCTCTTCCGGCAACGGATCACGATTCTCCGGTGGTCGATATTTAACAATATTGGTGATGTAGACATCTTCTCTTTTAAGATTGATTGTCGCCAGCATCTCGTCTAAGAACTTACCGGCCGCCCCAACGAATGGCAGACCTTTAATATCTTCGTTCTTGCCCGGTGCTTCTCCAATAAAAACAATTTGCGCCTCCGGGTTACCATCGCCAAAGACTAGCTGAGTGCCTTGGGCTGCCAGTTCCGGGCAAACTTTATCCTTTAGGATTTTAGTTTTTAGTGTTTTGAGTTTAATCTGTTTGCTCATTTTTTCCTAAATATGTGGACCAAATTCTGGACACTACCGATTAAAAAGAAGAAGGCGAAGGCATACTGCCACCAGCTACCAGTATCGATGGCCCGGGAGCCAAGAATATAGGCTAGGGCCAACTCGATGACGGCAAAAATAGCGTGCCCTTGTCGAGTTTTGTGCCAATTATCAAATTGCTGTAATGCCTTCATGATCCCCCCTATTTCTTAAGTTCGCGCGCGGCAGCTTTCATGCTCAATTGCAATCGACCCTTGTCGTCGATAGAAACTAATTTAACGGTAACCTTGTCGCCCTCTTTAACGACACTGCGAGGGTTCTCGACTCGATCTTCGCTCATTTCACTGACGTGTACCAGACCGTCTTTACCAGGCATGATTTCGACGAAAGCGCCAAAGTCCATGACGGTCTTAACAGGTGCATCGACGTAAATTTTGCCAATTTCCGGTTCGGCGACTAAGAATTGAATGAATTCTTTAGCTGCATCGATGGAGGTTTTGTTAGGGCTAGAGATAAATACCAAGCCATCGTCCTTAATGTCGATTTCGGCACCAGTGTCAGCGATGATGCGATTGATCATCTCACCACCCTTACCAATAACCTCACGTATTTTGTCGGGGTTAATCTGGATTGATTCGACACGAGGAGCGTATGGGCTCATCTCCCCCGGCTTATCAATTGTGGTCAACATGTGCTTGAGGATATGAGATCGACCGGTTTTACCTTCGTCCAGAGCCTTTTTAAGGACGCTGACGGGCAAACCATGCAATTTCATGTCCATTTGTAGTGCCGTGATGCCTTTAGCTGTTCCAGCGACCTTAAAGTCCATGTCACCGGCAAAGTCTTCGGCATCAGCAATATCAGTAAGAACCAGCGGTTTGTCACCGTCCATCATTAGACCCATAGCAATACCGCTAACTGCTGCTTTAAGTGGGACACCGGCGTCTAGTAATGCCAAGCAACTGGAACAAGTGGCAGCCATACTGGTACTGCCGTTCTGGCTCATAATTTCGGTGACACTACGGATGGTGTACGGAAAGTCAGCTTCGGATGGCAAAACAGCACTTAGAGCTCGTTCGGCTAAGTAGCCGTGACCAATTTCGCGGCGGCCTGGTGAACCGAGGCGCTTAACTTCACCAACCGTATAGCCAGGGGCGTTGTAGTGGTGGAAGTAGCGTCGTTCACCTTGCTTTTCCATAGTGTCAACTAATTGCACATAGCTCAGTGGCGCAACGGTAACAATGTTCAAGGCTTGCGTTAAACCACGCGTAAAGATGCTTGAGCCATGGGTTCGGGGTAGAACACCAACTTCACTACTTAGCTCGCGAACTTCATTAAGTTTGCGTCCATCAGGGCGAACCTGATCTTCGACAATCCCCTTACGCACATCTTTGTGCAGGGCCATCTGGAAGGCATCGTTATAGTCATTCTTAGATTCTGCAAAGCCATCTTCGCCAATCTCAGCCACAAAGTGATCTTTCATCTGATCGCGTAGCTGACGAACTAAATCATTGCGCTCTGGATATGGTCGGCGCAAGCCAACCCCAAGCTTACCGCTCAACCAGGTTTCAACACGTTCTTGGATGTCAGTATCAGGCAGGCTCAAAACGTATTCCTGAGCTGTTACGCCAACTTTCTTGGCTAGTTCTTCCTGTAGTTTAATGGCGGGTTGAATTGCCTTTTGAGCGAATTCGATTGCCTCAACAACCTCTTCTTCGGTGACTTCGTTAGCACCGGCTTCTACCATCATAACGCCGTCTTTAGTACCGGCTACGACTAGGTCGAGTTTACCGTCTAATTCGGCAGGAGTAGCGAAAGCCTTGAACTTACCGTCGACTAAGGCAACACGAACGCCGGCCACAGGACCGTCAAACGGCGCGCCAGTCAGCATAAAGGCCGCGCTCAGGGCAATCATGGCGACCATGTCGGGGCGGAATTCAGGATCCATACTAAGGACACTGGCCACACCCTGAACTTCGTGCCTGTACCCTTTCGGCCATAAAGGTCTAATAGGGCGGTCAATTATCCGGCCAATCAGGATAGAATCATCGCTTGGGCGACCTTCGCGCTTGATAAAGCGTGAGCCGCTAATCTTACCGGCAGCGTACATCTTCTCTTCGTAATCAATGCTTAGCGGAAAATAGTCGAAGCCTTGTAGTGGCTTGTCGCCGACCATGGCCGTTCCAAGAACTACTGTATCTCCATAAGTAGCTAGAACGGAGGCAGTGGTTCTAAAGCCGACTCGCCCGATTTCTAGGGTTAGGGTTTTGCCGCAGAACTCTGTCTCGACTTTAATAATTGGTTTTCCGGCTGGGTTAATAGTTGTTCCCATTTGTATCCTTTCAGATAGTGGTTTGGTTGCGCGGGGCAAATATAAGGTGGCTTCTTGTGCGGATTTGCCAGGCAATATATCTGTTACTGCACAACCAATACCGAGTTATTTAGTTTTAATGTGCACAAGCTTCCGGCCAGCATGTGGCCGTGTAGTCTACGCAAATTAGCGACGAATTTTGAGTTTTTCGGTGATTTCGAGGTACTTGTTGCTATCTTTTTTAGCTAGATAACGCAGCAGGCGCTTACGTTGGCCGACCATTTGTAGCAAACCACGACGAGCCATGTGATCTTTTTTGTTAGTCTGCAAGTGACCAGTTAATTCAGCGATACGGGCGGTTAAAATACCAACTTGCACCTCTGGAGAGCCGACATCTGTCTTGCTAGTCTGTAGATCCTTGATAATAGCTTGCTTCTTTTCGGTTGAAATCATTTACTTCCTTTATTGTCTAATCTTAGAGATTGGTGATGGCGTTGGTCGTATTATAGCAGAGTCTTCCCTGTTTAGCAACCATATAACAACTTTTTTACTCAGTCTTCGACCCGGAGATTTTGGTATATAGTTTCTGGACTCAATTTGTCTACAAGCACTGCGTCTGCGACCTGGTATTTATTTATGTTGAGGCGTCGCAATTCGTGAGTATAGGCTCCTGTTTTAAGTACTTCACCAATGTCAGTTACTAGCGAACGGATGTAGGTGCCACTAGAAACTGAAACTTCAAACTTTAAATCTGGGTAACTGTAAATAACAGCTTCAATCGCATAAATTTTCACCAGGCGGGGCTTGATTTCGGGTGTCTTTCCATCACGAGCTAATTTATAGGCTCGTTTGCCATTAACCTTAATGGCCGAGTATATAGGTGGGGTCTGTTCAATCTCACCCTTAAATTTCTCCAAAACCGCTAGGATATCTGCTTTGGATGGTACCGATTTAGAAACTAGAGTTTTTTCGCCCTCCTCATCCCCAGTTGTGCTGGTTTGCCCAAGGCGGGCCGTCACCAAGTAGGATTTATCTAATTTAGTAAATTCTTGGGCCTTTTTTGTGTAATCACCTAGCATCACGATAACTAATCCAGTGGCCAGCGGATCGAGTGTACCGGCATGACCGACTGGGAAGCGTTTTTTTGCAGTCTTGTTTAATCCGGAATCTTGGATAATGTGCCGAGTACGGTTAACCACATCGAAACTGGTCCAACCAGAAGGTTTATCGATTAATAAATAGCCATTCACAAATGAGATTATAGTGCAGGGTTCGACATGCTGCCATCATATGGCGGCATTAACGGGGGTGGAACCGGTGGAGGTGCGGTTGGACTAGTAATTGTACCGGTGGTATCCATTGGCTGGCTGGGAGGCATAATACTGGCTGGAACGCTTGGGTTATTCGGGTTTACGCCATTAGCATCGGGTGGCGCACCAAATGGATTTGGGGTGGCTGGCATTTGCGGAACAGTCGGGTCTGGTGTCGTAGATGGAAAACTAATTGGTGATGGTGGCAACGTCGGTTCGATAGGGTTGTCATTACCTAAGTCTGCCCCGAGTGGTTGTGCACCAAGCGCAGCGATTGGCTCTAGTGGGCGGCTGGGTGCTTCGGATGAGATAGCCTCATCAACAGCTTCCCTAGCTTCTTCTACCTCTTCGCCGTTACTTGAATCGGCTGGTTGCGGCACTTCATTTAAATGCGGACTACCGACTTCAGCTTCTAAATTACTCAGGGTCGGCAGGTCGTCTAGAGGAGCCGGCTCGCTTACAGTTGGCGTCGCCTCAACCGGCGGTTCAACTGCTGGTACAGTGGGCAGAGGCTGTAGTGGCTGGCTGGCTGGGCCGACTGGTCGATTTAAGAGCTGTGGCATCGCCGTTGAAGCTTGATCTAACGAAGGTAAAGATAACGGGTCAGTCGAGGGATCGAGTTGAAGATGTTCCGGCCGGCTATTAGCCGTTAATTGACCCCCCATGGTCGGAGGTTGCAAGGTCATTCGACTAACATGTGCTGGTTCATCGTTAGCAGACGGTTCACGAAGATCAGTTGCCTGCCCGATAGCAGTGTGCGATATAATCGGCGAATTACTGGTGTTTTCTGACACACCCAACAGACTTGCAATATCTTCGCTGTCGTCGGCTTTGCTATCAAATTTATCTTCGCTGACTGCTGGTATTTCAGGTTCTGGATTTTCCAATATCTCTTGATGGGAAATACGAAGTGACCCGTCAGCATCTGGTTCGGTGCCCGAGTCAACGACATTAGCGGCTGTCGATCCATCCAGAGATGGAATTGGCTGGGCAGCCTGAAGTTTGCTGGCAATCAGTTGCTGGTTAGCACCGGCAGCCATCAATTCTGAGGCTAAAGCCATGGTGCGAGGTGAAGTTTTGGTATTGCTAAACCGGTCTGTCTCAGCCACGATTCCAGTCATAAAGGCAGTGGCCATCTGGCCGTCCATCGGATCAGTTGTTAGCCCACGAGCTAGCTCGACAAGCATTTCCGACAGACTACTGGCGTTCAAATCTACCCAGTTAATGGCCCCCAGGTTACCTTGGTCTTTATTATTTACAGATATAACAGTGGCATCATGCAAAATTCTACCGTGAGATGTTATGGCTTGGTCTAAATCAGTTCGTTCGTGAACGCCTAAAGCAATAACAGCATCGACATTAAAGTCACCCTGGCTAAAGTCTAGGTCTTTGTCGCTCAAACTGGTGCGATACGGTGTAATAAAAATCTTGACGACCTTGTCCTCTACCTTGTATCGCAACTTATCGGCCTTAGCTTTATCGAGGGCAATTATAAAATCTCGCAAACTATCAGTATTTTTCTCTAGGGTATCATCTGGTTTCAGGAATTCTATAGTAGAAGGAACTTGGCCGCTAAACACAGCTGTGCCGTGTTTGCCTAGTTTGTTCAGGATCAAAGTAAAACCGATGCAAGCTGCTAGCTGATCGACTGAAGGATTGGCACTAACTGTAACTAATACATTATTGGCCTCTTTGAGGCGATCAATTATTTGTTGTCGGGGGTTTTGATCCATATTGTTTTTTATTTTGCTGTAACTCTATTGAAAATCGTACCACCTACGCTAATGTTTGTCTATACTTTTATTAACACCGTACCTTTACATTATCGCCCCTGTCGGGTATAGTTGTCAGGATTGACCAAAAAGATAAGTTTTAAAAAGGACATACATGCCCATCATCAAATCAGCCAAGAAACGAACCCGAACCGCCAGCAAAGCGACGGCTCGTAACACCAAAACTAAGCGTACTTTTAGAAGTGCCATTAAAGCCTTTCAAGCATCTTTAACCACTGGTAAGGATGCCGCTAAGTCACATAGCAAAGCACAAAGCACAATCGACAAAGCCGTTAAAAAAGGTGTCCTCCACAAGAACACTGCCGCTCGCAAAAAAAGTCGCCTAGCTAAAGCCGCCAAAGCCGCCGGTGCTAAAACTAGTGGTACTAAAAAAGCCGTAGCGAAAAAGCCTGCTACTAAAAAAGCCCCGGCCAAAAAAACTACTAAGAAGTAGACAAGCTCAGTAAGTAACTAATCATAGCCTCGTCGCTATCGATGGGCTGACTCTTTAGCCTTCTATCGAGTTCAGCTGCGTTATGAACCCAGATCTTAACTTCAGCTAATGTACAATTACGGGCAACATTCTGGGTTTTACTAACTACGTAAGGGTTAACCTTGGCCTGGCTAGCAATAACAGCCGGGTTTTTGTCCCCCGCCGTCTTAACCAAGGCCAGAATATGCAGTTGCCAAGCCAGCATTGCCATAATCGCCAATGGCTCAACTTTTTGCTGACGCTGTTCGTGATATAAAGTTACAGTTTTCTGTTTTTGCCCGCTTAAAGCCGCATCCAACAAGTCAAAGACGCTACTTTGCGGATTTGGTTCGGTCATTTCATCAATCGTCGCTCGATTAATTGCCAGCTTGTAGTTGAGTAATTTTTGTACCTCGTTAGACAGTAGTAGCTGATTGGAACCAACCCGGTGCACTAAATATAGGGCGTCCGCCAGGCTAAGGGTGCCCTCACCCGCCTCAGCTTCGGCGGCTAGCCACTGCGTTAGCCCACGCTCATCTAACGGTATAAACTCCCTAAAATCGGTCTGCTTTTTGAGAGCCTTGTAGTAGCTAGTTCTCTTATCGAGCTTGGGTTCAACGATTACTAAATCTGTAGCGTCAGAAACCTCATCTAGAAGTTGTTCAAGTTCATCCTGAACAGCTTTTTGGGCAGAGGGTTGTCGGAATATAATAAACCTACGATCAACTAGAAATGGCAAGGCCTGAAGGATA
Source organism: Candidatus Saccharimonadota bacterium (assembly GCA_037139495.1). GTDB lineage: Bacteria > Patescibacteriota > Saccharimonadia > Saccharimonadales > JAUPVS01 > JAUPVS01. The sequence goes on along the minus strand of JBAXGG010000004.1, from coordinate 34,195 downwards.
GACCTTATTTGTTTTAGATCTACTTCCTGACCATCGTACTGCTCCAAGCCCAAGTCGGTATAGTCTTTAATAAAATCTTGGCGTAACTTCTTGAGTGCCTGGCCAAGCGCGTAGTCGTTAGCACCAGTAAGAGTAATAATCATGCTTTTACCCTTTGCTCATTAGGGCAAATATGAGTTCCCCGCCCTGCTACCCGGAGTTTAATAATCTCGTGACCACATCGCGGGCAGCTTTGACCTTCACGGCGGAAGACATTAGCAAATGCTAGGTAGCTTCCCTTCTTACCAGTGGCATCAACATAATTCCTATCACTCGATCCACCTTTATCAATACTCAACTGCAGAACAGCCCTTAAGGATTCATACAGACGCCCGAGTTTAACCACCGATACGTCTTTTACCCTAGTAGCCGGATGAATTTTAGCTCCCCAGAGGCTTTCGTCGGCATAAATGTTACCGACACCGGCAATGACTGTCTGATCTAGCAATGCGGCTTTGATAGTAGTGTTCGGGCGTTTCATTAGTCTTTCCTGAAAATTTGTTTTAGTAAAGTCGGCTGCCAAAGGTTCTGGCCCAACCTTTTTAAAGAAATCTAGGTTCGGGATTTCGACTGTTGGCAATAAACGCATCCACCCAAAACGTCTTTGGTCATTAAAGAATAGTTGGGCATTGTTAAGTTGTAAACTAACTCGCGTTGAGCGATCGGGCAATTTGCCGATTAGACTGTCATTTGGATGCCCAGCGCCGAAACGTTCGCCACTATCCGCCCGATAAACAAGCTGACCAGTCATTTTAAGATGGATTAAAAGGGTGTAGTTAGTATCTAGCTCAATCATTAAGACCTTAGCGCGACGCTTAACGGCTGTGACTTTACTGCCAATTAAGAAACGATTCACGTCGGCTGGGCTATTGGGAAAGGACTTATCATAGCTGGTAATAACGTCGTCTATAGCCCGGTTAACTAATAACTCGTCCAGGCCGCGTCTGACCGTTTCTACCTCTGGTAATTCTGGCATACCTATATTGTAATGCATTGGCGGTGGGCAACCAGAAGCTTTTCCGTATACTATAGACATGACTCATGCCCTATCTGACATTCTGGCCGACCGCTTCGAGGAAGAACCGGGCGAAATCAAAGCCATCAAAACTTACGTCCGAGATAATTTTGGCGAGAACATAGCTATAGCCGTACGCGACAAGCAACTGATAATAACTACCCAGTCGGCTGCTCTGGCCGGAGCCCTGCGACCACACTTATACAAACTGCAAAAACTCAGTGGTGATGACATGCGTTTAACGATTAGAATCGGGCACTAGGCAGCACTTGCGACAAGAACACGACAAGCAATATCACCCACTCGAACGTCAATGGTCGGTCCCATCCGATCAACGTCCATTAAGGCGGCAAGTGTTAGGTGTTGCTCCACGAACTGGTGGCTAGTAGGGTCAACAGCTAAACCAGCCCAGTCGTCAAATACTTCTACACATTCAGTCGAATCTTTACCGGTAACGGCTCCAAAGTCTGATTGAAAATCAGCTCTACCTTGTTCTTCTAGAAACATCGACATGATATTTTTCCTGTTTATTTTTCTTCTATACTCTCTTTATACAACCACTAACTTAGAGAATCAAGGGCTAGTAAATATTGGCGCTGGCCGTACCGTTGTTAACACTATTTACAACAGCGCTATAATTCGGAATCTGAGTTTCGAACAAGGTCTTGGTTAATGCAATATTGCCACTAAATGGACCCTTGGTACAGGGCGCCGACCACGTGTTCATAACATCCTTGTTATTATCGATGATCAGATAGTGAGTTCTATTTTGGGTTGGGCAGATCGAGTCAGAGTTTACTGACTTACCCAAACGCCGTTCGTTGGTAAACGCCGCCCTGTTAAGAGCAGCCAAAAAAGCGCTGTAAGAAGTGTTGTCATTAGTGTAGGAATGGCTAGAAATAGCCTGGCCCTGGTAACCAGTAAAAATAGAAATATTGCGAGAATTAGGGCTAACGGTGATTTTCATACTACGATGATTCTCGATAGCATTGATTGGACCCTCAATATAATATTGGACTGAGGCATTGTTGTTAGTTGAGTAATCAGTCAGTTTGACTGATTTATGATCAGGGATAACAACATTTTTGCTACCGCCACGGTTAATAATAACCACGCCAAAGATGATCAGTAACACCACTCCTAGTGTAATCATAATGTATCTCATAAAGTGGAGTTATAATACCACATTTAGATTTTATTAGCAATGGTTAACCTTACAGCTCACCCCAGTTTTTGCCGGTTGTTACATCAACTTTCAGGATTACCGGAAGTTCATAGATAGACTCCATCGTCTGCTTGAGTACTTCGGCTACTCGCTCGGCTTCAGCCTCCGGGCATTCAACTAAGATTGAGTCATGTATTTGCAGTAGCTGTTTAGCTCCAAGTGGCTCAAGCTGTTTGTCGACTGCTACCATCGCTAATTTCATCAAGTCAGCAGCTGTTCCCTGCACCGGCATATTAACAGCGGCCCTATAAGCGGCTTCACGAACAGCAAAGTTGGACGAATGGGCGTCAGGCGTAGGACGACGTCGCCCTAATAAAGTTTCGACGTAGCCGTCATCTTTGGCTTTATCACGTAAACTTTCGATATATTTCTTGAGTTGCGGACGAATTTCAAAATACCTGGCGATAAAATCACGAGCTTCACCAAATGGCATACCAGCACCCTGGCTTAAGCCATGAGGACCCTGGCCATACATAATCCCGAAGTTAACTGCCTTAGCGGCATACCGTTGGGTTTTTGTGACCTGATCGGATGGTATGCCGTAAACCGCCGCAGCAGTCTCAATATGGATGTCAGAGTCACTGTTAAAAGCCTTGGTCATACCTTCGTCGCCACTCAAAGCAGCGGCGATTCTTAACTCGAACTGAGAGTAGTCCGCACTAACAAACACGTTACCCGGTCCAGCCACAAAAGCCGTCCGAATGCGCTTGCCAAGTTCAGTTCGAATTGGGATATTTTGTAGGTTTGGATCGGTACTTGATAGCCGACCGGTTTGGGCTATTGTCAGGTTAAAAGTTGTGTGCAAACGAGAGTTTTCATCAACCTGTCTTGGTAGCGCGTCAACGTAGGTACTCTTCAGCTTACTAACTTCCCTATATTGGCTAACCAAATCTATAACTGGATGTTGCCCTCTCAACTTATCAAGTTCACTAGCGGCTGTAGAATAGCCAGTTTTTCCTTTCTTGATTCCCTTTGTTGGTAATGCTAAGTCGTTAAATAACACCTCAGCTAATTGACTAGGTGAACTAATGTTAAAATCTTTGTCGGCATAACCGTAAATTTGTTGCTCAAGGTCGCTGACACTATCATCAATCTCAACCGAAAACTTTTTGAGGTAGTCACAATTTAGCTCAATCCCCTGGTATTCCATACCAGCCAGTACCGGTATAACTGGCCAGTCTACTTCCTTAGCTAAAGTTAAAAGTTTTGGGAACTGCCTTAGATCTTCGGTCTGTTTTTTGTACAAACCGTCGATAATGGCCATGATTTCTGGTACCCGGGTGACAAACTCTTCATCCGATAAATTATCGAAGCCAGGGCCTTCGTAGCCTAAGTCGGATTTTGCCAGTTCATCAAGCGATTGGACCCTTCTTAGGCTATCCAACAAGAAGGCTCCAACTAATACATCATGCCCTACTGGCGGTAGTTCAATCTTAAGGTTCAGTAACACTTTGAGAGTAGATTTAATATCGTAGCCAACTAATTCGCTGTCTTGCAGTACGTTTAGTACTCGCTTAATATCTGCACCGTCAAGTTTATTAATTTCGAGTAAGTAAACTGTTTTATTCTCATTGCTCAAAGCTATATACCGGGGGTCACGACCATGCTTGCCAGCTGCTCGGCTATGAATAAAAAGCTTCCCCGTTTTACCGAGGTCAAGTTTATTGAGCTCAACTCTGGAATCTATAATTATTGCTTTGCCGACCTGCAGTTTACTTGGGAGGTGCGCTGGCGCCTGAGCTTCGACCGGTAGTTGCATAATCTGCGGTAGTTGCCTTACTAGGCTACGGAATTCTAGCTTCTCTAACAGGTCGTGCACCTTGGTTATATTAACTTTACTACCGTCAACAGCTTGAGTATCCAATGTTATAGGAGCATCTAACCAAATTGCAGCTAATTGCTTGCTCAAATAGGCCAAATCTTTTCCAGATACCAGTTTTTTGCGTGTTGTTTCGCGAATTAAATCAAGATTATCATAGATACCATCAAGTGTTTTATATTCCTTGAGTAAATCAATAGCACCTTTTTCGCCAATGCCCGGAACCCCTGGAATATTGTCCGAAGAATCGCCTTTTAGAGCCTTAAGATCCAAGAATTGTTCCACTTCAATGCTGTACTTAGCTTCAAAGCTAGACGGTGAATACAATTCTATGTTACTCAAGCCTTTCTTGAGTGCAAAAACGTGTACATGCGGGTTAACTAGCTGGAGCATATCTAAATCTGAAGTTATTAACATAGTTTCAATATCTTTGGCTGTCGCCTGCACGGCTAGGGTGCCCATAATGTCGTCGGCCTCATAATCATCCAGCTCATACAGTGGCCAGCCGAAAGCATCCAGCAGGTCATGCAGAATTGGTATTTGCTCATAAAAGTCCGGTGGCGGTGGTTTACGATTGGCTTTGTACTGCGGGTACAGTTCCAGACGCTTGCGAATGTTGGTTTTGGGCTTATCCCAGGCCACGCAGACATAATCAGGCTTAAGACGTCTCAGTACCTCCAAAGCCATGCTTGCGAAGCCAAATACTCCGCCGGTCGGTGTACCATCCTTAGTCGATAGATTAGGCATGGCATAGTAGCCCCTATAAAAAACCGATTTACCGTCAATAATAGCCAGTTTTTTACGTTTGCTGCCAGCAATCGCCTGTTCCTCTGCCTCTGTCATACCTATAAGTATACCTTAGTCACTCAGTTACGGAACTAATGCTCCAATTAGAAAATACAGTTATGAGTGACGCGATTTAGATTTAGCTCCATCCTTAATCTGAATGGTAATGCCTCTATACCGTCAAGCAAATCATTCTTTTTCTCAACTTCTAGATAACTATTATTAGGCGTTAGTTCTTGAACACGAGGCATGAAAGTTGATTTAACGCCAGGATCTTGATTAGCTTCTATACTTCCCCTTTGTTGTTACATAGAATTGTTAACTCGCTAGCAATTAACACAATCATGAACATTCTAGTTAACACGAATTATTAGATAGCTGGCTAGACCGTCTAAAAATTCGTGGCCCGCATTAGACCAATGTTTTTGACTGCTATTTAATGATTCTTTGGCCTGATCGACATATTTCTTAGCTTGCCGGCGAGCGTATTCTAAGGCACCGGTGTTTTTAATAATTTCTTGGCAGCGCTCAAAGTCTTTATTGGTCAGTTGATTATTGCCTAGACACTTCAACAAGAATTGTTTTTCGGCGCTGCTGGCGTGCTTAAGTGCATAAACTATTAGCAGGGTGCGTTTGCCTTCGCGTATATCATCCATTGGCTCTTTGCCTGTTTCGGTAACACTACCAAAAGTACCAATAATATCGTCGGTAATCTGGAAAGCCTGCCCTAATGCCATGGCGTAGGGCGTAATGTCATCGGTGGCATGACAGTCAGCTCCGGCTAGTACCATGCCGACATGCAAAGGGTTCAAAATACTGTATGCAGCTGTTTTCCATTCTTGGACAAGTCGAACGTCAGCCTCAGTAACATTTTTAGAGGTTTGATTAATAGCGTCAGCAATTTGGCCGTGAGCAGTTACTACTAATGTCCGATTCAAGATGCTCAGAACATTGCTACGTAGCTCGGGTGACACTTCCAAGTTAGCTAAAATCATCATGGCTGCATGATTGCCCAAAAGTGCACCATTAGTAGCTAGAGTTTCACCAAGATGTTCGTTTTTTGTGGTCTTGGCAAGCTTAGTATGAGCCGCTGGCCCACCCCGCCGTAAAACTGATCGATCTTGAATATCGTCAATTACTAACAGATAGGCATGGACCATCTCTATGGCTCGAGCAGCCTGCAAAATCATCGCCTGGTTGGTGCCGCCGCACATCTTATAAGCTTCAATTACCAGAGACCCCCTCAGGCGCTTCCCGCCCCGTCCGAGTACATCGCAATAAGCTTCAAGGGCTAATTCTGAACCCGAACCATATTTTTTATTGGTAGTTGTTTTTAAATGGTTAACGTATTGGGCAATGTCATCATTGATAGCTTGTCTATCAGTCTTAAGAGTCTGCTCAAAGCTAGCCATAGTTTAAAACCCGAGGGCTTTTTCGGCATCGTCTTTAAAGGTTTCGACACTGTTGCTACTATTTCCCAGCAAAATATCAGCCTGAGCCTTAACGTCACTAATGTTTAGAGTAGCCGCATCGCCAGAATGGTGCATTTCCCGTTCCTGATCGGCCATAAATTCTTCGAAAGTCTTGCTGTCCTCGGATGCTTTATCGACACCACGATTGGCGGCGCTAATCCGATCATAGCGTGTGCGTGGTTCAGCGTCGACCCAGATTACCTGGCCACCTAGTTCATGAATTCTGTAGCCTTCGCCTGGATGCCTCAAACTACCAACCACAAAGCCTTGATACTGATCTTTGACTTTTTGGTATTGCTCCCAGGCTCGGTCGACGACTGCCGACATACCGTACTGGCGACGCCATTCGGCGCTTAGTTTAGACTTGTGCTCTCGATCGATTGGCCAGCCTTTTTCACGAAGGCCAGCTGCCAATAGATCGGTCGCAGAAGCCACAAAAAAACCGTGCCGTTCGGCCAACATCTCGGCTATCGAGTCTTTACCTGCACCATTAGTCCCGGAGACACCGTAAATCTTCATGATTACCTACTTAATATAGTCGTGTAGCTTACGAGCGTCTTTGTGCTTGCGAAGTTTAGCTAAGGCTTTGGCTTCGATTTGTCGAATCCGCTCGCGAGTAACACTAAATTCTTGACCGACTTCTTCGAGTGTATGACTTTTGCCATCTTCCAGACCAAAACGTAATTTAAGGATCTTTTGTTCACGTTCGGTTAGAGCGCTAAGCATATCTTTAACGTGTTCTTTTAGCAACTGTCCGGTAGCCGCTTCTTCTGGACTAACTGAGTCTTCATCTTCAATAAAGTCACCTAATACAGAATCCTCTTCATCATCACGAACGGAAGCGTCAAGCGAAGAAATATCTTGTTTAATCTTCATGATGTGCTCAACTTTATCAACGTCGATTTCCATTTCTTTGGCGATTTCTTCGTTTGTTGGCTCGCGGTTTAACTCTTGTGTCAAACGTCGTTGCGTACGTAGTAGCTTGTTAATGGTTTCCACCATGTGAACTGGGATACGGATGGTGCGGGCTTGATCTGCTATGGCACGGGTTATGGCCTGTCGTATCCACCAAGTCGCGTAAGTACTAAATTTAAAACCCTTGTCGGGATCAAACTTTTCGACAGCACGCAATAGACCAGTGTTACCCTCTTGAATTAGGTCAAGTAGGTCCAGTCCACGCCCAACATATCTTTTGGCAATTGAGACGACTAAACGCATGTTAGCTTCAGCCATCTTATCTTTCGCACCGGCGTCGCCAGCTACCACCTGGTTAGCTAGCTTCAGTTCTTCTTCGGAGTTTAGCAGCGGGATTTTACCAATCTCGCGGAGGTACAAACGAACCGAGTCATCTGCGATGTCATCTAGATAAGTCTGATCATCTAGGACAATTTCTTCTTCGTCCTCGGCCCACTCAGCAGTAAACTCGGCAGCATTAGGCTCAGTTGCGCTGACAATTTGCAAGTTCTGCTCGGCAAGCTGGCTGTATAGAGCGTCCAAGGCCTCAACATTGGCTGGCAAATCAGGAATTAAAGCGAAGATATCACGTTGGTCTATCTTGCCGCCTTTTTTGGCCTTGGCAAGCAATTTCTTGGTGACACCAGCAAAATTAACGTCCACAGCTTTATCTTTAGTGGTTGATTTAGCTTTCTTAACCATGGGTCTCCTGCGTTTTAATTTAGTTTGAGTAGGGCATCTAATTCTTTTACTTTTTGCAATAGATCAGAAGTTTGCGATTCACTGGCATTAGCAAGCGCGGCTGTAAGCGGAAGTTTTTTAGTTTTCACATAGTTTTCTATCAGGCGAACCTGCAGCCGAGCGGCTTCGTAGCGAAGCTCTAAAGTCTCGAGGTTTTGATAGAGTTCCTCAAATATTACTGATAATATTTTAACATAGTCCTGCAGGTCTGACAATTCGGTTGGAGCTTGGCTTGTACCATCAAAATTGGGGTGATTTCGCAAGAAGTCAAAAAGCAGACGGGCTGGTTTTTCTGGCAACATTTCGGAACTTAATGGTTCCAGAAAACTCCGCAAATTTGGAACAGTTAAAGTCAAAGCTAACAGGTGGTTTTGACTCTTGATAACTTCGGCAGCTAAGACTGGCTCGCGAGTTACGGCAGCCCCAGCTTTCAATCGAACCGGATCTTTTTTATCACGTAATTTACTCAATAGGGCATCTTTGCTTACACCAATCGTTTGGCCCAGTTTTTCCAAGTAATGCTCCTGCTCAACTGGGTCTTGCAATACCTTAATAACCGCCAACATGACGTCGCTGTATAATCGTTTTTCTGGAGCTTTAGTTAAATCCAGACGCTCCTGATAGACTCGCATCAACCAGTCAAGGGCATACTCTGGCTGGTCGATCACCTCTTGCCAAGCTTTGGGATTATTCTGAATTAACTCGTCGGGGTCTTTGGCCCCCTTGACGGTTACAATACTTAAATTGACACCAACCTTGCTGGCCAAAGGAATGGCTCGCTCGGTAGCGGCAATCCCGGCCGTATCCTGATCGAAAGCTAAACGAATATCTTGGACAAATCGACCAAGTGCCTTCAGGTGATACTCGGTAATGGCTGTTCCAGCCGTTGCCACCACGTTAGTGACGCCAACTTGATGGCTAGCCACAACGTCCATGTTGCCTTCAACGATTACCGCGTACTTGCTTTTACGAATCGCTTCTTTGGCCAGGTGCAGTCCAAAGACGTGCCGAGACTTATCGTAAAGAGGTGTTTGTGGGGTATTAAGGTACTTAGGCGCATTGGGGATATCTTCTAATAGCCGACCAGTAAATCCGATTACCTGGCCTTGGGCATCCATCAGTGGAATCATAATCCGGCTACGGAACATATCCGATGGCCTAGAGCCACGTTGAGTACTTAAGCCGGCACGCTTCAGCTCGTCGGCTTTGAAGCCCTTTTTAATTCCAAAATCGGTTAAAGCCGCCCCATTGTTAGGCGCATAACCTAGTTGAAAAGCTAGAGCCGTAGCCTTGTCGATTCGTCGCTTTTTAAAAACGTAATCCATTGCATCGGGGTTCTTACTAAGGTGAACCTGGTAAAAACGAGCAGCCAGTTGATTGACCTCTATTAAGCGCTCTTTAAGCTTGCCCTCTCCGGGTCGGCTTTGGTATTGGCTGAGCTCTACCCCCGCCTTACGGGCCAATATTTCCAAGGCTCCCTTAAAATCGACCCCTTCCATCTCCATGACAAAGCTAAACATATTACCGCCTTTGCCGCTACTGAAGTCATGCCAGATCTGTTTTTCTGGACTAACCATAAAGCTAGCCGTCTTTTCGTTACCGAACGGGCTCAAACCCTTAAAGTTGCGGCCGGCGCGCTTAAGTTCAACGTATTGACTAATGACGTCCTCGATACTTAGTCTTTGTTTGATTTCCTCTACAGCATCCATCGTCCACTTATTGTACGCCATCTGGCCAATCAGGGGTTGCTTATGCTTAAATATAGGCTATGCAACTCAACCAACCAATTCCACCACCCTACGCACATGGCGATAACCCCTATGACTTTATTCTTAACGGTAGTAAGAAACCAAAAAAGAGTTTGATACCTTCCGGAAATTCTCGCAAAAATCGGATTCTCTTAGTTCTCGGCGGTTTAGGTGTGGTCATAGTAGTTGTAATGATTATTTTCGCTCTACTTTCTACCGCTGGCAGCAGTAACAAAAAGAACTTACTCGCCCTAGCCCAAAGTCAGACCGAAATAATCCGCGTCAGCACTGATAATGGTAGCAAATTACGCGACACAACCATTCAAGGCTTCGCCCAAAGTGTCTCGATGGTAATTACGACCAACAAACTCCAAACTACCAAATATATGGGGAAGCAGAAAATTAAAGTTAATCCTAAGACCCTGGCTCTCGGCCGAAGTACGAAAACTGATAATGCCCTGACTGCCGCCGACGAAGCTGGACGTTACGATGACGAGTTGTTAAAAATCCTAGAGAAAGATCTGACCGCCTACAAGACTCAACTTAGTTCGGCTTACAAACAGGCCAGCAGCAAATCAGAAAAAACCTTACTTAAAGAACTCTTTGATCAGGCAGTTTTGCTAACTAAAAATCAGCCAACTAGCTCGTAGGAGTGTCGGATCATCCCCTGGATCTCTTCCCAGGGTAACTGTCCGGATAAAATGATCGTATTCCAATGCTTTTTATTAAGGTGATACCCTGGTAAAACTGTTTCGTACTTTTCCCTTAAAGATTCGGCCAGTTGCGGATCACATTTCAAACTAATTCTAAGTGGAATTTTGCCTTCGTCAATTAATGCAAACATCTTTTCGCCCTTTTTATAAACAGCCACCCCTTCTCCGAATGGATAATCCAGTCGGGCATTAGGCATGGTTAGAAGAAAATCTTCAACTGTCTTGTGTTGCATTTTTCTTGAACCAATCGAGGTAACTCTGCAACTCGGCAATGCTGGCTTGAATATCATCAAAAGCGCGATGAGTTGAATTCTTTTCAAAGACTTCGCCGTGTTTGCCTTGCATCAAAATCTTAAAACTACTGACATCTAGCATACGATAGTGCAGTTTGAGGTCGAGTGCTGGCATCCACTGCTTAATAAACTGACGATCGTTATAGATGGAGTTGCCACCTAAAACGGCTAGCTCATCACCAAACTGGGCATCTAAAATAGTAATTATTTCTTTTTCTACCTGAACCAACGGTTTGCCCGTTTCGAGGTTATTAACGAACGCATCACGGTTCTCTGGGTAATCTTTCCACCAGATATTAGCTTGCATCCGCTTAACAACAGTGTCTTTCGGCTGCTTGACCATGGCCTCATAGCTTGCCAAAGTTTTAAAGTCAAAATCAGTTATTTCAGCAGCTATCTCAAGGATAAGATCTTGTTGAGCATCAAGCCCGGTCATCTCTAAGTCAACCCATAATATCTTAGTTGGGATGCTGTTTTTATCGATCATTTCTTTATAAAATCCAAAGCCACTGAGTTAATACAAAACCGTCGGCCAGTTGGTGTTTGAGGGGCATCATCAAAAACGTGACCCAAATGGCTACCACAAACAGCGCATTCAACTTCTACACGACTGACCCCAAGACTACTGTCATCAACCAATTTAATATTTTTGTTGTATTTAACCTCATAAAAACTAGGCCAGCCACTCTGGGAATCAAATTTGTGTTCACTACTGAATATCAGCGTACCGCAGGCTGCGCATGAATACATTCCGGTAGCGTGATTATTCAAAAGTTTGCCACTAAACGGTGCTTCTGTCCCCTTTTGTCGCAATACCGAGTACTGCTCAGCTGTCAGTTTCTTCTTCCAGTCCTTGGATTTATCGATCATTTCTTCTTTTTCTTGATGTCGAGTCTATCGAGCTTAAGGCCATGTATAACGAAATATACGATCGCCATAACTAATACGAAGCTAATAAGTTGCATGAAAAAGGTGCCCCAAGCAAAGACCGCTACCTTACTACCGCTGGTTATACGTAGGGCTTTCTGGCCCAAATCTCCGTTACCCGGGAGAACCAGGCCAAGCACAGGGTTGACCATTGCTACTACAAAAGAGTCAACTAATGACTTAACCTGCGTACCCAAAACAATACCAATAGCCAGACCAACAACACCTTGATCGCGGATGAAATTAACAAAACCCTGAAAAGGCGTTAATACTAATGGAACTTCAAGGGGTGGGTAGCTAGTTACTTCTTCTTTTGTCTCACTCATATACAGCCATTCTACCCTTGTTAACGGGCAATACCAAGCATAAGCCCTAAGGTTACATTTTTTCTGGGGTCGGTATGGTCAACAAGTTTAGCCCGTTTTTAAGAATTTTGGTGTAAGTTTCGACCAAACTCAACCGCACCGCTTGGCGCGGATCGCCAATAACTCGGTTATTCTCATAAAATCGATTAAAAACTTGGGCTAACTCATACAAATAGGTGCAGATAAGGTGCGGGCTCATCTCGCGGGTAGCCTGCTCGACAACTTCGGCATACTGGCTCAGGTAACGAACTAGACTGCGCTCCCCTGCCTCTAAGATTGGTTGGGTAATCGGTTCACTCGATGCCTTAGCTAAAATCGAGCAGGCTCGAGCATAGGCGTACTGAATATAAGGGCCCGAGTTACCCTGTAAACTGACCGACTCTTGAACGTCAAAGGCAATATCGCCCCCAATCCTATGCTTCAAGAAAGCATACTTGATGGCTCCTAAAGTAATGTCGCTACGCAATTTGTCGTCCTTTGCCTCAACGGCCTTACTGACTGTATCAACCACATCTGCCGCCCGCGTAACGTTACCGAGCCGGGAGCTCATCTTTTTCCCATCACCAAAACGGATCGTACCATGACTTAGATGCCCCTGCTTACCGGCCAACTTGCCATCAATCTCAGCCAGAGCCGCGAAAACTACCTTCATGTATTCCACCTGATCATTTCCAGTCATAATCACCCTACGGTCATATGTGAAGTCATCGGTTTCGGCCAAAATCACCCCTAAATCCTTGGTCTCATAAGTCGGTAATTTGGCCGAGGTTATAAAAACACGGGTGTGAGTGCCGCCATCTTCGCCGGGAAAAATGATTGCCCCCTGGCTTTCTTTAAACACATCCCCAATGTGAGCCTTAACGGCCTCCAAACCTCGATCTGTAACCAAACTTTCGGGGTAATATTTATCAAACGGAGCGACCTTTAGAGCGTTATAAAATTCCTTGAAATAGTCGTAACTCCAAGATCGACATTCCCAGTATATTTTAGCTAGCGGGCTATCGTGATCATCATTACTGTGAATTTGGTAGACAGCTTTGTTAAAATCTTTGATAGACAGGGCGGCCTTCGGGTCATCTTCATAAGCTTGCGAACCCCTAACATATACCTGACTTAGCCAACGGGCATGTTCTTCTGGTTTAACGTCGGCTAGTTTGTCGGGTAATAAACCACCCAACTCCTGTTCGATACCGTAAAGGCTTTTGGCGACAGGCAAGCCGACATCGCTACCAAAATTAGCCCGAAACACGACAGCGCCTGCCTGACTAATTAGACCACCGATTACATCTCCAATAATAGTCTGATAAAGATGCCCGGTGTGAAGTTCTTTAAATGCGTTTGGGCAGGAGTACTCTAGCAGTATCTTTTGGTCTTTAAATACCGGCCGAGGTGAGGCATGCGCCGATGACCAAATTGACTCGTCTGAAAGCGTTATGTTTAAGAATCCTGGTCCGGCAACTTCGACCTTAACAATACTTCCGTCGTTATTGGCTTCAACATAGGCCTTTATTTTTTCGGCCACATCTTGGGGTGATTGTTTGATTTTTTTAGCCAGTTGCAGGGCAATGTTGCTGGCAAAATCACCAAATTGTTCATCGGGGCGTGTTAGCTCGGGCTGTTCAGTCAGACTAAACAACTCTTCGCAGGCTGTCGTCAAAAGCTCTACCAAATAGGTCATACTAGCTAGTATAACAGAGAGCTTATCGCTCTCTTCTCTATCCAAGGCAACTAGTTGATAGCTAACGAAGTAGATACTACTAAGCAAGATAAAAAACGTGCCCATTGTGTCTCAATTTTGACCCCAATAACCAGTGCTTCCAATCCACAGTTAAAAACACTCTTCCGATAAATAAACCCACACTCGACAAAGCTAGTATTAGTATCAGTCGATTGCGAGTTCGAGCCAGTTTTGCTTCAATAGCCCCCCTATTACAGCAAGTAAGTTATAATAAGGCCGATGCGCGACAGCAAAAACCCCCTTGAATCCATCAGAAATGTTGTTCGTCACGGCATGATGCAAATCGCTAAAGCTCTTAATAAAGTCAGCGGTGGGCGGCTCAACCCGAATGCCGTTACGTTATTCGGTTTCGCCATGCATCTGCCGATCGCGGTACTAATTGCTCGCGGCCATTTTATCTACGCAGCAATCCTACTGGTAATATTTGGACTGTTTGATGCTTTAGACGGTCAGCTAGCCAGACTACAGAACCGGGCCAGCCAAACGGGCATGTTATTAGATTCTGTGACCGATCGTATGAAAGAAGTGATAATCTACATCGGCATCGGCTACTTTTTTGTCTGGTCAAGCCATCCTAACTACGCGGTCTGGACGATCGCGGCCTGTGGGGCTAGCGTAGTCGTCAGTTACATCAACGCCTGGGGTGAAGTTGTCACCAAGGACATTAAAGATGATGGCCACGTGACCAATAAAGCTTTTCGTGGTGGCCTAATGACTTTTGATGTCAGAATGTTCGTTATCATTATCGGTTTGCTTGCCAACCAACTGCCTGTAGCCATCGTAATTATTGCTGTTCTTGCCTGGTTCACAGCCTTTGGCCGCTTGTACCGAATTAGTGGCTACCTTAAACGAGCCTGACCATGCTAAAAATTGATCTTCACACTCATTCCATCGCCTCCGTCGATGGCGGTATAACTGTTCAACAGTACCGTCAGCTCCTCGATAAAGAAAAACTAAACTATATTGCTGTAACCGACCATAACCGCATTGATTTTGCTCAAGAGCTACACCGAGAACTAGGCGATAAAATTATCGTCGGCGAAGAGATTATGACTACGGCTGGTGAGCTGATTGGCTTGTTTTTAACCACGGCGATTACTTCTGGAATGAGCCCGCTGGATACAGTTCATGCCATCCATGCCCAGGGAGGTTTGGTTTACTTACCACACCCGTTTGAAACCATTAGACACGGCCTACAAATTGATGTTCTGGAAAGTATGTCAGAGTATATCGATATTGTTGAAGCCCATAACGGCCGAGCGGTACTGCAAAACCCCAAAAACCAGGCTCTGGCCTGGGCCAGGCAGCACAGTAAACCAATGGCAGCCAGTAGTGATGCCCATGTCTGGTTCGGTGCAGGTCACACCTACACTGTTGTCGAAGGGCAGATAGCAGCAAAACAACTAAAGAAATGCCTAAAAAACAGCGCTATGGTCACTGGCCGACCGCCGATAACAAGCCTATTATTCCCTAAGATCAACCGCTTGCGTAACAAGTTATGGGGTCAGAGATGAACCCTTGGCTAACGGCACTAGTCTTCTTTTTGCCGGCTGGCGTTGCAAACGCTACCCCAGTTTTAGCAAATAAAATTCCACTGCTAAAGTCATGGAATACACCAATCGATTTTGGAGCCTCAAGGCACGGTAAGCGGCTACTAGGTAACAACAAAACCTGGCGTGGCATGTTGAGCGCCAGCCTAGCTGCAGGAATCACCGCCTTACTGTTATCACCAATCGTTGATTACGACCGATCATTAGTGGTAACCTTCGGTTTTGGCTTTTTGATGGGATTTGGAGCTTTATTTGGTGATGCCGTCGAAAGCTTTATTAAACGTCAGCGCGGCATCGCTGCTGGAAAAAGTTGGTTCCCATTTGATCAAATCGACTACATTATAGGCGGTTTAGTATTTTTAGCGCCAGTCGCCCATTTAAGCTCCGGCGAGATGGCTCTTATCTTTATCGTCTACTTTGCACTGCATTTACTGACAGCCTATGCCGCCTATCTGCTTGGCTTAAAAGACCGGCCCATCTAACCAGCTAACTCCCGTTTCGTTCTTTTTTACGCTGTTGGGGTGTCTCATCAGGACGGGAATAATCATCATCTAGGCGCCAGGTAGTCCCCTGCTCCGGTGTCGATACTTCAATAATATCGCAGTCTGTAATACCCTCCAGCCGATGTTTTTGTCCAACTTTAGTACTGTAGCCTTGGCCGGCCACAAGTTCAGTTTCAATTAATTGACCACTGCTGTTCTCCCATATGACCTTGGCTTTCCCTTGGCTCAAATACCAGCTTTCCTGCTTCTCATCATGCACCTGTAAACTTAATCGAGCTTTAGCATTTATGTGCAGGATTTTACCCATATAAGGAGCATCTTCTGACACCCAATGAATCTCGTAGCCCCAAGGTTTTTCGATTCGTTTTGAGTATGGCTGGTTATTAAAATGTGCCTGATCGGTCATTAAAGTTCCAGTTCTTTTTTGAATTTTTCTACCAAATCGACCGGAGCCGGGTTAAGCCCGTTTAAAAGTGCCAGGTAAATACTAACGAAATCACCGAGAGCCGAGGTCCAAAGTATTTGCTGTAAAATTGTCTCGCCCTGGGCCTGGACAACAATTGGGTCGGGCCGCATACCAGATAAAAGCTTAGTACTAACATCAAATCGCTTTTGCACTCTTGGGTGCTCCAAGGTACTGCGTAAGTCAATGACTACATATGGCTTATTAGTCGGCTGCTTACTCCAGCCGATAAATTCATTGTGATTAAATTCAGGCAGCTGGTTAGCCCAGGCAATGTGCTTGGCATTTTCGTTAAAACTAATTTTCCATTTATAAGCTGCCGGAAATAGCTTTGGGCCACTGTAAATAACAATCGACTTCCCCATTAGCTCCTGAGCAATTTGTTTAGCTGGGTTATCTTTAATAGGAACATCCGCGCGCCATCGAACGGTTTCGCGGGCCAAAAAGGCTGCCGCAGCCTCAATATCGGCAACAACGCTATTAGGAACTATGACGCCAGCCATCTCTAGTATAGTTAACAAGGCCTTGTAGTTAGATAAGACTGTGTAACGCGGTTGAACGGCTTTAGGCAAAATTATACAGGGGTAACCCTTATCCTCAGCAATTTTTTGAAGCTTGCCACCGCCGGTGATAATGGCTATCTGGGCACCTTTTTTCTCGGCTTCTGACAGAGCTGATAAAGTCTCCTCGGTATTACCTGAGTAGCTAGAACAAATTACTAACGTTCGTTCATTGACAGCAGCCGGCAGATCATAGTTTCGAATCACCGTAAAAGGCAGACTAATTGGTGGCCAAGACCCAGCCAACAGGGCGGCCAGTGCTGACCCGCCCATAGCAGCATAAACTATACTATTTATCTGTTGAAGGCCAGTGTGGCCCGACAGACTAAAACTTTCTTGTAGCTGTTGAGCTTGTTTTTCAACCGTGCCAAGTGCATCTTGGACGTCGCGTTCATTGATATAAGCCAGATCATCTAGCATTGAATACACACCTCCAGTTATGTCTTTTATTATACGTCATTATTATGCTATAGTGCTTATACTTTAGCAGTACAATAGGGGGGTGGAATAATGTTTGGTCACGACGAAAATGATAATCAGCAACAGGACGACAATACAGCTGTCGCTCCGACACCGGATACTACTAAAGAAGATGCCGTAGCGTCCACTTCAGACGCGCCAATTATTGATACACCCGTTAATGATGTATCCGGACTTAGCTCAGCTAGCTCCAAAGATGCCGACCTCCTCAGCCTTAAAAAACAAGCTATTGAAGAGCTTGCTCCTCTTGTAGATCATCTCGATCAAACTGCCGATGAGAAGTTTAAAACTACCATGATGATGATTCAAGCTACGGACAGCTCAGATCTAATCAAAAGTGCCTACCAAGCCGCTCTAAAAATTGAAGACGATAAAGTCCGCGCTCAAGCTCTTCTTGATATCGTTAACGAGATTAACTACTTTACCCAAAAATAGCTCTACTCGTCGCTAGTGGGACCAGTATTAACTAATTTTGATGAATTTGTGGTCGCTGGCTGTGGGGTAGTATTTGGAGTTGGTGTCGATGTTTTTACAGTCGAAGATCCAACGTTGGTAGTTGGGTTATTTTGGTTGTTAGTACCGGTTTTTTGAACTTTTGGGGCCACTACCTTCGATTTAGTAAACTTATGCACTGCCCAACGACCGGCCCAAAATATACCCAGTACAATCAGAGCGGTGAAAATAAATGTAGCTATTGATAGCAGCCAGACTAACCACATCCGTTGAGGGCGAGCCGATTTGTAATAATCCTTGGCATCACTAGTAGTTGCGGATTGGTTGGATCTGTTGAATGGCCACATACGCTAGACTCCCCTATCCCCCACCGACTTTTTAATTATAACTACAATAGTACAAAGATTGAGCCTGTGCAACCAATAGAGGTTTACATGCCCATCATGCCGCCACCCATCCCGGCAGATGGATCGGCAACTTCTTTTTCTGGTATATCGACGACTAAGGCACCCATCGTCATGCTGGTTCCGGCAATCGAAACTGAGTTCTGGATGGCCTCTTTGGTAACGCGAGCAGGATCAACTACCCCCGCAGCCTTCAAGTCGACCAATTTTTTAGGATTATTGACATCTACACCCATGCCAAGATTCTTAGCATCTCGAATTTTTGGCAACCATTCTTCAGGATTTAACCCGGAGTTCTCCAACAGAACCCGAAAAGGCTTCTCGAGAGCTGATTTAAGAATTGCTTTACCAGCCGCGAACGACTGATCAGTATCATCACTCGCCTGGGCACTAATACTAGCTACCAGATTCAATAAAGTTATGCCCCCGCCGGCCACGATACCTTGATCCAGAGCAGCCTTAACGGCGGCGACAGCATCATCAACCCGGAATTTCTTTTCTTCAATTTCGGTTTCGGTGGCGCCACCAACTTTTATAACTGCCACCTTACCTTCTAGCGCAGCCCGACGCTTTACCAGGTTTTCTTTGTCGTATTCGTTGCTAGATGAAAGGATTTGCCCGTTGATCTGGTCAATCCGGACTCTTACGTCCTGCTTAGACCCCGCACCCTCGATAATCGTCGTCTCGTCTTTATTAACAATAACCTTTCGAGCAGTACCAACCACGTCCATCTCGACATTTTCAAAGTTCATCCCCTGGTCTTCAGTGATAACAGTCGCACCAGTCAGAACAGCAATGTCCTGTAGGACATCCTTACGACGGTCACCAAACGCCGGAGCCTTGACGGCAATCGTATTAAAGACACCTTTTAGCTTATTCAATACCAGGGTGCCAAGAGCTTCACCCTCGACATCGTCGGCGATTAAAATAAGGTCTTTTTTGCCAGCCTGAGCTAACTTTTCGAGCAGCGGCAGGAATTCCTGGATACTGGTAATCTTGAGGTCAGTGACTACTACAGCTGGCTTTTCGGCAACTGCCTCCATTCGAGTTGGGTCAGTTACCATGTAAGCGCTCACAAAACCGCGATCAAAGGTAAAGCCTTCGACAACTTCACTCTCCAAGGCCAAACCTTGACCTTCCTCAACAGTTACAACGCCGTCTTTTCCAACCTTATCGATAACACCAGCAATCAGCTGCCCGATTTCGGCATCACCCGCCGAGATTGTGGCGACTTCGGCTACACGAGACTTCTTACCCTTGATGTCTTCAGCCAGTCCGCCTAATTTACTAATAACCTGATGAGCAGCACTTTCCAGGCCTTTCCGTAACAACATTGGGTTATGGCCGGCGGCAATCAGTTTGTTAGCTTCGTTCAGGATATGATAGGTTAATACCGTAACAGTAGTAGTACCGTCGCCGGCTACGTCGTTCATCTTGTTAGCGGCCTGCTTAATCAGCTCGGCACCAACCTTATAGCCTAGGGTCTCGTCATCGGCCTCTGGTAAATCAACGGCTTTGGCAACTGTTACACCATCATGCGTTACTGTTGGCGCACCATAGGACTTACTAATGACTACATTGCGGCCTTTAGGCCCCATTGTAGTTTTAACTGCGTTATATAAAATCTCGGCACCAGCTAGAACGCGGCGACGGGCATCATCATCGTAAAATACTTTTTTTGCCATTTTTAAATCTCCTATTTTACCGTCGCCAGGACGTCTTCTTCTTTAACTAAAATGTAGTCAGCTTTTTCTACTTTCACATCAGTAGTGCTATAGCTTTTATAGATAATTCGATCACCTTTTTTAACCTGCTTAACATCCGGGCCAATCGCCAAGACGGTCGCGGTCTTAGGCTTTTCTTGGGTGTTACTAGGTATGAATAGGCCACTCGCCGTGCGATCACTGACACTGTCGCCTTGAGCAACAATATAATCGGCGAGAGGGTGCAGATTTACTGACATGAATAACCTCCTGTGTTGTTAAAACCTTATGTGCAAGTCATTGTAGCGAAGATTTCTGGCACTTTCAAGGCTTGAGTGCTAACTAGATGTTCTCACAAATCTCTTGATACATTACAATATCGGACCTTAACGTTCTCTCTAATTCAGATAGCTCCTCTTTAACATCACCCAATAATTTCTTACGACTAAAACGTCTGTTGTAGCTAGTTCGCGTTGTAGCCTCCATAATCCTAACCTCTTTGTACTCGTCAAAAAATATATCTTGGAATCCTTGCCACCAATCCTGAGTTTTTCCATAAAATATACCAAGCCCAGCTTTAAATTCAGCATGAGGTGGCAAGCACATAGACTCGAGCAATACAGATAGATCTAAGTAGCTATTCGAAAACTGGGCTTCTACGTCTCTCGGCGGTACAAAGCTAAGTCTAGCTTTTTCCCAGTCGATAACAAAAGCACTGCCTTCGGAACCTATCGCTACATTTCTACCGGCAAGATCACCGTGAGACATGCTGCCTTTAGCATGCAGAAAAGCTGTTTGTCCGGCGAGTTCTCGCCACATATCTTGCATACCTGGATTCTCGTAAATATTAGGTAAAAATCCACTCCAATCTAGTGAGTCAAAAGTGTCTAGGGTGTCATCCAAAACTGTCATCGAGTAAGCCCTCGTCTCTGACATGACGTAGCCAACATTTCGTAGTGTATGAAGCCCAATCCTCTTCACCGCCCCGTTACTCAAATAATCCTTCAGACAGGACTCACTAGGCTGATCAACGTGCGGTTTAACGGCCACGGGGATACTTAGTTCAGAGCCGATATCAAAATCGCCAAAGAATACTCCATGGAATGATCGTTTACCACCCCGTGATATTCGCGGCGTAAAGGCTAATCCTTCACCTGGATTAGCTTGGCCTAATTGCATTGCGTTTGCCAAAAATAATGTTGGGTGACCACGATGCTCATAGGTTTGATACCTACTAATCGCATCTTTCATGGGATTAACTTCTCCCAAATCCAACCGAATTTCGTTTGGAGCAATCTCGGAAACCAATCCTATAGTATCGACAAATTCACGTGCCCGAACAAATTCACGGTCGGCAATGATTTCTTCTTCAATATTTGGCTCGAAACTTACGCCCACAATAACTTACTCCTGACTTGCTTCTGCGAACCCCATCCGAAAATATTCAGCATAGTTTTCAAACCTGTCTCCAAACTCAGAACTTAACTTCTGGGCATAAAAATCAGTTGGATTATTCATGCCGTTTGTCTCTTTAATACTAGATTCAACCCCAGGAATAAAGTAAAGACGCCTTTCGTCAGTTCTTGTAAATTCGACTAAAGCAACTTGTAAACCTATCCCACCTGACAATACCTTACCGTCAGTCTCATGACAGACTAAACCTAAGAGTTCACCTATATCGAAAAACAACTGATCGTCTCCGTAAGAAAAAGCACCCTGAGCATCAGACTTTAAATCATAAACAATCGGCCTAGACGAAGCTGGAATTCGAAAATAATCTAACCTATCTTCGCTATTTAACTGAACACCTAAAATTAATCCTGCTTTTTGCAAGCGTGTTCTAACATCTATCTCTGGCATATCAGGAGTTGGATATTCAACTAACCTTTGGTTGCCAGACGGGTGATTAACAATAAAATCTCTCCGCCGCGCCTCACTCTGAGAAAAACTAAAGCGTGGCCGAGTATCTTGTTCTGGGCCTCGGACTCTATGAACTCCAAATAAAATAGGGTGCTCCATGTGAGTTATTATAGCACATTTTTACTATAGGATCAACTATTCCCAGAGGTCGTTCAATGGTGCTACAATCTATTTGAATGCTTTTACTTAACAAACACGTCCTAATGTCAGGGACACAGCATTTTACGGATAATTACGAAATCAACCCCTACATGGGTAAAACCGACCCAATTAATGTCAAAAAAGCTGCTGCCGAACACGCTGAGATAAAACTGGCTTTCGAGGCAGCTGGTATAAAGGTTAGTCAAGTAACGCCGCCGGCAGGCTGCCAAGATGGTGTTTATACGGCTAACTGGGGTCTAGTCAGAGGCAATAAGGTAGTGCTATCTTCTCTACCAAATAAACGTCATGCCGAGCAGGCCTACGCTAAAAAAGTTTTGGGTGATTTAGGCCTCGATTCTATTGAAGCACCGTATAAGTTTAGTGGCCAGGGCGATGCCCTACCTTGTGGCAACTTTCTATTCATGGGTAGCCGATACCGGACGGACCCAAGAATGAGTGGCTTCATTAGCGAAGAACTGGGCTATAACGTTATCAACCTGAAAACTGTCCCGCTTCGGGAAAATGGTGTTCCGGTGACTAACAAAGTGACGGGCTGGCCAGATAGTTTTTTTTACGATATTGATCTAGCCTTATCGGTGATAACTCCAGAGCTAATCGCCTGGTGCCCGGAAGCATTCGTGCCAGAAAGCCAGGCTAAGATTAGACGACTAGATATGCATAAAATCGAGGTATCCTACGAAGAGGCAACTAAGGGCTTCGCTTGCAACCTAGTCTCTACCGGCCAAACTGTTATAATGAGCGGTAGGGCGCCCCTGTTAAAACGATCAATAGAAGACAGAGGTCTAAAAACAATAACGCCGCCAGTGAACGAACTCGTTAAAGGCGGTGGCTACATAAGATGCGTTAGCTTAACGCTTGGGGATGTTTAGGGCTGGCGTTTGTTAAGCGCTGCTTTAGCGACCATCACTTCGTCATAAGGTCGTTTAACCACTCGCCGTGGGTCATCGTCGCTATGGACGTGATAACGTAGCTCGGCAGCCTGGGGGCCGTTACTAAGGATAGATTTCTCATGCCCCTTCCCTAGCAAAATGACAATATCACCTTTTTGAGCCATATCAATTGCTTTTTGGATGGCTTCTTCGCGTTCATGAATCAAGAATAGATCTTTATCTCGGGTTTTACCGGCTTTTTCAGCACCTTCCGCAATTTGAACCAGGATTTCCTGGCCGTCCATGTCACGATCATCCTCTTCAGTAGCTATCACGATATCCGCTAAGCGTCCGGCAACCTCGCCTTGTGTAGCTCTTTTAGCTTCATCGCGGCGGCCAGCTGAACCAAAAACGCTGATCAATCGGCCCCGTGTTAACGGCCGAACTTCGGTTAAAATCTTTTCAAAACTATCTGGTGTGTGGGCGTAATCAACAATTACATCAAAATCCTGGCCCTCATCTACCTTAGTCATCCGACCTTCGACAGACTGTAGACTAGCAATTCCCTGCTCGATTTGAATTTTAGTTAGCCCTATGGCTCGCCCAACCCCCACAGCAGCCAGTGAATTGTAAACATTGAATCTCCCCGGCAAATGACAGATTACGCGGTATGAATCATCGCCAATCTTAGCTGTATATGTGCTCCCAGAAGGTGTAAGTTTAATATTGTTAGCCCGCAAACTACCCTTTTCTACACCGTAAAGTATTTGGTTTTTTACAGCTTGGGCAAATAGTGCGCCACTCGGGTCGTCGGCATTGGCAATGCCAATTTGCAGGCCTTTTTTATTGCGCGACGTTTGCGCAAAAAGCATTTTTTTGGCGTCACGGTAGCGTTCAAACGTACCGTGATAATCGAGATGCTCATGGCTAACATTGGTCATGACGGCAACACTATACGGTACCGCCCAAACCCGGTGCTGCGCCAAAGCTTGACTGGTTGTTTCTAAAACTAGCCAATCAACGTGGTTCTTTTTGATTTTCTTAATCTGTTTTAGTAACTGCATTGAGCCAAGTGTGGTCATGCGACTAGGATTAGGTTGCTCGCCTTTACCATCACCGTAATCAACCGAAATCGTTGTCATCATAGCCACTTTATAGCCACTGGCACGTAGCATCTGGGCGATTAGACTGCAGGTACTAGTTTTACCATCAGTGCCGGTAACCCCAATAATCTGAAGCCCGCGGGCCGGAAATCCCAAAACAAGGTTCTCGCCAACTGCCTCACCCCAGTGACCATAAGGTTCAATCTTTTTGAAAGTATTCTTGGGTACAACTTTCTTAACAGTGCTGCGTAAACTCATTACCTCAAGTATACTAGGTTTGATGAAGATTTTAGGAATTGAATCGAGTTGTGACGAAACGGCTGCTGCCGTAGTTGAAGATGGCCATAAATTACTAGGTAATGCCGTAGCCACCAGCATGGACATTCATGCCCAGTTTGGAGGTGTTATACCCGAAATTGCCGCCCGCAGCCACATTGAATCAATTTTGCCAGTGATTAAACAGGCCCTGAAACAAGCGCAGTCTGCTTGGGAAGATATTGACGGTATTGCCGTGACCTACGGGGCCGGATTAAGCGGCGGTTTATTGGTCGGCGTGATGACAGCTAGGTCGCTGGCGATTACTTACAATAAACCACTGTACGCAGTTAACCACGTCGAAAGCCATGTCTATGCCAACTTCCTGACCGACACTCCCCTGCCCGGCTATAAACTAGCCGCCGAGCAACCATCCTTCCCGCTTTTGGCGCTAATTGTAAGTGGTGGTCACAGCCAATTAGTCCTTTTTCGTAACCATTTTGATTACAAGCTGCTGGGGCAAACCCACGACGATGCTATTGGCGAAGCTTTCGATAAAGTTGCCAAGATAATCGGTCTTCCCTACCCAGGTGGCCCCAGTGTTAGCAAAAAAGCCTTGAGTGGCAATGCCCAGGCCTACTCATTCCCTAAAGCCAAAATGCCAGGTAAATACGATTTTAGTTTTTCTGGGCCAAAAACAGCCGTTTTAAGAACTATTCAGGAAGTTTGTGGTAAACCACACGATTTTCCTTCTTTCAAGCTAGCAGAGCTACTCAATGAGCCTCAGAAGGCCGATATTGCCGCCAGCTTCCAACGAGTTGCTATCGAAACCGTAGTAGACAAGACATTACTAGCTTACGAGGAGTTCAACCCGGCCTGTGTAGTAATAGCCGGTGGCGTGGCAGCTAATCCAGAACTGCGACGCCAATTAGCCGACCGTCTCCCCTGCCCAATCAGCTACACCGACCCCAGTTTATGTACCGATAACGGTGCCATGGTAGCCACCTTAGGTTGTTTTATGGCACTTCATGACCAACCCCTAGCCGATCCCTATTCGCTAGCCATCGAACCTAGCCTTTCTATGTAACCTTATGATACTTTTGTCAAGGTGTTGCGGTCTTTAGTTATTATGCTATGCTTATGATTGAAAACAAACACTGGGAAATGAACGACAGCAGGCCTGCGCGTTCTCAGGAAAACTATTATTGGACGTTATTACAGAGGGTTTTCGGGTGACCAAAGCTCTATTTAATAATGTTTCATTTTTTCATGTGAAATTGCTCTCATTACAGATTTACTAACTACTTAAAATCAAGTTAGTAAAGTGATTATAAAGTGATAAGATTTCAGCCTTTTAACAGATGTGATATGCTTAAGAAGTAAATAAATGGTGTCAAAGAATAGGGAAGTCATGAAGTTATCCAAGGCTTACGAGCCGAATCAGCACGAAGAAGCTATCTACGCCCTTTGGGAAAAGAGCGAGGCTTTTACGCCAAACCCCGAAGCTGGCAAACCGAGTTTTAGTATTACCGTCCCGCCACCAAACGCCAATGGGAATCTTCACTTGGGACACGGACTAACCCTGGCGATTGAAGATATCCTAGTTCGTTACCACCGACTCAAGGGCGAAAACGCCTTACTATTACCAGGGGCAGATCACGCCGGCTTCGAGACCCAAGTAGTCTACGAAAAGCAGCTGGCCAAACAAGGGAAAAGCCGGTTTGATTACACCCGAGAACAGTTATACGACCAGATCCATGCCTTTGTGGCTGCCAATAAGGGTAATTACGAGGACCAGTTCCGCAAATTAGGTGCTGGCGTCGACTGGAGCCGCTACACCTTTACGCTTGATCATAAGATTGTTAGCCGAGCTTACCAAACCTTCAAAAAAATGTGGGACGATAAACTCATTTATAGGGGCGAACGGCTAGTTAACTTTTGCACTTTTCACGGCACAGCATTCGCCGATATCGAGGTAACTTACCAGGATGACCCTGGAAAATTGTGGTATATCCGCTATCCGTTGACTGATGGTAGTGGGGAAGTGGTTGTCGCTACAACCAGACCAGAAACAATGCTCGGCGACACAGCCGTAGCCGTCCACCCCGAAGATAAACGTTATGCTAAATTCATCGGCAAAACAGTACGTCTACCACTGACAAACCGCGAAATTCCAATTGTCGCTGATGCCATGGTCGAACTAGAATATGGTACCGGCGCGGTAAAGATTACTCCCGCCCATGACCCTAATGATTACGAGGTCGCTAAACGCCATGACCTGCCGTTTATGACGGTTATTGATAATGAAGGTAGGATGACGGATGTGCACGATGACTACCGGGGGCTAAAAATCGCCGAGGCTCGCAAGCTGGTTATTAAAAATCTAGAAGAACAACAACTGATTACAAAAACCGAGGAGATCAACCACAATGTTGGCCATTGCTATAAGTGCGGTACTGTAATCGAACCGCTACTACGAGACCAGTGGTTTATCGACATGCAGCCACTAGTAGAGCCGGCTATAAAAGCTCTTGAAGCAAAAAAGATCGCATTTTACCCAGACAACAAACGCCAGCAATTAATCGAATACCTGGGTGGCCTGCGCGACTGGAATATTAGTCGTCAGATTGCCTGGGGGATTCCAATCCCAGCTTTCCAAAATCTTGATGATCCAGACGACTGGATATACGACGAAAGGGTAGACCAAGAGTTCCTAGAAATTGGTACCAAAAAATACCGGCGCGACCCGGACGTTTTTGATACTTGGTTTAGTAGTTCCAGCTGGCCTTATGCCACACTGGACTATCCAGATGGTGATGATTTTAACCAGTTCTACCCTTTGAGCGTCATGGAAACCGGCGCTGACATTATCTACCCATGGGTCAGCCGCATGATCATGATGGGGCTGTATGTAACCGGTGAAGTTCCGTTTGAATCCGTCTATTTGCACGGCCTAATTATGGATGAACATGGCTCTAAAATGAGTAAGAGTAAGGGTAATGTTATCAACCCAATGGAAAAGGTAGATGAGTTTGGTTCTGACGCCTTCCGCATGGGAATAATCGCTGGCCAGACTGCCGGCAATAACCAGCCGTATGACGAAACTAAGATTGTCGGCGCCCGCAACTTTGCCAACAAACTCTGGAATATCGCACGCTTTATAGAAGACAAATTAGGCGAAAATCCAAAGCTTGGTGAGCCAGATCCACAAACTCCTGCCGATCACTGGATGTTGAGCAAATTACAACAGTCTACGAAGTCAATTAGTAGTTACCTAGACGACTTCCGGCTGGCTGAGGCCTATGATACGGTTTATCACCTAGCTTGGGATGACTTTGCTGATTGGTATATCGAGGCTTCCAAAGAGGGGATTAACCCTTCAGTCCTAGCCTTCAGCCTCAAAACTATCCTGACACTAGCTCACCCTTTTGCGCCTTTTGTGACCGAGACAATTTGGCAAGAACTAGGCTGGGGACAGGACAGCCTTTTAGTAACTAGCCAGTGGCCAAAAATTCCGGCCAGTGATAAAAGTGCTAGTGATACTTTTGAGGAAATAAAAATTATTGTTACTGAGGTGCGCGGTATTAGCCGGGCTCTCAACGTTAATGGGCTAAGCCTCGAGTTCCAAGATGTACCTTTACTAGAAGCTAACGGTAGCTTAATAGCTCGTTTAGCCAAACTAAAATCGGTTGCCAAAGCCGAAACTGTCGGGACAGGGGTTAAACTCATTCAAACCGTACATGCTTGCTGGCTAAACGTCCCGAGTGCCACCGCCGCAAAATATGTCGCCCAGTTAATTGAACAAGCTGACCGGCAGAAACAATCTATCGCCCAGCTAAAAAATCGCCTAAGCAGTAAAGCCTACATAGATAATGCGCCGGCTAAGATTATCGATCAGACAAACGCTGAACTGACAGAGGCTAAAAGGCTACTTAAAGAAATTACCGAGCAGCAAAAACGCTTTATCTAAAAAGTAAGTGCTTGGCGAATATGGTTGACGCTTTCGATTGGCTTATAATCATCAAACCACAAAACGTTCCAGCCCGATTTTTCAGCACCCATCAGGTTAGTCCGGCTATCATCGACAAACAAAATCTGTTCGGCCGGCACTCCAGCCATTTCTTGGGCTATCTTATAAATCTTTAATTCCGGTTTAATTGCTCCCACGACTGAGGAATCAACAATCGAATGATAGGGGAGGGTAGGTACTTTGCCGGCGGCCTGTAAGGCGGCGATAAAGCCTGGCATAATGTTACTCAACAGTCCAATTTCATAATGTTCACTCACCCAAGGCAAAAAGTTAAGCATCTCAGGAATTGGCTCGACGGCATCAAGATAATAGCGTTGCCAATCTAGTGCTTCCAGCCCAAGGCGTTGTGCATACGACTTGTTAAAATCGTCTATACTCATCTCGCCGCGGCAAACAGCATCGTTATAGTGCCAAAAGGTAGTTTCGATTTGATCAATCGCCATCCCTGTTTCTTGACCCAAACGGCTAAAAGCTTGGTGAAAAAAACGAACTAAACAGCCGTTGATGTCGAAGTAAACAAAGCTTATCCCCGATTTTGAGGTCTTTTTAACGGCTTTAGGCTTCTTTGTGGCGTTGGAATCAATTAGCTCGTCTAAAGTCAGCCCAATAGTGTCTGCGATGCTCTGAATGGTAAAGATCGACGGGGCCTTAATGGCGCCACGCTCAATTTTGGCTAGGGTCGAATAGGCCAGATGAGCCTTCTGGCATAATTCTTGCTGCGTTAAGCCGGCCGCCTTGCGCGCTGCCTGCAGGCGTAAGCCTAAGCTTTTTTCATCCACCCCATTGCTCATATACCCATATCATATCAGTTATCGGTCGGATTTGGCGAATATATTAGTACTAAACGGCTAGTTTGTCAGAAACATCTTAGCCAGTGTAAAGATCACTAAAAAGGCGATACCACCAACAGCAACACCAGCTATAATCGATGATTTAGTGTTATTCCCGGTCGTGTGCATGGCCCTGCTGTACATCCAAGTGCCTACCCCTAAACCGACAAAAAAAGCGACTAAAAATTGCATGCTTTTATTGTACCCCTAAAAAGGTAAGTTTCTTAGCCAGTTCGGCCCGTTTTTGATCGTCGGGTGGCTGGCTTTCGTCCGGGATCTCGCGGAATTGCTCCATGGTGTCGAAAGCTATAACTTGCACATGAACGTGAGGAACATCCAACCCCTCCACCATCAAACCAACCCGCTTGGGCTGCAATACTTCTTGGATGTGCTTAGCCACTTTTTTAACAGTGGCCATTAAGGCCTGATAATCCTCGTCTGGGAGGTCAACCAAATGATCAACCTGGAGTTTAGGGATAGCCATTACATTACCCTTACCAACAGGATACAAGGGGACTATGACAATTGTTTTATCGTCCTCGTAGACTTTATAGCTGGGCAATTCGCCCTTTATTATCTTGGTGAATACGCTATCTGACATAAGTCTATGGTATCAGATTTGAAGGAACACAAAGACCTGAAGCTCTACTAGTGACACGCATTTTAGTAGTTTTTAAGTTTAAAGTTAGAGGCGGCAAGCCATATAAGGCAGTACCTAATTTCTTATCAGCAATTACTCCTCCCTATAAGCCGTGCCGAGCATACCGCCTCCATTAAATCGAACCTCACCATCAGGCTCGATTATAATGGCGCCATTAGTGGCTACGCTTGAACCCACTACATGGACTTCATGATAATCGCTGATTGCCTCGGCTATATTTTTGCCATTTTCAACTTCACCTGCTGTCGAACAAGCTTTTAAAATAACCCTAAAATTACTGCCTAAATGACGTCGGTAAGTATTTGCTCTTTGTCCATTGAGCGGTTCTTGCTTGTAGTCAGTAGCGTCGAGGTGCTGCCCGCGTGTACCAAGAAGGATACCCTTGGGATTTGCATGGCCATTGATAATAAAGTTTTTGAGTCCATTGACTTCTTCCGGTTCACGCCCCATAGAACGCTCTCGGTTGCCGATTGCTACCGCCACCCTAGCTAATTCAACCCTATCGTTCACTTCGAAACAAAATAAGCCTTCTTCTCCAAGCACACGCTCGAAGCTTGTCCCTGAGTCAGAAATAGCACCATTCCAGTCGGCACGTGCGCTAACCACGACATTTTTAGTGGGCAACTCCCCAGACTGCCAGCTGAGAAGCTGATTGTGTAACTGCTCAGGCTTGTAGCGGATAAAGTTATAGATACCGAATATGTTAGTTAGTGCAATAGTTTCCTCGCTACCAAAACGCTCAACATAATTGGTTATAGCCTCGGCCTGCTCTACAAGCTGCTTGCCTTGTTCGACTAGAGTGCTGTCGATGTTACCAAGTTTACGAAGAGCGGAATAGGTCAGCCAGGAATCAAGCATACCTCCTGCGAGTTCTGGCGAAATACCGAGGTGCTCAAATCGAGCTCTCAATTCTGGTAAGTCTGCAAGCTTTGGCTGTTTTTCAATATCTAACGACTTTCGGTCACCAAGCTCTCTTACAGGCTGAAGATATTTTTGAAAAGCCCCTTCGCACTCAAGCTGGATCTTGCAGTTACTGCAATATCTCTCAATAGCCTTAGTATCTTCAGCATTATCAACGATACTCATTGCTTCATATAATCTGCCAACACCTATATCCTCTATAGTTAGCTGTTGATTTTGTAGTTCCTTTTGAGTTCGGACTATTAATAATGCTGTCTTTTCTGGGCTTTGGCTACTGACTGTTTTTTTGAAGATATCTTGGCGCACAGTATCACCAATATCAGTAAGTGAGGCCTCAAGCATCGAAATCGCACGCCCAAGTGAAATTGGGTCTTCTTGGTTAGCCATCTCAAAGAAAAGATTGAGGTTTGTGTCGGCAGTTATGTTTGCTGAGCGCAATCCTTCAGCTATACTCTGTGCCCGACCTATCGGGTCATCCGAGCCCATTAGAGATGCCGATATGTCCTTGATGTAACTGTCTTTAATGCCCGTGGTGGCACAGTAATCTCTTAGTATCCCAAGGGCAGATATATCTTCTGTCCGGAACGTAGCTAATTTATCATATTGAGGTTCTACTAAATCATGGAGTGAACGTAGTTCTTTCAAATAATCTTCTGCCCCATAAAGAGTCTTTGCAGCCTCAAGTGCTGCAGCTGGGTCTTCAAAGATAGCTAGATCTTTCAAGGCTCTAGGTATATCAACGTCTTGACCTTCTTGAGACTTCTGTTGAACACCTAAAACGTCCAAGGCCCCTCTAATTGATGCCAAGTATGCGTTTGCCTTCTCGCTATCTCCTAATCGAAGCACTTTCTGCAATAATAGGCCACTATGTTCGGCTAATCCGGAGCTATCGATAGTGGACAAGGCCTCTGCTGATCTCGCCAGATCGTCCCCACCGCTAGTCAACATTTCTTTGAGCGAGTCATTTGCTTCGAGTTTTTGCCAAAACTCAGTGGGTATATTGGCTGCAGAATCGGGGTCGGCGGTTGCCTGAATAACCCAATCTACTGTCGACTCACTTACACCAGTACTCTGTAGGCGCTGCCGCAATTCAGCCTGTTTGTCCTGAGACAATTTTTCTAGTGTCGATGTAAGTTGTGACGCTTCAGTTTCATCAGCGGCCACACGCTCAACTGCACTCATTAGGTGATCAGTTTCTTCGGGAGAGGAGGAAATCATAGCTGAAGCAACTTCCGTCTGGCCTTTTTGCACAAGTTTCACAATAGTTTCATCTAATCGCCCTGTGTTCATGTCGTTTTCACGATATTCACTTGCACCAGCCTGACGTCTTATCCTTAAATTTGAGAGCGCAGAAAACATTTCATCATTTAAGGACACTTCGCTAGCTTTAGATAATGTCTCAACTAAGTCCTCTGGCTCGACTTGTTCTGTTGCAGCACTTTTCAATGCCTGCTTCAGCAGATCTCGACTGGCACCTGTGTCAGGGTGCTCAGCTTCTGACATTTTGGCAAGGGCCAATAAGTCACCACAGCTTAAATCACTAATGTCACTCTTTGGCTGGGTTTTTTCAATATCTGAAAAGTCATCTTTAAAATCTATAGATGAGGCTGCTCTCAATAATTTTGGGCTTTCTTTGGCGATTGTATTAAGAGGGACCGGATTGTGCTCTTGTAGTGCCACCAGCCCAAAAGATTCATGGGTAGCCTCGACAAACTCGGTAGCTAGGCCTTCTGCAACAATTTTACGTACTATGCTCTTTGACCGCTTAGTTTGGTCGTTGGAACTTGTAGCTCCAAAGGACTCGATAACAAGCAAGGACTCGAGTGACTTAATGGCAGATTCTGCATCCCCGGCTTGTTTTGCTTCTTTGGCAGACCGAACTGCTATCTCTTTTGCTTTCTCGGCAAGCTGTTCAAAGCTAACTTCATGCCCATCCACTCCATTTGTTCTCAACTCGTCTTGAGCAGAACTGAGTAGTCGGGAAGTTGTTTCCATCTGCCGGGCAACTAAATCAATATGTGGCTGATGTTCTTCACCGAGCTCTACTTGTGGAATAGGCTCGTCGCCGGAACCTACTTCGTGTAGTGCAGTGTGGGATAAAGTTAAAAGTTGTTTTTCGGTGGAAGCGTGTAACTCTGGGGGGAAATTTTCTATATGAGCCAAGGAGTCTGGTGGTAATTCGGGAAATGCTTCTCTGCTCATTTTATTTATTCCTTAATTTGGACAGCTATTAGCAATTTAATGATACCAGCTTCAATAATCAGGTCATATTATCCTAGACTTACAGCCCATTACCGGTACCGATGCTACTATGCAACCACCAGTCCCTAGTTAGATACCCCAAGTACATGAAATAGCGCCGATTCGTTATAACCTCTACGTTCGTAAACCGAGAACTAAAAATCTCAACTAAGCCGGTTCAAATAACACCGCCCTAGTACATTGGAATGTGTATTTTATGCTGTTCTGAGCTACAATAAAAGACCTTTCTCACCCCCAAAATGTTTTTAGGTGGACAAGTCTCTTTAGAACTATATCTATGGCGGAAGGGGAGGGATTCGAACCCTCGGTACCGTTGCCGACACACTTGTTTTCGAGACAAGCCAGTTCAACCACTCCTGCACCCTTCCGTACCGATATTTTAACAGATTAAGTCCTTCGGCCTTTAGGACTAGCCTCAAAGCCCAAAATGTGATAGGATTACCTCTGTTAACAAATATCTGTACCCGTAGCTCAGCTGGATAGAGCGTTGGCTTGCGGAGCCAAAGGTCGTAGGTTCGAATCCTATCGGGTACACCAAGCATAAGCGTTATTACAATGAGGAGAGGCCAGCAGGGCCTCTTTTTGTTATACTTGCCCTATGTCTGGATATCACATAACTGGCCCGTCGGGCTCTGGCAAAAGCCATGTTGGTAGAGAACTGGAAACCCGAGGCTTTCGGGTTATTGAAACTGACTTTACTCCTGGTCTAAGTTCCTGGGTGAATAAGGCAACCAACGAGAAGGTGACTAAGCTGCCACCCCAGCCCTTTCCTAGGGAATGGGTAGAGGCTCATGCCTGGCTTTGGGATGCTTTAAGGTTACAAGAGCTGATAGATGAAGTTGATGCGGAACCGGTCTTCTTTGTTGGGGGAGCGCACAACGAAAAGGATTTCTTTTACCATTTTGATAAACGATTTGGTTTGTTTGTTGACACGCCAACACTGGTTAGCCGCTTGCGACCTCGTGAACCAGAGCGTTGGATTGAAGGTTCTGCCGAACTGCAAAACCTAATTGACTGGAATGAACGCTCCAAGGGCTACAACCAAGAGCAGGGAGCTATCTTAGTCGATAGTTCTCTATCCGTAGAGGTGGTGGCCGATACTATTCTCGACCACATTCAGGGTTAGCTCTCGAAGTTGTGCCAATGCTTTGTACTGTTCGGAAATCCGACTCTATCTCACACCAAGCATAAGCAGCAACAAAGACTTCTTCGGACGTCTTTGTTTGTTTGG
>JBAXGG010000003.1:0-49200 GCA_037139495.1 Candidatus Saccharimonadota bacterium | reverse complement strand
AGCCTCGTAAAGGCTATTGAAATGTCGTCTGGTGCGGATGAAAGGACTTGAACCTTCACGCCTTTCGGCACTAGTTCCTAAAACTAGCGTGTCTACCATTCCACCACATCCGCATGCGTGACGTAACAGGGCTATTCTAGCGGATATGCTGATAAAAAACCAGCTGGGCATCACCATAAAGTTTATTAGCTACAATTTCTAGTCCTGCTAACTTAGGATGTTCGTACTGGCTTGGCCAGGATAAGATGTAGGTTCCACCATGAGCTAAATTTTGAACTATCTTCTCTATAACGGGAAACGGGAGCTTGTCGTAAGGCGGGTCAGCTATCAATAAATCGAACTTTTGAAGACTATTTCTGCGCGACCAGTTAATGGCATTGGCACTTATAAAGCGAGCTCTACTAACCCCCAGACTCCTAATATTGGCCGTTATAGCATCCTGTGCAGCCTTATCATCATCCAGCATTAGGGCACTTTTGGCGCCACGACTTAAAGCCTCAAAACTTAATGCACCACTACCAGCGAAAGCGTCTAATACGGTTAGGCCCTCGATGTCACCTAGAACCCCAAACATGGCTCCGCGCATTTTTTCGCTCATCGGGTGGGTACGGTGACCACCCGGAGAAGTGAACTGTCGGCCTTTGAGTGAGCCGGCAATTATCCTCATTATCCAGCCTCTACCAAATGGGCGTCAACCATGGCGGCATACCAGGCCAAAGTGATCATCTGGATAATCATTGGACCAAGTTTTTGACGAACCTGTCGGGCTAGTTTTGGTGTCCATCCCTTGCGTCGGTAGCTATCGAACATGCCTAAAACTGCTATTTCGCGGGCGTTACGTTTGAATAATTCAGCAATCCCGATCTCATGAATTTTTTGGAGCTCATCTTTATCCGGTATAGCATCGCTAAAACCAATCGGCTTAATAATCGCCGCTATGCCAACCTCAAACATACCGTGAGCTGTGAAAAGACCCTTAGGGCCCCACATTTTCCAGTTATTCCTGACCTGGATACGCTTAGTGTCCCCTGGGATTATAAGTTTGGCCTTCAGTGTGGTGCGGGTTTCTTTGCCTTCTCCACCACGGAGTTCTGTTAGCTTTTCTTCGTATGGGTAATGATGGGCTGGTGTTAGGCCGTCAACCAAAGCATGGGCTAGCCAAGCCGCCTCAAAACCACTCCGCTCTTTATTACCGTTCTTTAGTTCCTTAACCAAGCTGTTGTAGTGGTCAGTAATCAATTCGATTAATTCCGAGTCTTCGTCGTCAAAGGGGCTGTAGTAATGCCAAGGCTCGTCTTTAGCCGGACTTTTTCGCTTGATTCCGTCTGGTCCATTTTTACCCTCGAATTGAAGAATTGTACGTGTCTGAGGAAAAAGACTATTGTCCGGCAGGAGTTTTTCAAGATGTTTACGCGACACCCTATCAAATTTTTGATGGGCACCAAGCAAACGACCAGAATATTTATTAAGGGTTGTGCCGGAATACATTAGTTTAGGTTCGTAATGGCTCGAAGCGCTTTAAGGTGTTCATATAACTCTGGGTATTTTAACAAATTTTCGTCTTTATCGATAACTTGTTGTGCTGTTTGACGGGCGCGAGCAATCAGCGTCAAATCTGTCAATTTTGCAATCCTTAAGTCTAAAGCTCCATGTTGAAAAGTCCCGTATATCGCTCCCGGACCACGGAGCTCCAAATCAAGTTCGGCCAGGGCAAAGCCGTCGGTTATGTTAGCTAGCGCTCTGAGCCGCTTGTTAGGCGATTTTGCATCAGTCAACATGAGGTAGCAATAACCCTGGTAATTACTTCGGCCAACTCTACCCCGCAACTGATGAGCTTGAGCCAGACCAAATCGTTCGGCACTTTCTATTAACATTACCGTAGCGTTTGGTACATCAACGCCAACTTCTATCACGGTTGTTGCTACCAATATATCAAGCTCATGATTTACAAATTTCTCCATGATGTGGTTTTTGTCGTCGGACTTCATTTTGCCATGGAGTAAGCCAACCCGGTATTTTTTAAAGTCTCTGTCACTAAACTCTTTGTATACCTGTTCGGCTGATCGAGCCTGCAACATCTTTGAGTCCGTTATTAACGGACAAACAACGAACATCTGTCGGCCAGCGTCGAGCTCGTTATTAATTTTTTCATAAAGTTGTTGACGGGAGTGCGGCGAACACAGTTCAGTTTGGATTGGTAAGCGATCGGCTGGTTTAGAATCAATTAACGTCACATCGAGTTCACCGTAAAGCGTCAATGCCAAACTGCGCGGGATTGGTGTGGCAGTCATGTTAAGCACGTGAGGCATGTGACCGGCCTTCTTTTGTAGCTGTTTACGCTGATCTACCCCAAAACGGTGTTGTTCGTCGATTATCAGTAGGCCTAGCTTATGCATGTCGACTTTTTCTTGAATTAAGGCCTGGGTCCCGATCATCAACCGGATAGTACCGTCGGCAATGTGTTTTTGAGCCAGCTCTTTTTGCTTAGGCTTTAAACTACCTACTAGTAGCCCGACCTGATCGGCAAAACCTAGTGGCTCCAGCAACTTATGAATTGTCTCAGCGTGCTGACGGGCCAAAAGCTCAGTTGGTGCCATAAAGGCCACTTGAAAACCCTGCTCCATGGCCATTAAGGCAACCATAGTAGCCACAACTGTTTTACCCGAACCAACGTCCCCTTCCAATAAGCGGTTCATAGGATGAGGTTTCTGCATATCCAAATACATCTGCCAAACAGCTCGTTTTTGAGCATCAGTTAGTGTAAACGGCAAATTCCCGACAAACTTTTTGGCCAAGGCTTCTTTGAAAGGTATCTTAAGTGTTTTTTCTTTTAGAATTTCGTGTTTGTTTAACAGCGCCGCCAGAGTTAATTCGAACACCTCTTCAAAGCCTAATCGATCGCGCGCTTCTTCTAAATCAGTTTGTTTGTCCGGGAAATGTATCTGGTGAAAAGCCTGAGCCCGGTCGACAAGATCATGTTGCTTAATTACCCAGAGTGGTAGACTCTCTGGCAGCTCATCCACCATTGGGATAACATTTTTTAGTACTCGGCGGATCTGGGACGACTTTAGACCTTTAATTTCGCGGTAAATTGGTACAATTCGGGCCGTACTAACCGGAAAATCACTAACTAGCTCCATCGATGGGTTCATTACTGCCAGCCGCTGATGGCTTAGCTCGAAGTTGCCGGTGATGTAATAGTCACTATCGTGTTTGGTTTGAGCGGCTCGATAAGGTTGGTTAAACCAAACTAGTCGTACACTGCCCGACTCGTCACTAGCGACAGCTTCGGTAATATGCATGCCGCGACGGACATACCGACCCTTAGCTTCTTTAATCTTGGCCTTAATCGTTACAGTGCCAGGATGCAGGGCTTTGATGGTTTGAATGTGGGAGTAGTCATCGTAACGACGTGGAAAATAAAACAACAAATCCTGTACGGTTTTTAAACCAAGCTGGGCAAACTTGGCGCCAAGTTCCGGCCCAACACCCTTGACCTCTTCTAAAGGACTCAGTAATTTCATAGGTACAGTATAGAACTAGCTAGCTTTGCGAACTAGCAAAAAGGTGCTGGGACCGAAGTAAGATCGGGCCAGGGTTGGCTGCATAATTTTTTCTAGACTAAGCATAAATGAGCGTGGCAAAACCTTCTTTAGACCTGGCGAACGGAGATTAGAAACCGACAGCATCTTCTCGACCTTAAGGCCGGCGTGAGCCAACTGCTTGATAACAGTTTTGGGGTTGTGGTTGACGAAGGCAATCTCGCTTTTGTTCTGGCGGTGTTCGACAGAGCGGATATCAACTGGCTTAGTTGGCATTTTCTGCCCCTTTAAGGCGTGTTTGAAGCGATTCTGAGCGTGGCTATAGTTGGCTATCTCTAGCAGATAATAACCGTCATGAGTTAGAGCCCGGGAGACTTCGGCAAATTCGGCGCTCGGGTCTGGTAAGTGATGCATTACACGAATCATCATGATTAAGTCAACTGAAGCGTCTGGGAATTGGAGTTTATCGGCCTGCATCAATTGACGATCGATTTGCGGGTAATTTTTAAGGAAGATCTTGGCAATATCAAGCTGTTGTTGAGATGGTTCGGCAAGTGTAACTTTATCTGCATATTCACTTAGCAGCACACTTAACCGGCCATAT
This sequence comes from Candidatus Saccharimonadota bacterium, assembly GCA_037139495.1. Classification (GTDB taxonomy): domain Bacteria; phylum Patescibacteriota; class Saccharimonadia; order Saccharimonadales; family JAUPVS01; genus JAUPVS01. The sequence goes on along the minus strand of JBAXGG010000003.1, from coordinate 45,054 downwards.
CCACCGCCAATGTCGACGGCTTGCTTAAAGTGCTTACCTTTAAGAAAACGCTTGATAGCGATGACTTCGGCATCATTCTCATAATCTCGGCCTTCCCAGTAGTTGAGGTAGTTATGGCTAGGGTCATTGTATTGATCGGCTTTTTTGGGGGTTTTGGTAATAGTTTTATTCATAAGGATTCAGTATAGCAGACTCAAAGTTCCACTAGGGCGCTGTCTTTAAAACGTTTACCCTTACGGATTAGGAGTCGGCCATTCTGAAAATCTTCAGACTTAAAGTTTTCGCGGTTAATTTTTTGGTCATTGATAGAAATAGCGTTACCAGATATTAGGCGGCGGGCTTCAGTGTTAGAACTAGCTAAGCCACTACTAACCAGAGCTTCGATTATACTGCCGGTCGGTTGGCTTTTGCCGCTAGGCTGCTCTTTACGAATTACAGCCAACGTAATGGCGCCCGCCTCTTTAATCGGCGCCTTGCCAACTAGATATTCAGTGACTGATTCGGCTTTTTTCATTTCGGCTTCGCCGTGGACTAATTTAGTTACTTCTTGGGCCAACACAGTCTGGGCGGCCCTTTGTTGAGGGGATTGATTATGATGATGCATGGTTTTTTCGATGTTATCTTTATCTAGCTCTGTAAAAATCTTTAGGTAACCTTCAACACCCTCATCATCGATGTTAATCCAAAATTGATATAGCTGAGTTGGTGAGGTTTTAGCTGGATCCAGCCATACAGCGCCGTCTTCACTCTTACCAAATTTTTTACCGGTCGCCTTATTAATTGTTAACGGAAAGGTGTAGGCATTCACTTCTACTCCCTTAACTCGTCGTACCAGGTCAACTCCGGATATACAGTTTCCCCATTGATCAGCGCCCGATAGCTGCAAAGTAACCTGGTGATCTTCGTAAAGCTTGAGGAAATCGTAACCTTGCAACAACGTATAGCTGAACTCAGTGTAAGTAATGCCGGCACCGTCTTCACCGATCCGTTTGGCTATGTAATCGCGTTGAACCAAAGGAGTCATACTGACGTACTTGCCAATATCCCTAAGATACTCGACAACTGTCATCTTATTAAACCAATCGAGATTGTTAACCATTGTAACTTTATCACCAAGCAATTGTTCTAGCTGATATTTAACAGCCGCCACATTGCTATGAATCGTTTCTTCGGCCTGTAAGGGACGCTCTTTGTCTTTGCCACCCGGGTCACCGATTAAACTTGTAGCGCCGCCGGCTAGAATAACGGCTTCGTAACCATGACGTATAAAAGTTTTGTCCATCATGACAGCCGCTAAGTTACCGATGGTTAAAGAGTCGGATGAGGCATCAAACCCATGGTAAAACTTCAGCTTTTTCTCATCTAATTTAGATATATTAGGGAAGGTCATCTGATTTACGAAGCCACGCCAGGTCAGTTCCTGGCTTAATGTCATACTAGAGGTTGTTTTAGTCATATGCACCAGTATAACTCGAGTCAGCTATTGCTACCAAAACGGAAACAACATAAGCATTATTATTCTGGTATTGTTTGCTATAATAGTGTCATCAAGGAGCTAATTTGGCACAGATGAAATCCAACAGCAATAAGCCTCGTAAACCAGGACGGGTTGGTAAGAATTATTTTGTTACCAAAAGTGGCACTACTATCAAGTTGCACCGCAGTTTAACTGACCGCCTTAAATCCTCTAAAAATACCCGTTCTATGCGCAAAGCTGCGGCTTTGAGTACTCTTCCTAAGGGACAAGTTAAAAGAGTATTTGCACGTCTAGGGCCTAAACGACTTTATAAGTATTGGTTTAGTCGTGATGGTGCTATCATGGCCCTCAAACTTTTAGGTATCGGCATGGTGGCCGGTTTCTTACTATTAGTTGGTCTTTTTTCTTATTTCCGCAAAGATCTGCCGAATCTTAAAGATATATCTGGTACGAACCTCGGCGGCAGTATAAGCTATTACGACAGAACTGGGCAGACCTTATTATGGCAAGACTACGCTGCCGTTAAACGTACTCCTGTTTCTCAGGATAAAATTTCACAATACATGAAAGATGCTACCGTAGCTATTGAAGATAAAGATTTCTTCAAGCACGGCGGTTTTGACGTTCGTGGTATTGCCCGTGCCGGTATAAACGACGCCTTTGGAAGTGGCGGCACACAAGGCGGATCAACGATCACTCAGCAAGTTGTTAAGTTAAATCAAAACTGGACTCGCGACCGCTCTTTAACTCGCAAAGTTAAAGAGCTGATCCTGGCAGTTGAGCTGGAACGTGAATATACAAAGTCCGAAATTCTAACAGGTTACTTGAACGTTGCTCCTTATGGTGGAGTCGAGTATGGTGTCGAAACAGCAGCTCGAGACTACTTCGGAGTTAGTGCTAAAGACCTAACACTAGCTCAGGCCTCGATGTTAGCTTCGATCCCTAAAGCCCCTACTGCCTACTCACCATTTAGTGATCCTCTTTATAACCCCGGCGCAACAGCCAGCTTATTTGATCAGCCAGCTTTAATTTCCCGACAACAATATGTCCTAGATCAAATGGCATCCCAAGGAAAAATCACCAAAGTCCAAGCCGAAGCTGCCAAAAAAGTAGATATAATTGCCCAGGTACATCAATTACAACCTTTGTATAATGGAATTAAAGCGCCTTACTTCGTGCAGGCTGCCAAACAAGAGTTAAACCAAAAATACGGAGAAGCAACTACTAAGCGTGGTGGCTGGAAGGTTACGACAACTCTAGACCTGACCCTGCAAGACACTGCCGAAGGATTAGTTGCCAAAAATATTTCGAATGCTTACCGTTTAACTGGCGGCGTTGCCGACGAACAAGCATTGGTTGCCGAAGATGTTGCAACCGGCCAGATTGTATCTCTAGTAGGTGGAACGGACTTCAGTAATGCTGAACACGGAAAAATTAATTATGCAGCCTCGGCATTGATTCCGCCGGGCTCCAGTTTTAAGCCTTACGACTACACAACCTTTATCGATAACAATAATAACGTCGGTGCTGGCTCGGTACTATTTGATCAACAGGGTGCCCTACCAGGATATCCATGTACAAATAAAGCCCAGCCTAAACAAGGTGGTAACTGTTTGCAGGATTATGACTTTAAGTACCCTGGTCCTATGACGTTGCGATACGCGTTAGGTGGTTCCAGGAACGTCCCAGCTGTTAAAGCCATGCTTTCGGCCGTACCAAACGATACCAGCGACGGTAAAGTTAACTCAATCAATAAAGTTATTAGCACCGCGTCAGCCATGATGGCCAACCCCTATAATCCTAAGCCCTATCAGTGTTATAAAGACGGCGTCGACATAAATAATGCTACTTCGGCTGATGTTAGTCAGTGTTATGGTGCCTCAGCTATCGGGGACGGTGCCTTCCTCCACCTTGACGACCACGTTAACGGTCTATCGACACTAGCGCGCCTTGGTAATGCTATCCCTCGGACCTATATCCTTAAAATTACTGACTCGGCAAACAAAACAGTCAGTCAATGGACCCAACCAAAAGGCAAGCAAGTTGTTAAAGCCGATTCGGCATACATAGTTAACGACATGGCCAGTGATCCTAACTCCAGCTACCTACCAAGCAGCTATAAGTTCCAGAACCAAAAAAACGGCTGGAAATTTGCCGTTAAGACCGGTACCACCAACAATGGGTTTGATGGTTTAATGACCAGCTGGTCAACTAAATACGCTGTTGTTACCTGGGCCGGTAACCACACCCGTAACAAGGAACTGCACACGGCAATGGAGTACCTAACGACACCACTAGCTCGAGGCTGGATGGAAGCGGCGCATGCCAACATAAAAGCTGTCAATTGGGTCGCCCCTAATGGGCTTAAGACATTGCCTGCTTTTGTGGTCCGAACACACGTAGGTATTGGTAGTGTCGAACCAAGCCGTGCCACCGATCTGTTCCCTTCTTGGTACCAAGGCAAAACAGCTGGGGCCAGCAATCAAACTATCGATAAAGTTTCTAAAAAAACAGCTACTAGCTGTACCCCACCAGCCGCCAAAGATAACCAAGCTAATGCCAACGCTAACTCCTTCTCAGTAGATATATTCGTAAACGGATCCGGTGCCGCCAATACTGGTTCAACTGCCACTAGCGGTAATGATGATGTACACAATTGCGATGATGCCAAACCAAGTATTACTGTTACAGCTACCCTATGTGACATTGTAGCCACGGTTTCCCAAGGAACTCACCCGCTATCTAGCAGCGACTTCACTGGTAATATAACCTTCACAGTTAATGGCCAGTCAGTCAGCTCCTCAAACGTAAGCGACAGTCCTTCTAGCGCCTCCTACACGGCTGCACCAGGTACAACCTCCGTATCAGTCGTGGTTTCGGATAGCGTCCTTTATACGGCCTCTGCGTCAACCGACGTCAACTGCGCCGCCGCCGTCTCGGCTGTCCCACTAGGGAGTGTGCACTATGGAGGTGGCAACTATAGCTGGTCTGGCGGTACAGGAAATGTAACGATTTATAAATACCCCGCTACTGTGCTTTGCTCGTCTAAGCCTGCATCTGTAGGAATCTGCTCCGGCGGAACCCCTCCATCTGGGTCCTGGTACGGCCAAGATGAAACCGGTGTACATTCCCCAGGCACCACCTGATTTAAAGTTTTGAGTTCAGGCTAGTTTTTTATATTCGCAAAAATCATTTTTCCAGCTACAGTCTGGTGAATCCGGGTAACTTCAATAGTTACAGTTTTACCAACCGAACGAGCGGCCGCGTCAACGACCACCATAGTGCCGTCATCTAAATATCCGACACCCTGATTCTTGCTACTGCCTTTTTGGACAATCTTAATCGTCTTAACTTCTCCAGGCAAAGCTAGCGGCCGAAGCTGTTGCGCTAGTTCGTTAACGTTAAGAACAGTAACTCCTTTAATGTCAGCGACTTTGTTAAGATTATAATCGGTTGTATATAGACGGGCCGAATGCTTTTGAGCTAGCGCGACCAATTTATCATCGACATGAATGATTTCGGGGAATTCGGTAGTATCAACAATGACGTCCAGCTGGTCGATTGACTGTAATTGCTGAACGACTTCTAGGCCAAAGCGAGCCCTCTCGCGTTTGTGAGCGTCAGAACCATCTGCGAGGTGCTGGAGCTCACCTAATATAAATTGTGGAATTATGTAGGGGCCACTCAAAAAGCCGTTACTGGCAAGCTCTATAATACGACCGTCAATTAGAGCGCAAGTATCCAGAATAGTTTCATTGCCAACTTTAGTATTTTTGATTTCTAATTTTGAATTTCGCTTAAACAGCAGTATGACGATAATGATGATTAATAATAGTATTTGTAGATAATTCATTTTATTCTTTCTCTAAAAATTGATTAAGAGCACTGCGGACGTCGGTCACACCATTTAGGAACGCCGGTTTTTTTCCGCTGCGGTTTACTGGACCTATAACGGCGTCAAAACCGAGTTTCTTGGCCTCTTCTATGCGCTTATCTATGTAGGGAACGTGACGCACCTCACCAGATAAGCCGACTTCACCAAAAACAACGGCGTTTTGCTTTAGCTGCAAGCCGCGCGCTGCCGAGCCAATTGCTAGGCAAATCGCTAGGTCCGCGGCCGGTTCGGTTAGCCTCAAGCCACCAACGATGTTAATAAAGATGTCTTGGTCGCTAAGGTTTAACTTTGTTCGGCGTTCTAAAACGGCTACCAACAGATTAACCCGATTTAAATCAATACCGCTGGCTGTACGCTTAGGATAACCGTATGATGTTTTGTTCACTAGCGCCTGAACCTCAACCAAAATTGGCCGCGAACCTTCCATGGTCGCCAGAACAACTGAGCCGTCACTAACCTGACGTTCGGCTAGCAAGGCCGAAGATGGGTTTTTTACAGCTGTTAAGCCTTGTTCCTGCATCTCAAAAATAGCCACCTCGTTAGTCGAGCCGAAACGGTTTTTGACACCGCGTAGTACCTTAAAACCACCGTAGCGGTCACCTTCTAGCTGCAGAACTACATCTACTAGGTGTTCAAGTACTTTCGGCCCGGCAATTGAGCCTTCCTTAGTAACGTGTCCAACAATTATTAAAGCTGTGTTGGACTGCTTAGCGGCGGCTGTTAATAGGTGCGTACTATTGGTAATCTGGCTAACGCTGCCGGGCGCTGAACTGATGGCCTGACAACTCATAGTTTGGATAGAATCAATAATCACTAAGCTGTATACACCACTGGCAATAGTAGCTGCAATATCATCAGCGCTGTTACTAGTGGCAACCGACAGGTGTTTGGCATTAGCATTAAGCCGTTCGGCTCGCATCCCTAGCTGATGAGCTGACTCTTCCCCGCTGACGTACAAAACTTGCAAAGCCAGACCCACTCCGTGTGCAATCTGTAACAGTATAGTGCTTTTACCAATTCCCGGCTCACCGGCGATTAAACAGACGCTACCGGCTACTAAGCCACCCCCTAAGACCATATCAACATCTCTCAAACCAGTTGGCAGACGTTTACTAAGGTCTTTGCGGGCAACTTTGGTTACGGTGGCCGGCTTTAGAATCTGACCATTTTTGATGACTTGTTCGGCCGCGACCTGTAGCTCTTCCTCTAACGTGTTCCACTCACCACAACTATAGCATTTACCAGAGTAACTATTCGACTCGGCGCCACAATTCCGGCAAACATATCGCACCACGCTCTTCTTCATACTAATAGTTTAACCTATCGGGCGGTCTGAGTTTGCAGATTACTGTTACTATTTAGCTCTTGAGCCAGGTTCTGAGTTTCGACAGCAATAGCGTTACGAGTTTCGACTAATTTATTATACTGATTTATCTCATCCTTGGTTGTGCCGACTAAAGCATTGTAAGACTGGATTGAAGAGTTAAAGCTATCAACCTGGGAATTATACCCAAGCGTATTACCGGAATTCAATATATTGCTTAAGGCTTCGCGCTGGGCAGAAAGCCTGGCGTCTTGCTCCTTTAATGTCGCCTGATTAGCATCAATCTGAATCTTCAAAGACCTAAGCTTACTGTCTAGGTCGGTAATCTGATCCTTGCGCGAGCTAAAGGCCAATTGATACTGAGCCGCGTAGGCAACAACTTTTTGGCGGTTGATGAAATATTGTTTGTAGTAGTTTTCTAAAGCTGGCGGCAGATTAGCGACTTCTGTAGCAAAAATGGAGTGCATTTCGTTATTTAGGTCGTTTGGCTCAGATTTTTTATAGGCTGCAAAGATATCGATTAAACGCTGATCAGTCAGATGGCTAAAGTATTCCTCTAGCAAACCATCTATGTGTTGACGATCTTTTTGGTTCAAGCGGTCGTAAGCCCCATGCAGCATTTCGTGAGCGGCCGTCACCTCTTGAACGCCGTTTAATTGCGGGTCAGCCACACGATAGATGTATATTCCATTCTGGACAGGTATATAACAGCCTAGAATGATTGTCTGCTCGCCACCGTTATTGGGGCAACTTTGGTTAAAGGTTTGTTTATCTTGTATGTGTGGGTGATTAACGTAAAAATCGTGGCGAGACTTATCAGTCATAGATGTGACCGTCGCTAGATTTGAAACCTCTGCCGGTACCTGGTAGTTATATAGCCTGGCATAGTCGTATATGGCTTGACGTTGGCTAATTGCCGTGACGCCAATCACTAGTAATATCAGTACTGATAATAGTGTCCTGTAGCGGTGACGTTTAATTGGTGGCATTACGCCTATAAGTATAACCGTTTATTCGTTGCTGGCGCTATACACTAAATCTTTTGCTTTTGTGGCAACCTGCACAATATGACCTTTTTGATAGTCCTCGTCTAGTAACTTAAGTGCAATATGGTCTTCGATAGTATCCTGAATCAAACGACGCATTGGACGAACTCCGTTATGAGAGTCATAGCCTTTATCGAGCAGATATTGCTTGGCGGCGCTTGAGACTTGTAGGCCAAGGCCCTTCTTTTGCAAGCGTTGCCGTAGTTCATCAAGCTGTAGATCCAGAATCTTGAGAACGTCAGGTTTAGTTAAGGCGCGGAATACGACTGTTTTGTCGATGCGATTAAGCAGTTCAGGTCGCATCAGTTTCTTTAGTTCTTCGTTAACCTTCTCCTTATTGCGCTCGTGAAGAGAATCAAGGTCTCTAAGATCAGATTTATCGTTAGCATGAAAGCCCAGGCTCGCCTCTTTCTGAAGTTTTTCGGCACCTATGTTACTGGTCATAATAACGATAGTATTACTGAAATCGATTTTGCGACCTTTAGCATCAGTTAAAACACCATCCTCGAGAATCTGCAGTAACATATTAAATACTTCGGGGTGAGCTTTCTCGATTTCGTCTAAAACCACGAGGCTGTACGGTTGGCGTCGAATCTTGTCTGTTAATTGGCCGCCATCTTCGTAGCCAACGTAACCGGCAGGGGCGCCGACTAAGCGTGAAGTTGTGTGTTTTTCGCTAAATTCACTCATATCGATCTTTATCATGGCATTTTCGTTACCAAAGAATTCCTTAGCTAAGACGCGTGCCAATTCGGTTTTACCAACTCCGGTCGGACCGAGAAAGACGAAGGAACCGATGGGTCGTTGCTCACTACTAATGCCGGAACGGTTGCGACGAATTGCTTTAGCCACTGCTGTAACAGCTTCGTTTTGGCCAATAATATGTTTTTGCAATTGGCTCTCTAGGTTAAGGAGATACTTGGCTTCGGAGCGGATAACTTTGCTGACCGGTACACCAGTCATACGCGACACAACATCGGCCACATCCTCGCTGTTCATGGTAATTCGTTTTCCAGCCTTGGTGACAGTCTTGAGCTTATCTATTTCTCTTGTCGTCTTGCTAGCTTGCATCTTGTATTCGGCAGCTTTTTCGTAATTACCGCTGTCGGCGGCTTCTTCTTCGCGGACTTTAATTAGCTTCAGTTCCTTCTGCATTTTACGAAGTTCGGGTGGGGTTTTACCTCTATCAACCCGCAGGTGAGCGGCGGTTTCGTCTAATAGGTCTATGGCTTTGTCAGGCATAAAACGGTCGGCAATGTAGCGTTTGGCTAAAGTAACGGTGTCATCTAGGACATCGTCACTGACCTTAACGTTATGAAAAGCCTCGTAATGCTTTCTTAATCCTTTGAGGATCGCCAGGGTTTCTGGAACAGTAGTTTCAGGTACCTGAATCGGTTGGAAGCGTCGTTCTAGAGCGGCATCTTTCTCGATGTGTTTAGTATATTCATCAGTAGTGGTGGCGCCAACAACCTGGATCTTGCCACGCGCCAAGGCCGGCTTAAGTATGTTCCCAGCGTCCATGGCTCCCTCGGCGGCACCAGCTCCAACAATCAAGTGTAGCTCGTCAATAAAGACGATGGCATGCTTATCGGATTCTAGCTCGGCCATTACCTTCTTAAGGCGCTCTTCGAATTCACCACGATATTTAGTTCCAGCAATCATACCAGCCAAATCGAGCATTACGATGCGTTTATCAAGCAAACTGTCAGGAACATCTTCGGCCACGATCCTCTGAGCTAAACCTTCTACAATAGCTGTTTTACCGACACCCGGTTCTCCAATTAATACAGGGTTATTTTTGGTGCGACGATTTAGTATAGTTATTACCCGTCGTATCTGTGGATCACGACCCACAACTGGGTCAAGTTTATCGGCTCGAGCTTGGGCGGTTAGGTCTGTACCATAAAAGTCGAGAGCAGTTTTACGGGCCTTTTTTGTACCCCGGCGGCGAACATCTGTATGATTGCTGTTCTCTTCGTACTGTTGGCGATTTAGGAATTGTTCTAATTCGGCCAGTAGGCTATCGACATTTACGTTCATATCTCTTAGTAAGACAGTAGCTCGGGCGTTTTTTTGGCTCAGAATACTGTAAAGAATATGTTCTGTGCCGCAGAACTCCTGGCTGTAGTCTTGTGATACGTCGAATGCCATTTTGATAGTTAGTTTGGCAGTTTCACTAAGACCCTTGGCTCCCATGTTTAAAACCAAAGTTTTTGGGGTTAAATTAAGGGCGATACGGGCTCGGTCAAGAGTTACACCGGCACCTTCTAGCATTTTTGCCCCCATAGAAGAATCTTGGGCTAGAACGCCTAACAAAAGGTGTTCTGTACCAACGTAAGCATTGCCGAAACTACGAGCTATAGCATCAGCGTGCTTAAGGCTTTGGACAGCATTGTCCGTTAAATGATTCACGAACTCATTGAAATCTGAGTTGGTTGGCGTGTTGGGCATCATATACTTATTATCCACCTTTCATTGAAGATAGTCTGAGAAGACTATCAGCTGCAGTTTTATTCTGCTAAACCTATAATATCGTGGCTGGCACTCTCATGTCAAGAGTGCTAACTACCATACTTTAATTAAACTGCTAACAGGGGAGTAGTTGGTTAGCTCTACTTTTTAGGAGTCTCTTCGCCGTGCTCTTCAATGGCCTCTAGTAGAGAGTTTTCGAGTTCAGACTTCTTTTTTAGCTTAGGGACGACGGCTGGTTTCTTTGGTTCTTCAACAACGGCTGGTTCAGGTGCCTTTTCAGCAGTGATGTCGATTTCGAATCCGGAAAGCTTGCTAGCCAAACGGACGTTCTGACCGCTCTTACCAATTGCGATACTAAGCTGATCTTCGGGAACAATTACGACTGCTTTCTTAGAATTACCATCGAGTTTAACTTCAGTGACTTTTGTTGGGCTTAGAGCATTCTGGATATAAGTGGCTGGGTCGGCATCCCAGACGACAATATCAATTTTTTCCTGCTCGCCAACTTCGCTCATAACAGCGTTAACACGAGTGCCGTGGCCACCAACGAAGGTACCGACAGGGTCGACGCCAGGAGTTTTGCTAGCAACAGCAATCTTACTACGAACACCGGCTTCACGGGCAATGCCCTTGATCTCAACAGCACCATTTTCCATCTCTGGAACTTCAGCACGGAACAACCATTCGATAAATTCGATATTGCCGCGGCTTACAACCAGTTGTGGACCGCGAAAACCACGTTCGACGTCTTTCAAGAAAACTTTAATGCGTTGGCCTGGGTAGTAGCGCTCACCCTGTATCTGTTCGCTCATTGGCATAATACCCTGAGCTTTACCGAGGTCAACTCGAACGATTCGGCCTTCGACGCGAGCGACGATAGCATTGATGACAGTTCCAATCTTATCTTCGTATTCGGTCATTATAATATCGCGTTCAGCTTCGCGCAGACGCTGCAAGATAACCTGTTTGGCAGTTTGAGCGGCGACACGGCCAAATTCCTCGACCTTCTCTCCAACTTCAATTGCTTCGCCGACTTTGGCGCTTTTGTTGCGAACCTGCGCTTCGGATAAACCAATTTCGGAACTAGTGTTTTCGACAGTATCAACGATTTGCTTGGTAACGAAGGCCGTAACATCACCGGTGTTCAGGTTCATAACGACTCGGACTTCTTGCTCGCGGTCACCATAATCACGACGGTAAGCGGCAGCCAAGGCCTGCTCGACGACTTCTTGAACAGTTTCTTCTGGTAAGTTCTTTTCTTCGGCAATAGTTTGAATGGCTAGAGCCAGTTGTTTAAAATCAAATTCCATTTTTATTCTCCTTTAGTATTTATATATTACGATTTAGATTTTCGGTTAATGGTATGAAAAAAGCCGACCAATTGGCCGACCATAGCCTCTGTAGTATAGCTTATTTACCGGAGTTTTACAACACTTGGTTTTGAGCACCAAAATGAAATGTTTTTTTATTGTTTGAGGGGTAAGATTGACTATATTTACTGACAAAAAAGATCGGGTACATCATTTATTGAAAAATTAGAAGGCGTAATCTCAGAGAGCGTGGATACAAATTATAGAATCTAACCAACAATACCTCTATGACATTCAAGTTATTGAACAACAGATAATATAGTCACCACTTCTATGACTCATGCTAAAATTATAGGAATGAGCAAAAATGTGACCCGCCTATTCAGGCAATTTGAGCCTGAGAATTACGACTTAAACATTAATCCCGATATAAAAACCATGACTTTCACTGGCAGGGTGATTATTGCCGGTAAGAAGACCGGTCGTCCTAGCCAACGGCTAACACTCCACCAAAAAGACTTAAAGATTACTAGCGCCAAGATTACACGTCACGACCGTAAGGGCGATCAGCCGGTTAGTGTTGACCGGATTAACGTTCAGAAGAGTTTTGACGAACTACGTTTGCACAGTAACGAGATGCTTTACCCTAGTAAATACACGATAGAGCTCGAATTTAGCGGCATCATTACTCGCCAAATGAACGGCCTGTATCCTTGTGATTTTAAAGACGGTACAAAAAACAAGAAGTTATTGGCTACTCAATTCGAAAGCCATCATGCCAGAGAAGTCTTCCCGTGCATAGATGAGCCAGAAGCCAAAGCTAGCTTCGACCTAACTCTTATCACCCCAAAAGGCCAAACTGTGCTGGCAAACACTCCAATTCTCAAATCTGTAACCATTGGGCAAAAAACTACTACAAAGTTTGAAACTACCCCAATAATGTCAGTTTATCTACTGGCTTTTGTAGTTGGTCATATGAAATATTTAGAGGCCAAAACTAAAGATGGTGTTTTAGTGCGCACTTACGCAACTCCGGCAAACGCTCAGTTTACTGAATTCGCTCTTGATGTGGCCGTTAAATGCCTCGAGTTCTATAACGATTATTTTGACCTTCCCTACCCGCTACCCAAGTGTGATCTGATTGCTTTGCCAGACTTCGCCAGTGGTGCCATGGAAAACTGGGGCTGTATCACCTTCCGCGAACAATGTATGTTCGTCGACCCTAAAAACACTAGCCTTAACACCAAACAGTATGTTGCCATGGTGGTGGCCCACGAATTAGCCCATCAATGGTTCGGTAACTTAGTAACCATGCGTTGGTGGACAGATCTATGGCTTAACGAAGGTTTTGCAAGCTGGATTGAATACCTCGCCATCGATAAACTATTCCCCGAATGGCAAATGTGGACCCAGTTTATTACCGACGAACAACAGGGAGCAATGCGGCTCGACGGTCTAGATAATACCCATCCTATAGAGGTTCCGGTTCATCACCCTGACGAAATCCGCAGCATTTTCGATACCATAAGTTACTCCAAGGGTGCTAGCGTCATCCACATGCTGCACGAATATCTAGGACCTGAGAGCTTCCGTGACGGCCTGAGGCACTACTTAAAATCTCATGCCTATAAAAATACTGATACCGTTGATCTATGGAAAGCTCTAGCCGAAATATCCAAACAGCCAGTCGAAGACTTTATGAACGTTTGGACCAGCCAGCCGGGCTACCCAATTATCAGCGTGGAAACAAAAAAACTCAGCCTCACCTTAAAACAACAGCGTTATTACACCAACCCAGCTCAAAAGGACCGCGCTAAAACTCTTTGGCAGATTCCAATGAACGCACTAATTGACCCCCAATTAATGACCAAACAAGAGCAGAGCTGGAAAATGCAGTCTGACTATATGCTTAAATTGAACAACCAACAGGGTGGATTCTATCGTGTCGCTTACCCAAACGATTACTTGGTTAAACTAGCCAAGCAAGTACCAACTGGTAAATTAGACCCCTTAGACCGACTTGGCTTACTTAGCGATGCTGCTGAAACTGCAAAATCTGGTTATTCTAAAACCACTGATGTTCTTGAACTATTACATTACTATAAGGATGAAGATAATAATGCCGTCTGGGACGTCATGGCCGGCACACTAAACAGCATCCGCGGCGTTATGGATGACGACAAGCTCCGAGAATTAATGAAGCCTTATGTTCGCAGTTTAGTTGCCAAACAGCTTAAAAGACTAGGCTGGGCACACAAGAAGGGCGAGACATACTTTGACAGGCTTTTGCGACCAACAATACTTGGCTTATCATCAGTTTCCGACGACCCGGCTGTAACAAAAGTTTGCCTGGCCATGTTCAAATCGATGAAAACCCCCGAAGAAATTGACCCAGACCTACGTAGCCTAATATACAACACCGCCGCCCGCCACGGTGACGCCAAAACCTTTAAAAAATTACTCGACCTACATAACAGTAGCGACCTTAGCGAAGAAAGAACCACCCTCGCAGCTGCACTGACCGGCTTTCAGCAACCCGAATTAATCAAGCAAGCGCTGTCCTTAATTACCACTGATGTGGTTCGACTCCAAGACATCGGCTACTGGGTGGCCTACAGCTTTATGAATCGGCATTCCAAATGGCAGACATGGGAATGGATGGTTAACCACTGGGACTGGTTGATCGAAAACGTTGGCTCTGACCTAAGTTTTCCCCGTTTCCCGATTTACGCTGCTAGAACTATGAGCGACACAACTTTTTTAAAGAAATACAAAGCTTTTTTCGGACCTAAATTAACCCCCGCTCTAGAACGCGCCTACTATCAAGGTATTGAAACCATTCAATGGCAAGCTGCCTGGAAAAAACGCGACCTCAAAGATATCCAAAAGTTTTTTAAATCATAAAAAGCGATTTGCCAACAAGGGACCTGTCGGCAACTTCTATGGCAGCCAGGTAATAATTGGTCTCCCAACTATTGCTAGTTACCTATAATTAGGCAGAAAGGCCATGCAGCGCAGCCTGGCAGGAGCCATGTACTCTAACCTAATTACCTGGTGAGTGTTATTAAAGCTGCTTACAAAAATGCTTGAATGGGCTTGTAGGATTGACGGTGCAATACGCTAACTCCGAGTTGCTCGAGTGCTTGGCGGTGAGCTTTAGTACCGTAGCCAACGTGTTTTTCGAAGCCATATCCGGGGTGTATTAATGCCAGTTTTGACATCCTGTTATCACGGCTGACTTTTGCGAATATACTGGCAGCACTTACCAGACTTTCGGTGGCATCACCGCCAATCACGCAACGGACGTTTGTATAGACGGGAGAACAATAATTAAAATTACCGTCCATAATTATTTCTTCGTCTGGTTTTGCCGCCAGTGAATTTAGTGCCCGCTCAACAGCTAACTTCATGGCAGCGGTTAAACCAATCTGATCTATTTCGGCTGGTTCGACCCAACCCTCCCCTAGCTGACAACTAGCTTGGATAGCCGGTATAATAGCGTCACGTCGTTTTTTATTAACTACTTTTGAGTCATCCAGGCCATCTGGCAGCTTTGTTAGCTGCCTAGCAGCGACCACTAATAATGGTCCGGCCCAGCAGCCCCTCCCAACTTCATCAATCCCGATCATTGTCTTATGGTAACAAAAAACCGCCAGAAAAACGGCGGTTTTATTTATAAATTGACGAGTTTATTTTTTTGCGGCGGCGTCGTGTTCGGCAATAGCTGCATCAGCTTTAGCTTCAAGCTTGGCTTCTTCGGCTGCTTTAGCAGCGTGTTCGGCTTCGGCCTTAGCGGCAACCTCTAATTTTAGCTTAGCTTCTTCGGCTTCAGCCTTGAGGTCACGAACGTCATTAACGGCTTCTTTATCAAAAACCATACCTGTCAGACGAGCCGATTTACCAGTTCGAGCACGCATGTAGCTAAGATAGTTACGGCGAACTTTGCTTCGCTTAACAATTTCTACCTTGGTAACTAGTGGTGAATGCAGAAGATAAGATTTTTCAACGCCGATACCACTGGCAATACGACGGACGGTGATAGAAGCCGTGTGGCTAGCAGTACGGTCGGTTCGGATAACTAAGCCCTCAAAAATTTGAATACGCTCTTTACTACCTTCACGAATTTTTTGGTGCACTTTTACGGTGTCACCTGACTTAACGGCAACAACTGCGTTTTTTTTAAACTCGTTCTCGATTTCATTTATAACAGATGGCATATCCAAACAATGTTACACGACTTCTCTGTTATTTGCAAGACCAAATACTAGCCAACTACGCGGTAAACCTCTTCTAAAGTAGTTTCACCGGCTATGACTTTAAGAATGCCGTCCTGAATCATGGTACGCATACCACTTTTTATAGCGGCAGCTTCAATCTCTTGAGCGGTTGTTGATTTGCCTTTTTGGATCAGAGCGCCGATTTCGCCGGTCATCAAAAATTGTTCACGTAAAGCTACTTGACCACTGAAGCCATAGGGATTATCGGGCGATTTGCCGGGATTAAACAAACTAAGGTTATTTAAGTCAGGTTTTTTGATATTATCTGGTAGCGAATCAACAACTTCTTTTATCTTAGCGAGCGTGGTTTCGTCAGGAGTAAAAGCAACTTTAAGCTTGTCATCTAAACGGCGCACTAAGCGTTGGGCCATAACTAACCTAATTGCCGAAACAAACAATGGGTTCTCGCCAATAATATCCATCATTCGGGTCAGAGCCGCGGCTGCCGAAGAAGCATGGAAGGTAGAAAGTACCAGGTGGCCTGTCAGCGAAGCCTGTAAAGCAGTTTTGGCGGTATCTGTATCACGTATCTCACCTACCATAATAATGTCAGGGTCGAGCCTTAGAACAGCTCGTAGCTTGTCAGCGAAGTTAGTTTCTTTGCTGCTGGCTGAAGTTACCGAAATTTGAGTAATACCATTAAACTGATACTCTACAGGATCTTCGATGGTGATAATCTTACGCTCGTCACTGTTTAATGAGTTGAGCATGGAGTAAAGAGTGGTGGTTTTACCGGAGCCAGTTGGACCGACAGCTAACACAAGCCCTGATGGCCGGCTAATAATGTCGTCGACGACCTTACGCTGCTCAGTGGTAAGACCTAGTCTGTCCAGCTGATACATGCTTTGTTCCATATTGAACAAGCGCATGACTACGTCGATGCCGTTGATGGTCGGTACGGTTTCTAGGCGCAGGTTAACATCAACCGCCGCGCCATCGGCCATCTTAACTTTTTGAGCAATATGGCCCTGTTGTGCATCATCCGATGAAGTCGAAATGTTCCCGGCGCTGGCGATAGCTGAGATTAACGTTCGGTACTTGTCCGGTGATAATTTGGCGATAGTATGAAGAACCCCGTCGATACGCAAGCGGACTCTTACAAAATCCGGTTGTGTCTCTAAGTGAATATCCGAGGCAGCTAGTTTATGGGCCTGCTGGACCAGATATGCCAGAGTATCATCAGCTCGGACTTGAGCCAGAGTTGTCGAAACATCCTCGACCGTCTGCTGGTCGGCCGCTAGGTGTTTAATACTAATATCCTGATATTCAACTTTGGCTGGCGGGTCATACAATTTTATATATTCTCTGAAGCCACCGTCAGAAATAAGCGCGAATATAACCCTCTGATCTAAAAATTGATTTCGCAGATCCTTTATCGTTTGTTGTGAGGTGGTATTAGTAACGCCGAAAGTTATGTTATGGTCGTCAGCCTGAAGCGGAATGACCTTAAGTTTATACAAATCTGGTACGGTTATTAACTCTTTGTAAAGTTGTTTGTTAGATATCTGAGAAGTATCGATATACGCCATATTTAAAATACGGGCGCGGCGTAGGGTAGACTGTTCCTCGTCGAGGCGGGCATCTTGGCTCATAACTCTATTAAAGCATAAGCAGTCGCATCTCGTGAATATATATCTATAATGGGGTCTACATGAATGAACTTGTTGTAATCGCCCATAACTTACGTAGCACTCATAATGTTGGTTCGCTGCTAAGAACTGCTGAGGGCTTGGGCGTGAGAACAGTTTACCTGACCGGCTACACTCCCTACCCACTGTCAACTTCTGATGGACGCATACCCCACCAGGCCGGCAAAATCGATAAGCAAATCAAGAAAACGGCTCTCGGTGCCGAAACCAGCCAAAGCTGGCAACAGGGTGATATTAACGCAGTTATTGAAGATTTGCATGACCAGGGTTTTGTTATTGCTGGTTTAGAACAGACCCCGGAAGCTATCAACCTGAATGAATACCAGCCAGCCGCCAAGCTAGCAATAATCTTAGGACGTGAAGTTGAGGGGATCGAAAAGTCAGTTTTAAATCTGACTGATTTACAGCTGGTAATCCCAATGTTTGGTAAAAAAGAGTCTTTTAATGTCGTTCAGGCTGCAGCTATGGCACTTTATCACTGTCGTTTCACTTGATTTTATTGGCATAAGCGACGTACAATAGGACCCGGATGCCGGTTAAAACAAAAAATCACCAAAGTAAAAAATTTCCGCACCACTTTAACAAGGTGTACTGGCCCTATTTGCCATTATTCTTATTAGTTCTTTCAGGCATATGGCTTGGCCATTCTTCCGTTTACCGCTCGCAGCGTGGAGTGCTTGAATACACGTCTGAAGTCAGTGCTAACTCTTTACTAGTTGATACTAACGCTGCCCGCCAATCTAATAATCAGGCTATTCTTAATGAAAACTCTCAATTAGACCAGGCTGCAAATGCCAAAGCCCAGGATATGGTCACCCGAAACTATTGGTCTCACATCACACCCGACGGTAGAACTCCCTGGGCCTTCATCGACTCCACAACTTACCAATATCAGAAAGCTGGCGAGAATCTAGCCTACGGCTTTGTTGACAGTAATGAAGTAATTAAAGGCTGGTTAAATAGCCCCGCACATAAAGCTAACCTGCTTGATAATCGTTATACAGAAGTCGGATTTGGAATCGTCAATAGCCCTGACTTTCAAGGCCATGGTCCGGAAACAATAGTTGTTGCTCTCTACGCTCAGCCAGGCAAAAAACCAGCTGGTTTAGGTGTTGCTAACCCTAGTAGCGCCGGTTATAACACCGATAACCCCTTCGTTCGTGAAGCCAACCAGACAATCAGTAAAGCCCAGGCGATGACTAGCGGTCAAGCACCGTGGGTCACGTTTGCCTTAGGCATAGCTGGCGGACTCAGTTTAGCTTACGTACTTATAAAAAATAGCGTCCTGATTCATCGCAAGCTTCGTAAAGGCGAACGTTTTATCCTGCATCACCCCATTCTAGATATTACTTTGGTTGTCTTTATCGGCCTGTGTGTCCTATTGTCTCAGAGTATTGGTTTAATCCGCTAGGTTATTGCAGTTTAACGTTAGTCACACCGACTAGCTCCCGTATCTGTTCAACTACGGCAGTATCACAGTTAACGCGACTAGGGAGCTTAACTACTTGTTTACTTTTTTCTGGGCCTAGCACTAAAACTACTTCGGTTTCTCCATCATTAACATCTATTGTTTCTTTTAGCGAAACTAGCAGATCTTGGTTGCCGCTATCCTCTAGGCGGATATACAGACGTACGGCGGTTTTTTTGGGGTCGGGTGGGGCAGAATTGACTGTTACCGCTTTCCGCGGTTTAGGAACCTTCATTGGTTTACCTTTTGCCTGGTAAGCCTGGGCTTGTTCAACTGTCACCTCGCGAGCGTCATCCACCATAATTTTAACTTCATCAGACTGGTTGCCATCTCGGTCTTTCGCATTTACCTTGCCCTGTACTAAAACAACGTGGTCGCGAACCCAGATACCGGTAGTTTGCCGGTAGGCATTAGGGAATAATATTAACTCAATTTCGCCCTTCATATCGGCGATCTTGATGAATGCCATCTTTTGGCCTTTTTTGGTAGTAATCTCACGTAGTTCATTTATACTGCCGGCCACTATTACAGATTTACCATCATGTTCCGGCTTAAGTTCACTCAAAGGTATCGATTGCTCGGTCAAGAAGTCGTCATAAGCCTTCAAGGGATGCTGGGAAAGGTACAAGCCCAATAGATCACGTTCCCACTGCAGCTGCTCACGGGAGTTATGTTTTTCAACCGCTGTATCCAGCACCAGCTTGGGTGCAATTATCACCCCTTCATGATCACCAAACAAATCAGTTTGGCCACTGTTGGCCTCTTTTTGGAGACGGTTAGCGTAGGCTACCAAAGCATCAAGATTACCGACCAGAACATTCCTGTCGGCAAAGCGGTCAAAGGCGCCGGCTTTAATTAGGCTCTCTATGGTTTTACGGTTTACAATCCGGGCGCTCACTTTGCTAGCAAAATCTTCGAGACTAGCAAATCCACCATTTATTTCACGGGCTCGTAGTATTTCTTCTACTGCGCCAGAACCAACATTTTTTATAGCTTTAAGTCCAAATCGAATTTGTTTTTGACCAGGCATAACCGCAAATTCCAAGAAAGATTCTATAATATCTGGAGGCAAAACCTGAATTCCCATATTTTTACATTCGGTAATCTCAATCGCCAGCCTGTCTGTATCATCAAAATCACTGGTCATCAGGGCTGCCATAAAGGCGTCTGGGTAGTGTGCTTTCAAGTAAGCCGTTTGGTATGAAATTAAACCGTAACATGCTGAGTGTGACTTGTTAAAGCAATAGTCTGCAAAACCGAGTAGCTGTTTCCAAAATTTTTGAATCAGCTCGCGATCGACGCCATTTTCGACAGCACCTTCCTCGAACCGCTTCTCCATTTTAACCATCATTTCGCGGTTCTTTTTACCAATCGCCTTGCGCAGAGTATCGGCTTCACCACCAGTGAATCCACAAACGTCACGAGAGATCTGCATAAACTGCTCCTGGTAAACTAGAACTCCATAGGTACTCTCTAAGGCGGGTTTCATTAGAGGGTGAGCATAGCTGGTTTCTTCTTTGCCATTTTTTCTTTTAATAAAACTATCTGTCAGCCCGGCGCTGAGAGGGCCAGGACGATATAACGCGCCCATGGCGATAACATCATCAAACTCTGTTGGTCTTAATTCACGTAGGTACCGCTTCATACCGGGGGATTCAAACTGGAATACTCCTGTTGTATCACCCCGTTGTAGCAATTCGAATGTTTTAGAATCATCCAGTGGCAATCTGTTAATATCAATATCTTCGCCGTGAACCTTCTTAATAATTCGTAGGGCATTCTTTATGATCGTCAAGTTGGAGAGGCCCAAGAAGTCCATTTTTAGCAGTCCTAGCTCTTCTATTGGATTCATTGAATATTGAGTCGCAACCACGCCCTTTTGGGCCATTTCAAGCGGCGCAAACTTAACGATGTCATCAGGCGCTATCACCACACCAGCAGCATGAACGCCGTGACTCCTAATCGTACCCTCCAATTGAACGGCCAGATCAAAAACTCGTTTAGATTGCTCGCTAGTTTCATACTCGTTTTTCAGATCCATATCATCTTTGAGTGATGTTGATAAAAGAATGTGGCGGCCCTGAATAGGCGGAGGGATCATCTTGGCCAAACGGTCAGCATCAGCATACGGAACTTGCAAAACCCGAGCCACATCACGAACTGCGTTACGCGCCGCCATTCGCCCAAAAGTAACGATGTTGGCTACCCGATTAGTACCGTATTTATCAATACAATACTGAATAACTTCGTTTCTTCGGCTATCCTGAATATCAATGTCTATATCCGGCATCGAGATACGGTCGGGGTTCAAAAAGCGTTCAAAAAGCAGATCGTATTCCAATGGATCAAGCTCGGTAATCTTTAGGGAGTATGCAATAATCGACCCGGCTGCCGACCCGCGGCCAGGGCCAAATACGATACCTTTATCTTTACTAGCGTTGATTAAATCTGAAATTATCAGGAAATATCCGTTAAAACCCATCGTGTTGATGACTGATAATTCATAGGAAGCACGCTCGACAACTTCCTTGGGTAAAGTTTTGCGAGCTTCGGCTGGAGTCATTTTTTGACTGTCCGCTTCCTCAACTCCACCGTAGCGCCAAGCCAAGCCACTGTAGACTGACTTTTCTAGGTAACTTTTTTCACTTTCGTTTTTGGGAACCGGGAATTTAGGAATCAAAATCTTACCAAGCTCAATGTCAACTACACAGCGGAGGGCAATTTTCCTAGTATTACTAATTAATTCCGGGTGATCCTTACCCCACCGCTTAATTACTTCGACCGGATCGGTAAGATGCAACTCAAAGTTTTTTAGGCTCATTCGGTTTTCATCGGTTAGATATGAGCCAGTTTGGACACATAGAAGTATTTCGTGTGCCTCCTGATCTTTATGATCTAGGTAGTGGGCGTCACAGGTTACGACCGATGGGATATCTAATTCTTTAGAAAGTTTTAAGGTTTTTTCGGTAACAGGAACCTGTTCGTCCCATCGCGCTGGATGGTCGGGATGACCATGATCCTGAACCTCCAGATAGTACCGGTCGCCAAAAACTTTTTTGTACCAAACAGCCACTTCTTTAGCCTTATCGTACTGGTCCTGGCGTAGCAAGTCACCAATTTCACCACCGATACAGCCACTTAATACTATTAGCCCTTCGTTATATTCTTCCAATAACTCATGATCGATTCGAGGTTTGTAGTAAAAGCCTTCTAGGTTAGCCTTGGTGCTTAGAGCCATCAAATTCTGATAGCCAACATTGTTCATGGCTAAAATAATTAAGTGGTAATAGAGCTTGTCTCTGCCTGCTTCTTTATCGGTGTGCTTACGAGTCGCCACATAAGCTTCCATGCCAAGTATCGGGTTAACACCGCGAGCCTTGCCTTCTTTGTAAAATTCAATTAGACCAGACAGTGTTCCGTGATCGGTGATAGCTACGGCTTCCATACCGGCTTTTTGGACGTGATCGAATAAAGCCGGTACTTTAGAAAGACCGTCTAGTAGACTATATTGGGTGTGATTGTGCAGATGCACGTAATCACTTGGTAAAAGTGGTTTTCCTGGCATTAATCCCTCGAGTTATATAGCTATTATAGCTTATTTACTCTGTTCGAGGGGCGTGAAATTAACTTTTAGCTTTGGCGTTTTTGGCAATATAATCTTTTAGATGGTTGACGGCAGTGTTAGCGTCACTTATTGCTTGCTGGAGGTCTTTATCGTCAGTTCCACCTTCATGGACAGAACTCAAGACAGCTCGAACCTTTTCCTTACTAGCTGTGGCTGCTTTAGAGATTTTTTCCCATTCTACCTTAGCACTGTTGGATAGTTTGGCCGAAGCTGCCTTACCCTTCTTAAGTAGCAAGTCTAGCTGGCTGTGGAGTTGTTTAAGCTGCTTCTCAGCTTCTACTTTTGTTTGCATAGCCTTGTCTTTTATGTCCTTGCGAGTTTCTTTGCCACTTTTTGGGGCAGTCAAAATGCCGGTTACATATCCAGCTACACCTGCAATCATCGCTCCGATGGCTACATTTTTTGCTTTTCCCATGGTGTTAATCCTCTTATTTCTTCTTACGATTAAACATTTCGGCAACATTAGCTACTAATCGCCCGAAAGCCATTACGCCATTGCTGTTCTCGATCATTTCGCTAACGGCCTCAGCTTTGTCGGCAATTTGTTCGGCTCGGTCGGTAATTCTTTGGACGGTATTAGAAATCTTGATTAGTTTTACTAGCAGAATAATGCATAAAATTAAAGTCGCAGCCAGGGTAATTGATAGAATTACGACCAAAATTGTCAGGCTTGTTTCTGTACTCATGCCCGTATTATACCTTACCGGTCAATCTTCGTACGAAGGAATTTCGCAAAATCATCCTTAATGTCATCATGCTCCAATGCAAAATCTACGACTGTTTTTAAATACTCCAGCTTGTTTCCGGTATCATAATACTTACCATTTTGAATTTGGTAAGCAAGCAGCTTTTTGCCGTCATTGATCATCATCTGCATAGCCGTCTGGATTTGTAGCTCTTTTCCAGGCTCGATTACTTCCCTAGATTGATCGATGTACTCAAAAATGTCAGGAGTAAACAAGTAACCACTAACACTAGCCAGGTTGCTTGGTGCTTTATCTTTACCGGGTTTTTCTAGGATTGTCGACATCTTGATTAATCCCGGTTCAATTTCATCACCGGCTACAATGCCATAATTGTCGTAGTCCTCATCCCGGTCAATTTTCATGCAAGAAATGATACTACTGCCGTGCTTATGATATAGGTCGATCATTTGCTTGAAGCGCAGTGGTTTAGCCATAATGAAGTCATCCGCAAAAGTATATATGAAAGGTTCATTGCCAATTAGGTGTGCGGCATTAAAAACTGGAGTAGCATTACCATGTGGACCTTTTTGTCGGATATATGCGAAGTTGGCTAGGTTAGAGATCTTTTTAGTTTGCTCCAGCAGGTCTTCCTTACCGGCATCATGCAAGTTTTTGCGCAAATCGGCGCTCATGTTATCAAAATGATCCTCGACGGATCGCTTGTGATAGCCTGTCACAATAACAATGTCTTCTATTCCGGAGCCAACCAGCTCTTCGACAATATACTGAATAATCGGCTTGTCAACCAGGGGTAGCATCTCTTTAGGCATAGCCTTAGTTTGTGGCAAGAATCGGGTACCAAAGCCGGCGGCGGCAATGACAGCTTTTCTAACAGGCTTTTGGCTCATTAGCTTAATTGTATCATGTGATTTTTAGAGGCCAAGTTGCTTTATTATCAGTTCCTGGGCTAGTTGTGGGTTGGCTTGGCCCTTGGATTCCTTCATAACCTGTCCTACTAAAAAGCCGATAGCCTTCATCTCGCCATTTTTGATGTCTTCTGCGGCGCCAGGGTTAGCATCCAGAACACCAGCGACGATTTTTTCGATAGTGCCGGTGTCCGAAACTTGAATGTAGCCTTTTTCTTGGGCGTAGACCTCAAGGTTTTCTGGAAGTTTTCCTTCTGGAAGAAGCTTAACAATTAAAGCTTTCGATCCGGTTGAACTTAGCTTACCGGCTTTAACTAAATCATAGACAGAATCATACAACTTAACCCGTAGCTTGTTGTCGGCTTTGAGGCCTAGCGGAATCTCGGTATTAACGAACCAATTGGCTAGGGCTTTGGCTTTCTCGGAATTAGCTAGATTAGATTCTATAATACCCAGATAACTAGCTTCGCCATCAACCTCTGCTTCAAGTAAAGTGTCAGTTTGGCTTTGATCCATGCCTAAACCGATTAGGCGTTTACGCCACTCGTCAGGCATAACAGGCATTGAGTCTCGAATTGGCTTGATCATAGCTTCTGTCAGTTCAATTGGCGGAATATCAGGCTCGGGCATATATCGGTAGTCGTGCGCTTCTTCTTTACTGCGCATGGAGTAGGTTTTTTGCTTAGACTCATCCCAACCTAGTGTTTCTTGATTAATCTTGCCACCTTTATTCATAATAGAGGCCTGGCGCTTAACTTCGTATTCGATGGCTTTTTCGACGGCTTTGAAGCTATTCAGGTTTTTAGTCTCGGTCCTAGTGCCAAGCACATCGGTCTTGCTTAGCGATACGTTAACGTCAAAACGCATATTGCCATAATACAAACTGGCTTCGGATACTCGGGCATAGCGCATCAACAGCCACAGTTCTTTGGCGTAGGTTTTAGCTTCTATAGAGGAGTGCATATCTGGCTCGGAAACTATTTCTAGCAACGGAGTACCAGCTCGGTTTAGGTCGACCAGACTGTAGTCTTTGCCAATTGGGTGAGTTGACTTGCCGGCGTCGGCCTCTAGATGTGCTTCATGAATTCGGATTTTTTTAGGCTGGCCATCAACAGTAATGTTAACCTCACCGCCTCGAATGATCGGGTTGTAGAACTGGGTAATTTGATAGCCCATTGGTAAATCAGGGTAAAAATAATGCTTTCGATCAAACTTGCTAAAGTATTGGGGCTCGGTGCCTAATGCAAAGCCGGCCCGGATGCCAAGTTCCAGCGCTTTTTCGTTCAATACCGGTAAGGCTCCGGGCATACCCAAGTCGATGTGGCTAATCAGAGTGTTAGGTGTCGCCTCGCGAGCGTCGTTACCAACCGCCGAGAAAAGTTTAGTTTTGGTTTTTAATTGAACATGGCATTCTATACCGATAGTCGTCTTGTACATTATTTGAGGGCTCCAACGTCTTTTAGAGCTTGGCCTATACCCATCAAAGCATGTTTAACATCTTTTTCTTTGAGCTTAGGTGGGGTATTGCTTTCAAGATTTTTGCGTAATTTATGACCGAACCAAACACCGTCTATGTCGCTGAATAAAGTGTGCGCCGAGACCATCCGTTCACCCGTAGTTTTGCCTTTATAATGGAGTTTTCGCAGGGCTTCGTCCAGAAGTTTGTCAGCGGCGATAATGGCATCTGACCACTGTTCTTTATTGCAAAGCATTTTTTGCAGTTCCTTCCAGCGAGGTATAAATTTTTCTGGATTGAGATTGCGGCGACGTAGACGCAGGGCCTTGAGAACTTTATTCATTGCTTAGCTCCTCGGTTTTTTTTGCAAACGCCAACAATTGGCGATCATGTCTCTGGGCAGCCATAATCTGCAAACCAACTGGCAATCCGTCGATTTTTCCGGCTGGTATACTAATGGCTGGGATGCCAACTAAGTTTGCCGCAACCGTCATAATATCTTGAAGATACATTTTCAGTGGTTCGGCTGCGTTCTCCCCTATCTTAAAGGCTGTGGTCGGAGCAGTTGGGCCAACCCAGAAATCATATTTATTGAAAGCTTCTGTGAATTCGTTGATAAGCTTAGTTCGCAGTTGCTGAGCTTTTTTGTAATAAGCGTCGTAATAGCCACTGCTTAAAACGTAGGTCCCGATCATGATTCGCCGCTTAGCTTCACTCCCGAATCCTTGATTACGCGTTTGACTATAGCTGGTCTCAAGATCTTTAGCATCTGGGGTATGACGACCAAAATGCTGGCCATCATATCGACTTAGGTTACTGCTAACTTCGGCTGGACAAATAATGTAGTAACATGCCAATGCCAAAGGTAAAGACGGCAGGCTAATCTCGCTAACTTCGGCCCCGGCCCTCTTAAGATTTTCAACTTGTTTAATGATTAGGGCTTTAATTTTTGGGTCTAACCCTTCCATGTATTCTTTGACTACACCGAGTTTAGCGCCTTTAACTGGTGTTTCGAGAATCGTATAGCTAGTTTCATCACGCTTGATAGTCGTGCTGTCCAACGGGTCCTGGCCAGACATAACATCAAGGACTAAAGCTGCATCCTCAACGTTTGTAGTTAACGGTCCGATCGTGTCGGTACTACTAGCCATTGCTATAACGCCACTACGCGAAACTAATCCATAAGTCGGCTTAAAGCCGACCGCGCCAGTAAAGCTGGCCGGCTGACGGATGGAGCCACCGGTATCAGTACCAACTGCAAATGGAGCCAGGCCCAAAACAACCGAAACCGCAGATCCACCGCTACTACCACCGGGTACACGTGTCGAGTCATGAGGGTTTTTGGTAGTCATATAGTCACTGTTTTCGGTACTAGCACCATGAGCAAAAGCGTCTAAATTTGCTTTGGCGACACAAATTGCACCTTCGGCTTCTAGTTTTTCGATAGCGGTAGACTGATATGGAGCATTAAAGCCTTTTAGAATATTACTGGCAGCAGTAGTTTCAGATCCAAAAGTTAAAAAGTTATCTTTAGCTATAAATGGTACTCCTGCTAGGCGGCCGGGATTTTCGCCTCTGGCAACGGCTTCATCGATTGACTTGGCTCTTTGCCGAGCACGTTCCGTCGTAGTAGTAATAATTGCCGAGAATTCTTTTTGCTCGTCTATAGACTTAAGGGCCTGCTCAACTGATTCGATAGCAGTGGTTTTGCCAGCCAGAACGTTTTTGGCAATCGTGGCAATGTCTGGCCAGCTCATTAATTGACCATCCTTTTTACCTTGAAATGGCTTTTTTCGGTAACTGGAGCATTTTTTAGTAGATCAGTTGGATTGGCCTGATAGTCAATTACTTTATCGGCACGCGTAACATCTTTTAGACCAGTAACTTGATAGGTCGGTTCTATACCGTCTAGGTTGACACTTTGTAGCTGCTCAACGTACTTAAGGATAGAGCCAATTTCTATTTCTAACTGCTTAACTTCAGCATCAGTCAGCTGTAGTCGCGAGAGTTTAGCCAATTTTAATATGTCTTGACGCGTAAGTTTGCTCATGTATTTTCTCAGTATAGCATTTCTAACAGGTAAGAATAGACTGAATTCGGAATATGTTATTTACAAACACGATCACGTGGAATAGCATAAGAACAAAGAAAAGGTTTTACCATGTCAGTAGCAGCAATGATGTCTGAAGGTCCTGGTCCCGATGAAAGAAAACTTGGAATTGTGCATTCCACCCGTCCGCCTCAGAAAGCGGACGTTTTTATTTTGCAAACCAGTCCGCTGCCCACGTTCGGGGATATCTCGATCGATTTACTTGGAGATCCGATACCGCGACCAGACCTTGATACTCGGTTTGTTAACTATTATCAACTTAATCAACATTTTAGCGATGGAACCCGCGCCCGGGGTGTAGTTGGAATAGCTTTAAATCCTATTTCGGACTTACCGATTGTTGGTGAACCGGCTTGGTTTACTAGCTTAGATCGTGGTTTTAATCAAAGGACTAGTGATCGTCTAGGAGAATTGGGAAGACATACTTACCGGCAAGGGGTCCCTAACCAGGGTCATAGCCTTTATCGCAATTCCTGGGATGTCCACTTAGCACTAGGGGTTGTCGCTCAAAAGTTCGAAGATAAGCTACAAACCACAATCATTGATGCTGAAGGAGATTCAAATGGTGCTATGACCAGTACCGGTGTGATAGCCTACTCCGAAGCTTTTGATCGAGTAGTCCGCGACGGCTATTTCGTTGACCCATGTATGGTATCTAGAATTGGCCTAGAAGAGGCCTTAAAATTCCTTAAGCACCCCGAATACATTGCTAAAGAAGCATACTGTCTGTTTCGCCAGGCTATTCGACTAATTAACGAAGAAGAGGACGCGACAAGCTATATTAAAACGATTGAGTTATCGACGGAATATATCATTGGCAACGCACTTTTACCTAGAGCTCTTTTTTGGGGGGATTTGGGACATCTAATAGCTCACATTCCAGAAACACAAAAAGCACATTATCGACTATTTGAGCATAGTATCGGTAACCAGAAACGGAAATTCCACAAAATTCTACGTGGTCCAAACGGAACATCCCGTCAGGCTGTTACTACTGAGGTGATAACCGGAACTCACCTTTCTATCGCCAACCCTAAAACAATTAACGCCAAATTAGAGTACTTCAGGAATCAAACTACTTAAACGCTGGCACTATTAATCTATTCAGATTTTGCTCTTAACGTCGGCGATAATATCTCTCAACTCAGCAGCCTTCTCGAACTGTAGGTTGGCCGAGGCTAGCTCCATTTGAGCACTGAGCTCACGGATAATGTGGCCGTACTCGTCTTTAGGAATCTTCTTTAGGTTCAGTCGAGTTGGCTCTTCGGGCATATCGGGGCGCATTCCCTTTTCGATAGCCTTGGCGATCCCTTCTGGTGTTATGCCGTTCTTTTTGTTGTGAGCGGCCTGAATAGTGCGGCGTCGGTTGGTTTCGTCCAGAGCTCGCTGCATGCTGCCGGTAACATGGTCGGCGTACATAATTACCCGTCCATCAATGTGGCGGGCGGCACGGCCAATTGTCTGCACCAAGGCCTGTTCACTCCGTAAAAATCCTTCTTTATCGGCATCAAGTATGGCAACTAGCGAAACTTCGGGCAGGTCGAGGCCTTCGCGTAGCAAGTTAATCCCAACTACAACGTCGTAGACGCCGAGGCGCAAATCTCGCAAAATGTCGGTACGATCCAAAGTATCAATGTCACTATGTAAGTACGTTACCTTGATGTTTAGCTCTTTTAGGTAGTCGGTTAAGTCTTCAGACATCCGCTTAGTCAGAGTCGTAACTAGTACGCGCTGGTGCTTGGCAACGGTATCGCGGATTTCGGCAATCAAATCATCAATCTGACCGTCGACCGGGCGGATAGTAATTGGAGGATCGAGCAAGCCGGTAGGGCGAATAACCTGCTGGGCTGGAGCCGGGCTGCGTGATAGTTCATAGTCGGCTGGTGTAGCACTTACGTAGATCGCCTGATTAACATGTTGTTCGAATTCAGTAAACGTTAATGGTCGGTTGTCTAGGGCGCTGGGCAACCTAAAGCCGTGCTCAACTAGTACTTCTTTGCGGGCGCGGTCACCGTTGTACATACCGCGCACCTGCGGCATGGTCATATGTGACTCATCGACAAACATCAAAAAGTCATCTGGGAAATAGTCTAGCAATGTGGCCGGTTGTTCGCCCGGCTCGCGGCTAGTTAAGTAACGACTATAATTCTCGATTCCTTTAACAAACCCAGTTTCCTCGAGCATTTCCAGATCGAACTTTGTCCGTTGGTTGAGACGCTGAGCTTCCAGTAATTGGCCTCTTTTCTTGAATAGTTTGAGCCGGTCATTAAGTTCATTCTGAATACTGACCATAGCAACCTTCAGTTTGTCGAAGGGAGTGACATAGTGACTACTTGGGAATATCTTAAATTCTTTTAATTGAGCCAAGACTTCGCCAGTTAATGGATCGATTTTAGTGATTTTTTCGACGTCATCACCGTCAAAATCGATTCGATAGGCTAATTCCTCGCCAGCCGGGAAAACGTCAACGACGTCGCCCCGTACCCTAAAAGTACCGCGATGAAAGTCGATATCATTGCGCTGATACTGGATGTCAGTTAGGCGGCGCAAAAACTTGTCACGAATCAGCCGTTGACCCTTGTTTACCACGATAGATAGTCCGTTGTAGTCCTCAACTGAGCCGATACCGTAAATACAGCTGACGCTGGCGACAATAATTACGTCTTTGCGAGACAGTAGCGCATCAGTGGCGGCGTGGCGCAATCGATCGATTTCTTCATTTATCTGGCTGTCTTTTTCTATATAGGTATCGCTGCGCGGAATATAGGCCTCGGGCTGGTAGTAATCGAAGTAACTTACAAAATAGTGGACTTCGTTTTCGGGGAAAAAGTTACGGAACTCACTGTAGAGTTGTGCGGCCAGGGTTTTATTATGGCTCAAAATCAATGTCGGTTTTTGAGTGTTCTGGATAACATTAGCCATCGTAAAGGTTTTACCGGAACCTGTTACACCCAGGAGAGTCTGCTCTTTAAGCCCCTTTAGCACACCCTCGGTCAACTGCTTTATAGCCGACGGCTGATCGCCGGCGGGACGGTATTTGGAGTCCAGTTTAAATTGAGGCATCTACTTATTGTAGCATCTAGCCATAATGTGGAGCGTTGCTGTCAAGATACCAGCGGGCTAATTCGTCTTTAAGATCGATGTCGGCATATTCCTTGTCGAGAATTTTGATTATTTTTTTGATTAGGTTATCTGGGTCGCTATCGAATACAACCATGTCCCGGTTAGGGGCTTCCAGACGTTCCATTAGCTCTTCCACGACATCAGCGGTACCACCGCTACCTGTTAAGACTCCGCAAGGCATTCGTGACTCTAAAGCGGTTGTAAACTCGTGCAGACTGCCAAAACGGCCACCAACAGTAATAATTGCATCACTGGACTGAACCAGGTGAATATCACGGCCAACATAGTGCATGCCAGTAAAATTGATAAAATCAAAAACTCCGATTGGTAATCGGTACTTGTGAAGATGCTCTCGTAAACTAGCGGCTGGCGAAAAGCCAATACTCATTCCACCAGCTTCTTTAGCAGCGCGAGCCGCGTAATACGGCAGACCGACTGTCGCACCAGTAGTTATTGTGTGTCCACGTTTTGCAATTTCTCTTCCCAACGCCTCGGCTAAGGGCCGGGCTGCATTGACAGTTTTACCACCAGCGGCTCCCGAGACACAGATACTATAGTTCATACTTTAAGCTTTTCAGGAGCAATCATGCTGTTGTCTAGCTGGCCAAGAATTTGTTGTTCGAGGTTCTTCTGGCCCATGTAACGTACGAATACTTCGTTCCATAGACTGTCACGGAAATGGTAAATCGCCCGTTCACCATAGGGCATATCGTTAACGTAACTGGCGGCAACGTCTAGCAGGTTCATTGTTACGGGCCGGCCGGCGTGCATAACGCCAACGTAGTCCAAGTCACGCCAAAAGCCCAGTTCTGGGTCAACTTTAAACAAAAGTTCCTCAGCTCGACGCCAGTGTAAATCTTCTGGTTGGACGTGAGGTTCAAAAATTTCAGGATGATATTCGTTCTCGAGTCGGGCAAAATAACGCTGGATAACTCGCCAGTGGATAGTTTGCCCAGCCATAATAGCAGCTTCGGCTGTATCAGCAATCAGGGTATTAGCGACAATTTCACCAAACTTAGGTTGCATCTGTTTTAATTTAAAAAACGCCGAGTAAAGTTTAATTTCGTTAAGATAATGAAATAATAGGGGTAATGCAAAGATAGTTATGCCCTTCAACCTAACATCCTTTCCAATTGGCAGCATCAAAATAACACCTAGCTCTTTAAGATGGGTGATGTTATGTTTCTTTTTGTGAATGAAAGCAGCCGATAAATCACCCCAACGTTCTAATGGCATCTCGATAATCTCAATTTCGCGGGTCTCAAAGTCGTATGGCTTAAGCTTTTTGTAATGTTCATCAAAATTATTAAGCCACTTGGCATCCTCGGCAAAGCGCAAAGCACCGTATATCTCACCGAGTTTTTCACGTTTTAGCATCGAATCGATAGAACGATAACCCAGGTGCTTCATAATTGCTTTAGGCGGTGTTCTTTTTAGCATTGCTTTAGCGACACTCGGCTTGATAACCCAGCAGCTCTTGTTGGTGTCGACGGCTTCCCAGGCCTTTCTGATAAGAGGCATTAGGGCAGCAGTATCATCGGGGTCAGAACCACCGATTTGTTTTACTAAATGTTCGTCCTGCTTGGCGATAAGGTTTAGCAAAGCATGATAAAGCTCACTGCCGGTGGTATCATCGGGGTCTAAACCGAGTTCTATTGTTTTGAGTCGAATTTTGCCAGTAATTTCAGCAGTTAGTCGGATATCGGCACTCGGATTGCCACTGTCTTCCTCCAGCTGTTTTAGAGCTAACGTAAACATTGGCTCAGTAGCGCCCAAGAGATCTGACAAAATCTTACTCATAATTGCACTAAGATTAACATGAGCGCTTTGCCTGGTAAAGTAATCTGTTCAGTAACTCGGCTGTATGTCCTGAACCCTCAGGAATCTTTGCGGACGCAACGTGTCTCACCGAACAGATTGCTTAAATCTAAAACGCCTAAGTTTGAATTATGGGGTGGATAGTTATAGGCATGGTATGGAGGCGGGTGCCTGCTTCGAGGATGCCAGCCTTAGCACCGAGTTTACTGACGACATTAGTTGAATTGGCGCTCGCAAAAATCATAGCTTTATCAAGCGGAACACCAGAGGCAATCATAGCTGTGAAACCACTACTAAAGGCGTCACCGGCTCCTGTACGGTCGACAACAGGTACATCATCATACATACCAGCCTTAAAAATGCTTTGGCCGTCGCTCGCTACCGAGCCACGAGGACCATCGGTTATAATTACAAATGGTATATGGTTAACAGCGTGCCTGACTAGATCCTCGCAGGTCTCACCCCTAAAGATCATCTGCGCTTCTTCTTTATTAACACACAAAATACTAATGTCAGGAATTAGTTTTTTGAAGTCGTGTCCGTGTTTTAGTTCAGCCGAACCTGGATTAATAGCAACCTTGATGTGGTTTTTCCGAGCATAATCGATAATAACTTTTAATGATTGGTAATCACCAGACAGTGAACTAATATAAAACCAATCTGGTTTGGTATGAGCGAAATCAAGTGATTTAATCTGAAAATCTATTGAAGCGCCGCGGTAAGTCAGAATAGTTCGCTCGCCGTTAGGAGCTAGCAACAAAACCGAATAGCCAGTGTTAACGTGTTCCTTGATTTTTACAAGGCTGATGTTTACTTTGTCTTTAAACAAATCTTCTTTGATGGCCCGAGCCGGCACGTCGTTGCCAAGTTGTCCCATGTAGTAGCTATGGAAACCTTGGCGGGCAAAAGTTACTGCTGCATTAGTAGCCCCACCACCGGTGCTAAAATATACACCTTCGACATCATTTTTACTCCCCATAGCGAACTCTTCAACTGATTCTCCCTTATTGCGGTGAGCGCGGAATAATTCGCCCTGTAAAAAAACATCTTGGACGGCTGCTCCAATTGATATAATTTTAGGTTTACTCATGTTTTATGGCTTGGCTTTACCGGCCGAGTTAAACATATCGAGCTTGTTTTCGACGACTTTTTGGACAGCGTCTTCAACTCGGCCCATCAATTTAACCACAGCATATTCAGTCGGGTTGTCTTTTAGTACTTTCTCTAAGGTGTCTCGGTAGGCCACTCGCATATCACTGTTGATATTAATCTTGGTGACACCAACTTTAACGGCATCTACAAAATAATGTCCAGGGGTGTCGCTACCGCCATGTAAGCTGATATTACAATCTATGACATCTCTTAACTTTTGTAATAGTTCGATGTCAAGCTTCTTAGGTACAGGATAATGGCCATGGAGATTACCGATAGCTGCAGCGTAGGTATCAATTCCGGTGGCCTCAACAAAACTTCTGGTGCCTTCTGGAGTACTGAAGGTTTTTTTAATCTCATCGTAATCAATATTTTCGGTATGCACATTTGAGCTACCACCGAAATAATGTGGCTCACTTTCCACTAGAGCCCCAGTTAGCCGCGCACAGGCAACGACACGTTTAGTGGCTTCGATTATTTCTGCCTCACTGGCATTATGATTGGCCTGGCTTACATCTATGTGAATAAATTCAAAACCAGTTTCGATACCGGCAATGGCATCCTCTACCGTTGGAGAGTGGTCTAAGTTAATATAAATCTCAAGGTTGTATTCGGCTTTATAGTTGTCGACCATATCTCGGATATTGCCGAGCCCCATTGCATCAACTTCACCTTTGCTAACTTCTACTAGAACTGGCGCTTTTTTAGAAGCGGCAGCCTTGCAAACTGCAATTAGAGTTTCTTGGTTATCCAGGTTAAAAGCGCCTAAAGCGAAGTGGTCTTTGCGAGCGCGAGCCATGGTAGCCCGAGCCTTTTTGGTGTTTTCACGAATCTGTTGAAGTGTTTGTGGCATTGAAAGTCCTTAAGCTTATTGTAACTGTTGATGTGCGGCCAAAGCAATATGTTTGGCTGTTAAGCCAAAATGTTCAAGTAGATCGACAGGGTCGCCTGATTCGCCGAAGTGATCTTTCATACCAATCCGTTTAAGTGGTCGTGGGCAGTGTTCACCTAAGAATTCGGCTACAGCCCCACCAAGTCCGCCAATAACCTGGCCTTCCTCAACAGTTATAACGGCACGAGTTTTCTGGACGCTGGCTAGCAAAGTAGCTGCATCAAGTGGTTTGATAGTTGGGCAGTGAATGACTTCGGCATCAATACCATCTTTAAACAGTATTTCGGCTGCCACCAGCGCTTGGAAGGTCATTGTGCCGGTAGCAATAATCGTAATGTCCTTGCCAAGGCTAAAAACGTAAGCTTTACCGATTTCAAAAGGAGTTTCGGCAGTAGTAAATACTGGCGTCGGCTCACGGGTTAAACGCATGTAATTAGGCCGCTTATCGACTGCCATAGCGAGAGTGGCTTTTTCGGCCTCAACACTATCGCCTGGTGCTAATACGACCATGTTAGGCAGCACTCGCATTAAAGCTAGGTCTTCAAGCATTTGATGCGTTGCACCATCTTTACCAGTGTATAGACCCGCATGGGAGCCAATAATCTTGACCGGCTGGTAGTTGAGGCAGATAGTGGTGCGAATCTGTTCCCAGTTGCGCCCTGGACTAAACGTGGCGTAGCTACTGACAAAAGGAATTTTACCCATGGCGGCAAGGCCAGCACCAACCGTAACCAGATTTTGTTCAGCCACACCAATTTCAACAAAACGCTCGGGAAATTCATCGCGAAAGAGACTCATTTGGGTAGAATCGGTCAGGTCAGCACAGGCTCCAACAACGTTCTCATCACGCTTACCGGCTTCTAGTAAACCCCGGCCAAAGCCTTTGCGAATTGGTTCTTTTTCTAGCTCATCCTTTAAAAAGTCTTTAGCGACTAAATGCATATTACTCATGTTCGCCCCGAATCTTGCCGCCGAGAGTGCGAATTTCGTGGATAGCCTTCTTGGCTTGTTCATGATTTGGTGGTATACCGTGCCATCGGAAGTCGTACTCCATAAAATCAACACCTTTACCAGGTATAGTGTGAGCGATAATCATTACTGGTTTTTCGATAATTGCCCGGCCCATGGCGCAAGCGTCAATGACGGCTTCGATATTATTGCCATCAACCTCAATTACGTGCCATCCAAAGGCTTCCCACTTAGCGCGCAGGTCTTCCAGTGGCATGACTGTTTCAGTAGGACCATCGATCTGAATATTATTGCGATCGGTAATTGCTATAATGTTATTGAGCTTGTATTTGGCCGCTAGCATAGCTGCTTCCCAGATGTTACCTTCATCCTGTTCACCGTCACCCATCACTACGTAAATCCAACGGTAATGATCCTTGTTCATGCGCAATGCTAAAGCCATTCCGGCCGCCTGACTTAAGCCAGAGCCTAATGGGCCGCTAGTGTTCTCAAGACCAGGTAAACGTAGACGCTCGGGGTGTCCTTGCAGACGGGAGCCAAACTGCCGCAAAGTCATCAATTCTTCTTTGTCAAAATAACCAGCTTCGGCCATCGCAGCGTATTGAACCGGTATGCAGTGACCATTACTCAGTAATAGTAGGTCGCGTTGGTTCCAATTGGGTTTTTTGGGGTCGTGCTTTAGGATGTCGAAATATAGAGCGCTAAAAATGTCGGCCAATCCTAGTGGACCGGCACTATGGCCGCTACCAGCACGCTCCAACATCTTAATAATGTCCTCGCGAATGGTATTAGCTTTGAGTTCTAATTCCTGGATGTTTAGTTTTTGCATATTTGAATCAACTAACCTGTTTTAACAGTCTAGCATAAGCGGTAGCTGGTTTTTTAGACTCATGGATGAAACCACCAACATTAAGAACGTCTACCCCGGCCGCTTTGAGCAGATGAACATTTCGATCGTTAACTCCACCATCCCAACCGATTTCTAGTTCCGGCTTTATATGCTTTAGGGCTTGGGCCTTAACGAGCAGGTCTAAATCGGCTTCGCCGCCAAATTTACCAAGGTGCCCACTGAAGATCATGACATGATCAATATACTGTAGAGCGGGTTTTATGGCTGAAGCTGGCGTTTCGGGCAATAAGGCAACTCCAACTTTAATTTTAAGCTTGCCCAGAATCTGGGCAAAGGTCAAAAAATCACCGTCGGCTTCGGCATGGACTATGACTAGATTTGGCATCAGCCTGACAATCTCTCGCATATATCGGGTTGGAGTTTTGTACATCAAATGTAGATCTGCCTTAAGCTTCTTTGGCCAGAAAACTTCCCCAAGCTTGATGGTCGGGCTGATTGCAAACAACTGGTCTGTTAAATCAATATGAATACGTTCGGCAAACTTTTCGACGCGCCGAATTTGAGTCTTATAGGTTGCCAGGTCTTTAGCTAGAATCGCCGGGACAACTACACTCATATTTAACCCAACTCGTCCAATTGCTTAATACGGCGACTAAAGCGGTCAGCGCCTAAAAATGGTGTTTTGAGCCATACTTCTAAAATAGCGGTAATCTGGTCAAAGTCCGTGTTTTCTCGGGCGGCTAGGCAGAGGACATTGCTATCGTCATCGTTCCGGGACGATCGGGCCTCAGATTCGTTCCAAACCAAACTGGCCCTAATACCTTTAAAGCGATTAGCGGCCATGCACATTCCTTGACCGCTGCCACATATTAAAACTGCTCGAGCTTCGGGATCACCGCTCCCCTTCAGAGCATGAACGGCTTTACTTGCGAACTCCGGAAAATCATCTTCCGGATTAAGTTGCTTATCACCGCCGTCTGCGACCTCGTAACCGCGAGTTTGTAGGTAGTCAGCAAGCTTGCTTTTGAGTCCAAAACCGTTATGGTCGGCGCCTAAAAAGATCTTCATTTTTTTACTCGTGATGTTCGTTGTGGTCTTCTTTAGTGTGCAAAATTCGGCCGGCGTCAGCGACAACTTCTACCAAACGATTGCTGTAGCCCCACTCGTTGTCGTACCAGGCAACAACTTTAAGCATATTGTCGCCAATTACAGCGGTGAGCTTACTGTCAACAATAGCCGAGTGACTATTACCTATAAAATCTTTGCTAACCAGCTCTTCTTCTGTAACCGCTAGAATCCCTTGATAGTAGGGTTCTTGAGCAGCTTTTTTAAAAGCCTCATTAACGGCTTCGACGGTCACAGGTTTCTTGGTGATAATAACGAAGTCACTCAGTGAGACGACTGGGGTTGGTACACGCACCGACAAACCGCCAAAGACACCAGCTAAAGCAGGCAATGCTTGGGCGGCAGCAATTGAGGCACCGGTACTAGTTGGAACTATATTCTCGGCAGCATTCCGTGCCTCACGCAAGTCCTTAGACGGCGCGTCCTGCAGCTTCTGGCTGGCCGTATAACTGTGGATAGTTGTCATCATGGCTTTATCGATACCAAACGCGGCTTCGATAACAGCGGCAACTGGTGTAATACAGTTTGTAGTACACGACGCGTTGCTAATAATGTCTTCGGCGGTTTCTAGGCTGTCATCGTTAACACCGAGCACGATTGTTGTAGCACCTTCGCCTTTGGCGGGAGCACTCAACACGACTTTTTTGGCACCGGCAGTAATATGGGCACGAGCTTTGGCTGGATCAACAAAAAAACCGGTCGACTCGATAACAACGTCAACTTTTAGTTCCTTCCAGGGGAGTAAAGCAGGATCAGTCTGAGCTAAAACTGGAATTTTTTTGCCTTTAACAATGATATTTTCGGAATCAAAGGTAACTACATTCTCGTAAGTTCCGTAGTTGCTGTCGTACTTCAGGAGATGAGCTAGAGTTTTTGTGTCAGTGATATCGTTAACAGCAACAATTTCGATATCGGTCCGGTCAAAGGCAATTTTAAAAGCGTTACGGCCGATACGCCCAAAGCCGTTGATTGCTACCCGTGTTTTCATTTCTTTGTATCCTTTTAAAGCATTAGTTCTTTATACCGTTATTGTATCTGGTAACGGGGCTGGACGCAAGCAGCTAGGTTTGAGCCAAAATCTGATTCTACAGGTAAAAAAGATCGTTTTCTAAAGGGCGGAGATTGTCGCCTACTTAGTGTAGCGTTCTTGACACTCTTTGATTGTTGCAATTGCCGCAGCAATATCTCCCCAGCCGAGGACTTTGGTGCTACCGGGCTTTTTGAGGTCTTTGTAATGAGTAAAGTGGTGGACAATCTGTTCTTTCCAACGTTCACCGAGGTCATCTAGCGTTTTAATGTTGTCGCCGCTGTTGCGGTTGTCGGCTGGGACTACCACAACTTTGTGGTCAGCTTCGCCGTCGTCTTCAAAGTTCAAGATACCAACTACGCGAGCTTCTAGCCAGATACCGGTTGGTAATGGCTCCTCGGTAACAATTAGTGTATCTAGTTCATCACCGTCTTCGTCGAGAGTCTTAGGGATAAAACCGTAGTTGCAGGGTTTAACAAAGATGGCTGGTTCAATTCGGTCTAACATAAAAACAGCTCTTTTGCGATCCCATTCGATCTTAAGAGTCGAACCCTTAGAAATTTCTACAACTGTGTTAACGGTGCCGTCATCGACTGCGCCAGTATCAAGTACCTGATTAAAGTCTGCCATCTGTTATATTCCTCACTTTCTGGTACATATTGTACACTACTAGCAGAGCAAGCTATGAAACAAATTATCGGGCACCGCGGTGCCGCCGGTTTGGGGCTGGAAAACTCAGTCTCGGCCATCAAACAAGCCCTAGCCTTAGGAACGTCAATTATCGAAATCGACGTTCGTTTAACGCGTGACAACAAACTAGTAGTCTGCCACGATGTTGATTTGGTCACCATGGCCGGCAACACAAGTAAGATTGGAGACCATGACTGGTCGGCCCTAAAAGGCTTAACCTTGCGGGACGGTTCTAACCTATTATTACTAGAAGACGTCCTGAAGTTAGTAGGCAAAAGTGGCCTGATTATTGAGGCTAAGGATAATGATTGCGAGGCAGCAATTGTATCGGTATTGGACGCCTTCCCTAATACTAAAGTCTGGGTAGCCTCGTTCCGGCAATCATTGCTAGAAAACTTACGTCGATTACGACCCAAACTGCCGCTTTACTATCTGGAACATACCAAATGGCTTGAGGCCATCCAGGTCGCCAAGCGCTACAAGTTGCAAGGCATTGGCCTAAACTTTTGGCTACTTAACCCTTTTGGCTACTTCCAGGCTCGACGAGCCGGTCTGGACGTTTACCTGTACACCGTTAACAGCCGTTTTTTGGCCTGGTTTCTGCACATCCTTTACCCTCGCGCCTCGATCTGTACCGACTACCCGGACCGGTTAGTAAAAAGGCGTTCGATATGAAGATAACCTTGATAGAAACAGTTGCCGAGGCCGACAATATTACCACTTTTAAGTGGAAGCCCGAAAAGCCGGTTGCATACGAAGCTGGTCAGTTCGTTGAGATGACTCTGGCACACCCAAACAGCGATGGAAGAGGCGATAAACGCTGGTTTACCCTTTCTTCTGCGCCAACCGAACCATTCTTAAGTATTACAACTAAATTCTTCACTGAAAAAAGTAGTTCTTTCAAAAAGGCCTTGTTCGCCTTAAAACCAGGCAATAGTGCGGAGATAAACCAGCCTGAGGGTAACTTCGTACTACCCACTGACCCAAATTTACAGCTATTATTTATTGCTGGCGGAATCGGGATTACTCCGTACCACAGTATGGTTAGGTTTCTTACCGATAAGCACGAAAAGCGTACTATAAAACTACTTTATGCTGCCCAAACCGAAGCCGGGTTGCTTTTTTCTGACTTGTTTCAATCTTATGGCGCGGAAGTTAAACCGTTTGTCGGCAAACGCTTGACCACAGACCTATTGATGCAAGAAATTGGCTCACCAGACGGCAAACTAGTCTATATCTCTGGCCCCGAGCAGATGGTTGACAGCCTAAGCGACAGCTTAGTCAAGGCTGGTTTACCAGCTGACTCATTGAAATCGGACTACTTCCCCGGTTACGAGAACGACTACAGCATCTAAGTGGTCTGTTCTTTTTCCTCTAGGTGTCTGCGGATCATGAGGGCGGCAGTGGCGCCTTCACCGACGGCACTGGCAATCTGCAGGGTGGCGCCGCTGCGGACGTCACCGGCAGCGAAAATGCCTGAAACGTTGGTTTCTAGGCTAGTGTTGGTTCTGATTAGACCAACTTCATCAAGGTCTACGCCGCTATCTTTAAGGAATTGTGTGTTCGGCAACAGCCCAACGAAAACGAAGACTCCGTCGGTCTCAAACTCGACGTTTTTTCCATGGAGGGTGCCGATAACTTTAGTCACTCTACCGTCGTCGCCAACAATTTCGTCAGTCGTGACGCCAACATGAACAGTTATTTTATCTTTATGCTTCTCAAGCTCTTTAATCAAGACGTCGGAGGCCCGTAATTTGCTGCGCACCAAAAGATCAATATGAGTAGCGAAGCGAGTTAAGAAGATTGATTCCTGGACGGCTGAGTTACCACCGCCAATCACAACCAGTCGCTTGTCACGGTAAAATGCGCCGTCGCAAGTTGCACAGTAGTGAACGCCACGGGCGTAATATTCTTTTTCGCCAGGTACACCAATTTTTTTATAGTCACTGCCAGTTGCAATCAGAATAGTTTCGGCCAATATATCACCACTAGTAGTGTCAAGCTTCAAGATATCACCTTCTTTTTTGATACTCATAACTTCGCCCAGTTCAATCTCGGCACCAAAACGTTCAGCCTGTTGTCGCAAGCTTTCTGCTAGATCCAAACCAGCGATGCCCTTGGCGAAACCAGGGTAGTTATCAACCCAATCTGTAATTGCAGCCAGGCCACCGATTACGCCTTTTTCGAAAAGTAGAGTCTGTATATCTTCTCGAGTAGTGTAAACAGCTGCCGCCAAAGCGGCCGGCCCAGCACCAATCATTACAACTTTATTAACTTTGGGTTTTTCTGCATCGGACATTAGAACTCCTTATATATAGTCACATTATGAGGTTTATTTAAGCTTGATGCAATACAAGGAGGCGATGAGTATTGATACGAACCGTAGTAGTGGTACGACGGGAGAAATACGTAAATAAAAGCTCGATGGTGAATCAGGTTTGAATAAATTAAGCTAATGCTGGAGCTAGTTTTGCAAGATTAAACCCAACCACAACTTCACGACTGTCATCTTCTTTAGTGACAACGGTAACTGGAACAGTAAGCGCACCGCTTAGTTCCATGGCTTCTTTTTGTCGTTCTGGGTTAGTGTCGAGGTTTACCTCGTTGTAGTTCATGCCTTTAGAGGTTAAATAGCGCTTGACCATAACGCAATAGGCGCAGGTGTTTGTAGTAAAAATAGTGATGTCTTTGGCCATTTGATGATCCCCTCTTAGTTATTGTTTTTGATTAATTTTTAATTGTTATTTATCTACAAGAGCATTGTATATGGTGTACTTGGTAAATGCAATAGCGCTATATGTTGTGCTTTTGCCTACTTTTATCTACCTATTGGGCGCTGTTATTTGACGCTGAGCAGTGTGATGTCGAACACTAAATCGGAGTTTGCAGGGATCTTAGCGTTAGCCTGTGCACCATAAGCTTGAACAGCCGGTATAACTAAACGACGGACACCGCCAACTTTCATACCAGGTACGCCGTCCTGCCAACCTTTAATAACGCCACTGACTGGGAACGAAACTGGCTGAGAGCCGCTTGATTCGAAAATGATACCAGTCTTTACAAGGGCACCAGTGTAGAGAACACTCACGGTTGAAGTAGATTTCGCTTCATCTCCAGTGCCAACTTTACTGTCAGTGATCTGCAAATTTGCGACTGGTTCAGAAATCGGAGTGAATCCAGCTAGTTTGTCGGCTGGCTTGGCGGCTTGGCTTGTTGTGTCTGTCACGGGTGTTTTTCCTTCTTTACTTTGTTTGATCATCGTATAAATTACAGCTGCGCTAGTGGCTAACGATGCGATTAAAAAGAACAATGCCGCAATTAAAGCCGCTATTCTTTGACGTTTTTTAGCCATAAATTAAACCTCCTGTTGTTTCGTCTTATTATAGCTGATTTCGGCCTAGGAGAGAATTTTTCTTGGTTCTTTTGGAAAGCCCTGGCTAAAAGCCTTAACAAGCTCCTGCTGCAAAGCTGTCGAGCGGAACGGTAATCCAGCAAATTTACTGACTGGTACCCACATTGTCTCGAAAGTATTTTGGCCAATAGCATTCAATTTGGCTTCAATACTATCTGGGCTAATCCTCACGTCCCCGTCCTGATAATCACATACGAAAATATACTGGGTGCCGTACGGATCGCCATTCTCTTCTATGTAAACCAAGCGAGGATTGATAACACTCAGGCTGGCTTCTTCTTTAATTTCTCTTAAAACCGACTGATCGGCCGTCTCACCACTATCTATGCCACCGCCAGGCAAACAATAGTATTCTTGTCCGAACTTATTCCGCTTCATCAGCAAGATGTTTTGGTTTTGGATAACAATGGCACGGGCGGCTTTTCTCATTCCCTTAAGTGTAGCCTAAAAACTATTATAGGTGTATTATCCATTTCTTTTAACCAGCGATTTCGAATTCTTTTAGTTTCTTTTTGCCAGCCGAGGAGTGGCCGAGCTGAAGTTTGAGCAGCTGATCATACACGCCGCCGCTTTGCGATAGTTCGGCTGGTGAACCAACCTCGCTGACCTGACCGCCTTGCAAGGTGATGATCTGGTCAACGTTTTGGATGGTGCTGAGGCGGTGAGCAATAATAATTGTGGTTCGGCCCCTCATTAGGTGTTGCAATGCTTCCTGAACCATCTGTTCACTGCGGCTATCTAGGTTGCTGGTGGCTTCGTCTAAAACTAGGATTGGTGCGTCTTTTAAAAGTGCACGGGCTATGGCGATGCGTTGTTTCTGGCCGCCGCTGAGTTTGAGGCCGCGTTCGCCAATTTCTGCCTCGTAACCCTTATCCAGCTTGGCAATAAATTCATCAGCGTTGGCAGCTTTGGCGGCAGCAATGACTTTGGCCTTCGTAGCCGAAGGATCGGAATAGGCGATATTCTCAAAAATAGTACCGCTAAAAAGAGCTGGCTCCTGGAAAACTACACCTATGTTACTGCGCAGACTTTGCTGACTGACGTGATTAATATCTTGGCTATCTATAAAGATAGTGCCGTTTTGTGGTTCATATAGGCGTAACAGCAGATTAGTTAGGGTCGTTTTGCCCTCGCCACTCTCGCCAACCAACGCCACTTTGGTATCCGGCTTAATAGTAAGCGAAACGTCGTTAATAACCGGCGTGCCGTCGTAGGCAAAACTAACATGGTCAAACTCAATTGTTCCCTTGATAACTTTGAGCTGTTTGGCGTCTGGCTGATCACTTATGGCCGGCTCAAGGCTCATAACCTCAAAATAGTCCTTGCTGTCGGCCACAGCACGCTGGGTGTTTTCTACCAAAAAGCTAATTGTAAAGATTGGGATGCGAATCTGCATAGAATATAAAATGAGGGCCACGGCCTGTCCAGGAGTAAAGTGCCCATTGACGGCTTGAACAAAAATTAACAGATAAACACCCAGGAAGATAACATTTAATACTAGGCGACGCTGGACATCACGTTTGTGCCATAGGTGCGACTGCGGTTTAGTGATACCGATCACTTTAGTGTAGTAACTCCTAAATAAGCTTAGTTCGTGCTTTTCCTGTATAAAACTTTTAACAACTTTGATCTGGCCAATCGATTCGGCAAATCGTCCGTTAGCAATATCCAAGTTATGGTTGATCTTGGCTTGGTACTTTTGCCATTTACCACTGGTTTTAATTGTCATAAATACGTATATCGGATACAGGGAGAATAGAAGTAAGGCGATAGGCCAACTAAAGTAAGCTATAATTGCCAATGCAAAAATGGTGCTAAAAATGAACTGCAGAAAGTTGTTGCTCCACATCTGCATAAAATTACCAATCTGGCCAATCGAACGATTAAGTCGATTAATAATTTTGCCCGACAGCTCGGTATCAAAATAGCTTTGCGGCAGGCTAAGTAGGTGCTGGTAGTAGTTGTGGCTGAGTAGATTCATCAGGCGAGAAGACATCTGATCACCAAAGTAGCCACCAATATTACTGAGGAAGGTCGAGAACACATCCAACACGAATATGCCGAT
Source organism: Candidatus Saccharimonadota bacterium (assembly GCA_037139495.1). Classification (GTDB taxonomy): domain Bacteria; phylum Patescibacteriota; class Saccharimonadia; order Saccharimonadales; family JAUPVS01; genus JAUPVS01. Next base: position 210 of record JBAXGG010000003.1, on the reverse strand, counting down.
CGCCAACCAGACAACTTTGGTGACGTTACCGGGAGCCCCAACTTTAATAGCGTCGATGGCTCTACCGCTGAGCAGCGGAATCATTAAACCGACTAAGGCAACGGCAATAGAAATAAGGCTAACGGCTAAGTAGTAGCGCCACAACGACTTGGTGTAGGTTATGATTCTCCAGATCGACTTCATTGCTGCTTATTATAGGAGTTTTATCAC
>JBAXGG010000002.1:0-55776 GCA_037139495.1 Candidatus Saccharimonadota bacterium | reverse complement strand
CCCAATGAACTCGCTAATCTCAAAAATACTCTAAAAGAGTTCAATCTTACCGGAAACCCGATTAGCCCAAGTACACTTAGTAAATTAAAATCAGAGTTACCAAACACTACGATTATATTCTAAGTATTATCGGGTAGTCGGAGTGCGCTGATAGTTAGGATTACCAGGCCAGGTACACCTATTGATATCGCCAATAAAGTCAGGCCTACCATTGCGATAGCATCACTTTGAAGTGAGTTTAAACTGGTGCGATATAGTATACCCGATATGATGGCTCCGATGACAAATAATACAAGACCAACAACGTAGAAAGGACTAGGCGGGTTAATGTCATCAGATATTTTCATAGCATAAACATTCGCCATAATGGCGAACCAGCCCGACCCCAGGAACAAAATCAAAAAACCGATACTTCCAGAGATCCCCAGTAACCTGCCGTCTCCTGCCCCTAGCAAGAACAAGCCAAAAACAATGCACGAAATTATTGCAATTTTAAGTAATCTAAGCATAAGTGTAGATTATCACGTTTTATCTTTATTTGATGTTTAAGAGGTGGTAAAATAATCCTTATGATAATAGAAAAATATAAAAATTTATATAATGGCTAAAAAATCAGACAGAAAAACAATTGATAAGGTATTTGTATTATTAGGAGTTGCTATGATGGCAACGCTTATTGTGGTGGGCTGCTTGTCTTGGTATGCCTACACATTTGCGACTAACAGTGTCAGAACAGAACTAGTGCAGCAAAAAATTTACTTCCCAGCAAAAGGTAGTGCGGCTTTGGACCCTGCTGAGTTCCCTGATTTACAGAAGTACGCTGGCCAACAGGTCGATGATGGCCCTAAGGCTAAAGCCTACGCTAACGGGTTTATTGGCCGCCACCTCGCTAAAGTTGCCGGTGGTAAAACTTACTCCGAGGTTAGTGCCGACGCCAAGAATGATCCGAATAATCCAAAATTAGCTGCTCAAAAAGCTACATTGTTCCAGGGCGAAACATTACGGGGAATCTTGCTCGGTGATGGCTATGCCTACTGGACATTTGGTTTAATTGCTATGTATGCCGCTGTGGCCGCATTCGCTGGCGCGGCTGTTATGGGCGTGCTCGTTCTACTTGGTTTGCGCCATATTTCCAGAACAAAATAGCCAAATGAAGGCTGGCAATCTCTCAGCCTAAACTAAGCTCCGGAGCTCATACTATCATCCAATGAAGTACTTATTAACTGAACGCAAAATTTTGACAGCCAGCTCTATCCTTCTGACCTTTGAGCCCAAAAACTCACGTGGTATTGGTTTTTGGCCGGGGCAATATGCCGCTTTACGCTTTACACGTCTTGGGCGACCAACTCCAGCTCGTTGTTTTTCTATAGTTAACCGACCTAATGACCAGGGTATTTTGCAATTTGCTGTAAAAGTAGAGGGACAATTTACGACTGCTCTACAGGAACTACCTCTAAATAGTGCCGTAGATATTGATGGCTCATTTGGTGAGTTTGTTTACGACCGGCAGTTCGATCAAAACTCCGTCTTTTTAGCGGGGGGTATTGGTATAACGCCAATTATGAGTATTCTAGCTGCGGCTGTAACAGAAGGGGCAGAGAATACTTTTACATTATTTTACTCTGTACGTGACCAGAAGGATGCGCCATTTGCTGACGAATTACTGGCCTTAGAAAAGACAAACTCGCGCTTTAGGGTAGTCTTTTTTGTCTCTAAAGGTGATACTTCACGCTTTGATTCTAGCCATGTTGTATCAGGTCGAATCAGTAAATCAATGCTAACCAAGGCTGCTCGTCAGAATTTTGAAACAACTAGTTTCTTTTTGTGCGGTTCAGCTAGTTTTATGGATGATATGACCGAAATGTTGTCAGAACAAGGAACGCCGGCCATTCGTATTAACAACGAAGCCTTCACCCAAGCTAAAGCCGTTGTTGAGCGGGGGGCTAGGCGATCATTGAGCCAGTTGATGTTTTCGACATACGGCTTAGCTGCAGTTGCGTTTATGCTGATTATCGGCGCGATTACAACCACCGATCTGCTGGCTCATTCAACGTTGTCAGCCGAAGCCGCCGCCAAGCTAAGCAGCTTAAGTGATGATGCGCCTAGGTCTAATAGTGGTACGCCGGCTCCAACGATCACTGCCACCCCGGCCGTTACCAGTACAGCAGCCACACCATCGGTTACGACGGCCCCAACTCAAAGTCGAACTTATCAACAGCCAGTGTCAACTGTTTCGTGAAGCAAGTTTATCAACAATCTAAAACTGCCCTTGGATCAAAAGTACATTTGACTCTATCTTCAGATGAAAAATCTCTAGCAATTGAGAGAGTATTTAGTGAACTTTGGCAAGAAATCGACGAATTCAACCGGCGTTTCAGCCGCTTCCGGTTGGATAGCGAAATTACCCAACTGAATCAGAAGGCCGGCAAAACCATTATTATTTCGCCAGCTTTCCATGACTTGTTAGTAATTTCTCAAAAAATGTCGGTAGCTACTGACGGGATGTTCAATCCATTTATTCTCCCGGCCCTACAAAGAGTTGGTTACATAAAATCTTGGATACCAACCGCCGCCACCGCTGATCCACCCGATTATTCGGATCGGCAAGTTGTCGATGCGTTAAATTTAAAGTTAACCGCTACAACCGCCCGGATCCCGGCTAACAGCGCGATTGACCTGGGCGGGTGTGGTAAAGGTTACCTGCTGGATCAATTAGGAGATTACCTATCTAGGAGCAAAATTAACGATTACTGGCTATCGCTGGGCGGTGACATCTTAGCGCGGGGAAGCCAGCCCGACGGACATCCCTGGACGGTAAGTATCGCAAACGCTTTGCACCCTTCGCAGACACTAGCAAGGGTAATAATACCAACAGATAAACCTTTGGCGATTGCCACCTCTGGGATAACTAAACGCCAGGGTCGTTACAACGGCTCAGCCTGGCACCACATAATTAGTTCGGAAAGTGGTGAACCGGCCAGAACCGACATTTTGACGGCCACGGTTTGCATGTCGACTGGGTTGTTGGCAGACGTTTACGCCTCGTGCCTAGTGGCTCTAGGCAGCGGGCACTATCAAGGTTTTGCCGACCAGCATATAATTAGTGATGTTCTAGTGCAGACCCAAACTGATATTGACGTTAAAGGCCAGAGGATTGTCTTAGAATGAGCTCCCTAACCTTATTTGCCACCGAGCCCCATGTTCGATTGTTTACCACCTGGACCTGGTATTTAACTCGAGCGGCCGGATTAATGGCGTCAATCTTGTTGGTTATACTTATGATTACCGGCATAAGTATGTTTACCGGCTACCAATATAAGTTCATGCAGCCCCTAAAAGCCTGGGCTAATCACCGAACTTTGGGAATATTGTTTACGGTCGCCATTCTGCTACACGTTATCCCGCTCTTATTCGACAAATTTATACCGTTCAATGTTTATCAGATCCTTTTGCCTTTTGCCTCAGGTTATAAACATACTCATCTTTTGGGCGTAGCCGTTGGCTCGCTCGGGGTAGCTTTGGGTGTTATATCGCTTTATATGATAGTGGCGATTGTTTTTACATCGCTAAATAAGATCATGACCAAATATTTTCGAGCCTGGAAGTTGACCCACTTTTTAAGCTACGCCGTAATAGTGTTTGTTTTCTTCCATAGCATCATGATTGGCACTGATCTCAAAAATGGTTTATGGCGAGCGCTTTGGGTGATCGCTAACCTTGTGGTACTGGGTTTTATCGGTTTGCGCTGGCGCCGGAAGGGCTCCCTAAAAGACTAGATAGATTAGGCTATCTACCGAAGTAAGAGTATACTAGGAAATATATAGAGATTGGAGTCGAGGATGTCTAAAGATAAAGGTCGCCGCGAAATAAAAAAACCTAAAAAAGCCAAGGTTTAACATGGCTACCACCAAACGTAAGGTTAACTTTTTCGAATCTGAAGAGGGCGCTGCAGTAAAGCAGGCACTAACTGATATTGCCGCCGATAAAGCCTACAATACCAAGTCTAGCTACAGCATTGCCGTTCAGTACGCCGATCACCTAATACCTTTTGTCGATAAACACATGAACTATCTGAATGGCCACCCAAGTATTGATCCAGAGCAGTATGTCTCTAACCTTCGCCTGATTACAAAAATTCGTTAATACAACTCACCGGCAGATGAACTATACTTATAGTTAATATGACCATTCGTAAAATTACTTCAGACGAAATCGTGGTTGATTATCTGACCGGCCAGATTATGGGAAAACTTAGTGAGGGTCTGAAAGTTTTGTGGCTGGTATCAGGGGGATCAGCAGTTACTATAGCCGCTGCAGTTAGTCAAAAATTAAGAGGGAACGACCTTACTAATCTCACAGTAACTCTTACTGATGAGCGATTTGGGCCAGTTGGACATAAAGATTCAAACTGGCAACAGCTACACTTGGCTAACTTTCATTTACCTGGCGCTACAATGGTGCCAGTTTTGCATGGCCACAGCCTAGCGGAAACTACCAGCGAGTTTGCAAATAATTTGCAAAGATTTTGCCAAGGTGCCAGCTATTGTATAGGTTTTTTTGGGATGGGACCTGATGGGCATACCGCTGGGATTTTACCTGGTAGCTCAGCGGTCACTTCAGCCGAATGGGCGGCTAGCTATCATGCGCCAGGTTTTACGCGGGTTACCATGACACCGTTAGCTATAGCCGCACTTAAAGAAGCCGTAGTTTACGCTATGGGTAAATCAAAACAGGCAGCTCTGGAAGGCTTACTTCAAGATATTAACTTCGATAAAGAACCGGCTCAGGCTTTAAAACAAGTAACTAAACTGACAATATTTAATGATCAGATAGGAGACAACGAATGAAAATTGCAATCTCTGGCTTAGGTCGAATGGGCATGCAGATCTCGCGCAAATTGAGTGAAAATGGCCACCAGGTTATTTCTCATAATCGCCACCCCGAGCCAATCCAACAGGCGGTCGGTTATGGTGCCACTGCTGCTTTGACCAAAGAGGCTGTAGTAAAAGAGTTTGGTTCCGACCAAGTAGTTTTATGGATTATGATTCCTTCCGAAGTTGTTGATAGTGAGCTGGCTATCTGGCTCGACCTACTACCGAAAGGCAGTATTTTGATAGACGGTGGTAACTCCGATTTTAGGCAGACTAAAAAACGCTCCGAACTGGTTGCTAGCCGGGGATCAACCTTGCTAGATGTTGGCACGAGTGGCGGAGTTTGGGGCTACCAAAATGGCTTTTCGATGATGGTTGGTGGTGATAAAGCCGGAGTGGCTGTTATTGAAACGGCCCTACAAACACTAGCTGTGCCAGAAGGCGCTTACTTCCACTTCGGTGATAGTGGTTCCGGTCATTACGTAAAAATGGTCCATAACGCTATTGAGTACGGTATGATGGAAAGTTTAGCAGAAGGCTATCGGATGCTCAAAGAAGGTGCCTATGAAGATGGTATCGATCTGGCCGCTGCAGGCAATGTTTGGCAGCATCATAGCGTGGTAACTTCCTGGCTGAATGAACTCTCGCAAGCAGCGTTGGCCGAAAACCCCAACCTCGATGGTATTGATGGCTTTGTGGCTGAATCTGGCGAAGCCCGCTGGGCACTCGAAGCTGCTAAGGACATGGGTATTCCATTACCAGCCATCCAGACCGCCTTCGATGTTCGTTTAGCATCGCAACGAGGTGAGGTTAACTTTACTACTAAACTTTTAGCTGCCATGCGTAATAAATTTGGTGGCCACGAGCTAAATAAATGACCCCGACCATTCTAGTGATTATCGGGATCTCCGGCGATTTGGCGCATCGCAGATTATTGCCAGCAATCCAAGAGATCGCAAAGCTGGGTGGGCTACCAGAAGCATTCAGAATTGTCGGTATTTCTCGCCGAGATTTAAAACTGTCCGATGTCGCTCCGAATGATGAATTCTGGGAACAGCACCTTGAATTGCATCAGATGGATCTGGAAGATAAGCAGGCCTATCACAAGCTAGCTACACAATTAGAAGGTATTAATCGTTCACTAGGCGGTTCAGCGCAACGGCTTTTCTACCTATCGTTACCACCAGATGCCGTCCAGACGGTAGTTGAGATGCTCGGAGAAACTGACCTATCTAAGGTCCCAAGCACAAAATTATTACTGGAAAAGCCATTCGGGACTGATTTAGCATCGGCCGAGGGCCTAGTAGCGGATTTAGACAAGCATTTTAAGGAAGATCAAATTTACAGGATTGACCATTATTTGGCCAAGGAGATGGCTCAGAACTTAGTTGTTTTTAGAGCCGCGAACCCGGTTTTTTCCCAAACTTGGAATCATAAGTTTATTGCCAGCATAGAGGTGATTGCCAGTGAAACTATTGGCATCGAAGGTCGCGGAACTTTTTACGAGCAGACTGGTGCTTTGCGTGATGTCGTGCAGAGCCATCTATTGCAATTGTTGGCTTTAGTACTAATGGAACTCCCTAAACTCGATGAATTGAATAGTATCCCTGACTTGCGGCATCAGGCTTTGCAGCAAATCTTGCCGGCTAAAATCGCAGTGCGCGGACAATATATGGGATATCGCAAAGAAGTTAGTAACCCTAATAGTAATGTCGAAACTTTTGTTTCGGTCAATTTAGAATCGAATGACCCAAACTGGAAGGGTGTACCAATTAAATTAACAACTGGTAAGGCACTCGACATTCATACTACCGAGATTCGAATTACTTATCGAGGCGAAGGTAACAGTGAAGCTAATGTATTGACGCTACATATTCAGCCAAATGAAGGCGCTGATGTCAGTCTGTGGTTTAAAAAGCCAGGGTTTGATCGTCAGTTACAGCAGATTCCTCTATCTTTTGAGTATAAACAAAGCCCCAAAAATAAGTTACCAGATGCATATGAGCGAGTATTTGTTGACGCAATGCGTTCTGACCATACGCTTTTTAGTACTAGTAAAGAGGTGTTGGCTAGTTGGGAGATACTAGGCGGTATACAGGCTATTTGGGGTGAATCGGCAGACGATCTCAGGTTCTATGAGAAGGGTAGTACGCCCGATGCCATCTCAGCCGGCTGATTACTGCTAATATAACAAGATGAAAACTGTAGTTCCTGCTGGTCATTATGTGGTCGCCGTTTCTGGCGGTGTAGACTCTATGGTGCTCCTAGATTTACTTACTCGACAGCTAGACTTGCGCCTAACAGTCGCCCATTTTGATCATGGTATTAGGGCTGATTCTTCGCAGGATCGCCGACTGGTTGAGGCCGTTGCCCGCTTATATCATTTACCATTTGTTTATCATCAGGGACATCTTGGACCGGGAGCTAGCGAAGACCAGGCTCGTATAGCTAGATACAATTTTTTGCATAAAGTTCGGCTGGCGGCAGGTGCTAAGGCGATTATTACCGCTCACCACCAGGACGATATGCTCGAAACAGCTATTATAAACATTCTAAGAGGTACCGGGCGTCGTGGTTTGAGCTCCTTGAAAAGTCAGGATAAAATAATCCGGCCCTTACTGGCTCATGATAAAAAGCAACTTCAGTATCATGCCGATGAAAATAAACTAGTTTGGCGTGAAGACAGCAGCAATGCCGATGAAAAATATCTCCGTAACTACGCCAGACTAAAGATTCTTAAAAAATTTACGAAATCCCAACGCCAGCAGTTGCTGGAGCATATTACTAAAGCTGCCGAATTAAATAATGAAATAGAAGATCTTCTGACTACCCAGTTGCACATTCAGCCACATATACTTAAGATGGATCGACATTGGTTCGTCCAGCTACCGCATAACGTGGCTAAAGAAGTTCTGGCCAGCTGGCTTAGGGCGCAGCAAGTAAGCTTTGACCGGAAGACGCTGGAACGGTTAGTAGTAGCCGCAAAAACCTATAAACCACATAAGCGTGCCGACATAAGCGGGCCCTATTTTATGACGGTCAGCCAGGACTATTTAGCACTCGGCAGCCAAGACCGCTAGATTTCTGGCTTTAGAGCAGATATAATAGAATACACGTATGGATAAAAAACCCTTCAGAGGCTCGAAAGCTTCGGCAAAACCAGGTCCCGGAAAACGAAGCTTTAAAAATTTAGCACTAATTGTTATTGTCCTAATTTTTGGAATCGTTATCTTTTCTTCCTTCAAGCAGCCTAGCAAGTTGACCCAATTACCTTTATCAGAAGTTGTCTCCCAGGCTAACGCTGGGCAGATTAAAGAACTGACCATTAAAGGTAACGAAATTTTAGTAATCAAAAAAGATCAATCGGCTCCAAGCGCCAGAACCTACAAAGAAGCTAGCGCTAGTATTTACGATCAAGGTCTTAACAAGAACGTCGAAGGTTTAACAGTTAACCCGCGACCAGAATCTAACAGCAATAGCATGTGGGTCTCGTTGGCTAGTGGCATTTTGCCAGTTATTTTGATTAGCGGTGTTCTGTTCTTTATGCTGCGTAGTGCTCAGGGACAGGGGAATCAGGCTATGAGCTTTAGCAAGAGTCGAGCTCGTCTATATGGTAACGAAAAAGATAAGGTTAGTTTTAAGGACGTAGCTGGTAGCGACGAAGCTAAGCAAGATCTCGAAGAAATTGTTGAATTCCTTAAGTTCCCAAAGAAGTTCGAAGGTGTCGGCGCTAAAATTCCTAAGGGCGTCTTGTTAGTCGGTCCTCCGGGTACTGGTAAAACCATGCTAGCCAGAGCTGTGGCCGGCGAAGCCAATGTTCCATTCTTTAGCATCTCCGGTTCGGAGTTTGTCGAAATGTTTGTTGGTGTTGGTGCTAGTCGAGTCCGCGACTTATTTGCTAAGGCAAAGAAGAACTCCCCGTGCATTATTTTCATTGATGAAATTGACGCTGTTGGTCGCAAACGCGGTAGTGGAATGGGTGGCGGTCATGACGAACGCGAGCAAACTCTGAACCAGATTTTGGTTGAAATGGATGGCTTCGAACAAGGTCAGAACGTGATTGTTTTAGCGGCTACCAACCGCGCCGATGTACTTGATCCTGCATTATTGCGACCTGGTCGTTTTGACCGGCGGGTTGGAATTGGACTTCCAGACCGTAAAGACCGTGAGGCAATTCTTAAAGTCCACTTCGCTAAAAAGCCATTGGCAAAAAATGTCGACCTTGATGCCTTGGCAGCTAAAACTGCGGGCTCCTCGGGTGCTGATCTAGCTAACATCGCTAACGAATCAGCTATTTTGGCTGCCCGCCAGAGCCGCAAAGAAATTAGTCAAACCGACGTTACGGCCGCCTTTGAAAAGGTTGCAATCGGTCCAGAACGTAAGAGTAAAATTATGAGCGACAAAGAGAAAGAACTTACAGCCTATCACGAAGCTGGCCACGCTATAGTTGGCCACGTTTTACCAGACAGCGACATGGTTCACAAAGTTACGATTATTCCTCGTGGCGGCACCGGTGGAGTTACTTGGTTTATACCACCGGAGGATAAAAGCTACCATAGCATCATTGAGTACAAGGATGTTTTGGCTCGAATGCTTGGTGGCCGAATTGCCGAAGAAGTTGTCTATGGTTCGGAGCGAGTTACGACTGGAGCAGGTAGTGACCTGCAAAAAGCTGCCGAACTGGCTCGTGACATGGTTATTAACCAGGGTATGGGTAAGAAGCTGCGTGATCAAGTCTTCCACGTCGACGAAGGTATTATGATGGATAAACTGATGCACGAGCGAGAATATTCCGAAGAAACTGCCAAGATTATTGATGATGAAGTTGAAAACTTAATTAGTGAAGCTGCCCGCCGAGCCCGAGCTGTAATTAAATCCAACAAGACCAAACTGGAAGCTTTACAGAAAGTATTAATCGAAAAAGAGACCGTCGAAGCCGACGATGTCTTGAAGATATTGAAAGGCTCCACACTTCCTAAAGAAGCTGCTTTATACTAAAGCGTTTTACCCCTATACTAGGGGGTAATGAATCGATTCTTAAAACGTGCTAACAAACGGACTAGCCTGGGCAATGCTGCATTTTTGCTGATTGTTATCTCTATGGTTGGTCAGATTCTAGGTTTTCTTCGCTATAAGTTAATCAATGCCAATTTTCTAGCAATTGGGTCTCAGAGTACCGATGCCTACTTTGCGGCTTTTAAGATTCCTGATTTTTTCTTCTTCACCTTAGCGGCTGGTGCCCTGGGTGTGGCTTTTATGCCGATCCTTGCTGAACACATGGACAAAGGCGACAAAAAAGGTGTTTGGGAATTATCCAACAGCTTACTTAACCTGTTGGCCATCGTTATGTTCCTCGTTGGACTAATTATCCTAATCTTTGCTAAACCAATTTTACACGGGATTGTAGCGCCAGCTTTACCGCCTGCACAGCTCAATAATGCCGTGACTATTATGCGACTAGTGGCCTTCAATCCAATGCTTTTTGCTATTTCTGGGGTACTGGTTAGCGTTCAGCAGACCTATGGACGCTTCTTCTTTTACGCACTGGCGCCTATAGGCTATAACCTAGCTATCATAATTAGTATTTTCGTTTTCCGGAATAATATTGGTTTAGTTGGCTTGGGAGTTGGGGCAATGATCGGGGCTGTCCTGCAGTTAATAATCGCTCTCTTCGGTTTGCCTGGGATTAGCTTTAAGTGGCGACCGAATATTATGTGGCGTAACAAAGACTTCAAGCTCATCCTACGTAACTTACCACCGCGCTCGATAGACCAAGGCATCGACTCAATTAACAGTATTGTCGAGACGAACTTGGCAGCTAAAATTGGCTTAGGTAACATTAGTTACTACGAGAATGCTTACATAATGAGCACGACACCGGTATTACTAATCGGTACAGCCATTGCCACTGCGGCTTTCCCACGACTTAACGACCGTCTGGCCCAGGGTCGAAAAGACCTGTTCCGTAAGGAATTCTTACAAGTTTTGCGAGTTATGATTTGGATAGCCATGCCGCTGAGTATTATTTGTTACTTCGCCCGTGGTTACTTCGCCCGATTAATTTTTACTACTAGTGCGCCGCAAATTGCCTTAATCTTTGGATTTCTGGCAGGAGCCATCTTCTTTAGAACGCTCTACGCGATTATTTCTCGCTGGTTCTATGCCCAAAAAGATACGGTCACACCACTATTAGTATCGATATTTTCAATTGGTCTTAATGTTTATCTAGCCGTTACTTTGTCGCGCCCGACGGCCTATGGGATTGCTGGTCTAGCCATGGCTCAGTCTATTGTCGCTTTCGTGGAAGTTGCAATCCTGTTCATTATTATGCTTTTTCGTGACCACAACTTGTTTAATTGGTATTTCTGGAATGGAGTTATAAAGATCGTTTCGGTCACGGGCTTTAGCGTGATGACGGCCTTTATCATGATTTCGCTTTTGCCACTTAACCTCAGTGATAAGGGCTTTATAACCCTAGGATTCAAGCTTGGCGCCATAGTTAGCGTTACTTTTGCGGTTCACATTGGCGTTTCTTGGCTTTTTGGCCTGGAAGAAGCTATCCCTGTCATCAATAAAACTCGCCAACTGCTTGGCTCGACAGTTCGTATTCAGTAGCGAGTGTTATATAACGGTTCAAACAGCCCCCTTTGACACATCAGCCGACGGTTGACGTCGGCTTCTCTGTTATACTGTTCTAACGATGGAACAGAAACAGGTTAGAAATTTTTGTATTATTGCGCATATTGATCACGGTAAATCAACCTTGGCCGATCGGCTCTTGGAAGTTACCGGCACAGTCGAAAAACGGGCTATGAAAGCTCAACTTTTGGACAAGATGGATTTGGAACGTGAAAAGGGTATAACCATTAAACTTGCCCCTGTCAGAATGAAGTACAAGGGCTATCAACTAAACCTTATAGACACTCCCGGTCACGTTGATTTTAGTTATGAAGTTTCGCGCAGTTTAGAGGCTTGTGAGGGAGCCATCCTGGTAGTTGATGCCAGCCAAGGAATTCAGGCCCAGACACTGGCTAACGTCTATCTAGCCTTGGCGGCCGATCTAGTGATTATCCCAGTTTTGAACAAAATCGATTTACCAGCGGCAGATGTTGAACGAGTTAGCGCCGAGGTAGTCTCGCTGTTGGGCTGTAAAGCTGAAGACATTTTGCATATTTCTGCCAAAACTGGACAGGGAGTTGAAGCAGTACTAAATCGAGTCATTAAAGACGTACCAGCCCCAACTGGCGGTATGAAAGATTCTACCAGGGCGTTAATTTTTGACAGTTATTACGATGACTATCGTGGGGTAATTTTGTATGTACGTGTCATGGATGGCGATATTGCCAAAGGTGCCAATATTACCATGATGGCTACTGGTGCTGAGGGTATCGCTTTGGAAGTTGGAGCCTTACGGCCAGAAATGACTCCAAACAAACAGCTAGAAGTTGGTGAAATAGGCTACATAGTTACCAACCTAAAAAGTACCCGTCAAGCCCGAGTTGGCGATACAGTAACGTTAACCAGGGAGCCAGCTACTCAATCTTTGCCAGGCTATAAAGACGTCCGGCCGTTTGTTTATGCTGGGTTCTTCCCAGAATCAAATGAGTATTATCAAGAACTCAAAGAGGCCATAGAAAAACTGAGTTTGAGTGATTCAGCATTGCAGTTTGAACCCGAAAATTCTCCAGTTTTAGGTTTTGGGGTAAGAATTGGCTTCCTGGGATTACTGCATATGGACATTGTCCGAGAGCGCCTAGAACGTGAATACAATCTTGACCTAGTAGTTACTAACCCTTCAACCGATTACCAGATTAGTTTATTGAACGGCGAAGAGCTAGCCATTAGGAGCGCTACCGATTTGCCGGACCCAGCGCAGATTCTAGAGATTAGAGAGCCATGGATTAAGGGCGAAGTTGTCGTCCCTAAAGATTTTGTCGGCGCTGTCATACAGCTAATCGTTAGCAAACGGGGAATCCAAAAGAATCTATCCTTTGTTGATGCCCAGCTAGCCCTAGTAACTTTTGAGGCACCACTGGCAAACTTATTAACAGATTTTTATGATCAGCTTAAAAGTGTGACGAGCGGGTATGGCTCTTTTAGTTATGAGCTTGATGACTATCGAGCTGAAGACCTAGTACGTTTAGACTTTTATGTCGCCGGCGATATTGTTGGCGCCCTGAGCATTATGGTTCACAAGACCGAGTCTCAGCGTTTGGGGCGGGAAGTGGTTGAAAAACTTAAAGAAGTTATCCCACGTCAGAACTTCCAGGTGCCACTTCAGGCCGCAATAGGCGGTAAGTTTATCGCCCGCGAGGATATAAGTGCCTTCCGTAAAGACGTTACAACAGGGCTATACGGTGGTGACGTATCACGCAAGAAAAAAGTTTTAGCTAAGCAAGCTAAAGGTAAAAAACGCATGAAACGATTTGGTAAGGTCGACATACCGGCCGAAGCTTTTACGGTAATGCTCAGGCGCGATTAGGCTATACTGAACCCGATTACAACCAGAAACACTACATAAGCACAAATAACTAAGTGGTAAAAATACCATTGCTGCTGAATATAAGGCTGACCCCACCAATAAACCTATTTTTTATTAATAAATTTAGCTAGCTTATTAATAACTTCTTGCAAAACAGCCTGGCGACTCTGTCTTCCGTTAACTTCGATTAAGATGCCTTTTTGCCTGTAAAAATCTAAGACGGGCATGGTTTTATTGGCAAATTCTTCAAGCCTTTTATCGAGTACATGTTTAGCATCATCTTTACGTTGGCCTCTATCGGCCAGTTTCTGGGCAGCTTGCCAGCGTTGGCGAGTTTCGGATTCGTCAATATCAATAAATATCACTACTTTTAGCGGGTGACCTGACTTGTCTGTAGCTTTAAGAACGCCCGGTTCTTCACCATGCCAGCGTCCGACCGAGCTGAGGACCAATGGTTTGTTGGCGAACTCCGATTGGGCAAAGTAGGGCAGAACGATGCTAAGGTATTCATCGCTAGGGGCCAAGCTACCATCCTCAACTTTGGCTTGAGTTGAAGCGTGAGCTGAATTATTCCTTAGTATATCGCCACCACCAATTACCGAGGCACCTAGTAATTTGGCTAAAGAATCAGCGCAAGTGTCCTTGCCAGCAAATGGTTTTCCAAAAAAGTTGATAGATCCGTTTTTAAGCCAAAGTTTTATATCTTCCATCCCCTTATTGTATGTTTACAGGGGCGACATTGCAAGTTGGCACTCTTGACTAAGGAGTGCCAAAAGCGGTAAAATGTACACATTGGCACTAACTCCATGTTAGTGGCAAGCATAAATATCATGACCGAACGACAGCAAAAGATTTTAGCCGCCATTGTAGAGCAGTACGCCGAGGTTGCCAGCCCGGTAGGCTCTAGCTTGATGGCCAAACTTTTTAACGTTTCTTCAGCTACGATTCGCGCCGAAATGGCTGAACTAGAAAGAGCCGGTTTTATTATGCAGCCTCACACCAGCGCTGGCCGAGTCCCAACTGATAAAGGCTACCGCCTGTACGTTAATAATCTAGCCAACGAACTAGAAGAGCCAGTCAGTCGAGGCTCGCGAGCTCTAGCGGCACGAGCCGAAAGCGGCGGTCTACCGGAACGCACTATTCGAAACACTGTTGATACTTTAGTTGAGCTAACTCACAACCTGGGTTTGGCAACAATTGGCGATCAACTATACATGAGCGGTCTGTCCAATCTTTTCGGTCAACCAGAGTTTATAAACGGCGTACAAGTCCAGCAAGTTGCGAGGTTGCTGGATAACCTAGAGCCCTGGCTTAAAGAAGCCTCACCCAACAAGCCCTTGAGTGTTTACATAGGTAGCGAAAATCCGATTGGTCGTAGCGCCCAGTGTTCATTAATTATCAGTAAATTCCGTAGCCCTTACAGCGACGATAGTTATATAGGTGTATTAGGGCCCACCCGACAGCAGTATCGTGATGTAATGCGTCTCGTCGAACACGCCGGACGGACTTTGGAGGATCGCCTTTATGCCTAAAAAACCAACCATCGCTCAGTTGCACGAACAGATTTCCGACCTTACCGGTGCTTTGCAGAGGGAGCGGGCCGATGTCAGTAATGTCCGCCGCCAACATGATGCTCAACTAGGTGGCCTAAAAAACCACGTTAAAGCCGATGTCATTACTGAACTACTGCCAGTTATTGACAACTTCGAGCGAGCCTTAAAGCATGTTCCAGCTGAGCTGGTTGGAAACGATTACGTCAAAGGTGTTCAGGGCGTTGTTAAACAGTTCGAATCAACTCTTTTCACCATGGGAGTGGAACGTATTAAGACTGTTGGTGAAGTTTTTGACCCACAAGTTCATGAGGCCATTAGCATGGACGAAGGCGAAGGAACAGTTGAGGTTGTGTTTGAGGAACTTCAACCTGGCTATCGCCTAGGCGAGAATGTAATCAGGCATGCCATGGTCAAAGTACGCATGGAGGTTGCAAAATGAGATTACAACACCCCTTAGTACCATGTGATAATTGCGAAGCTAGGATAATCCTAGAGGATAGCGGAAAAAGTATTGGCGTAGATTTTCGGCAAGCCGTTCGTGAAATAAGTAAGTTTGTAACAGCAGGTACACTTATACATAACCCTGACGTCTTCGAGAGGGTGGCCGTTGAACAGGCAGCGGCTAAAGATATACCTGTGGAGCTGGAATCTGGCCTCCGAGCCTGCTCCCAAGCTCAAATCCTTGGTGATTGCAACCAAGCAGCCATTAAATTCGAAACAGTTGAGACTGGGGACAGATTATGAAGCTTGAATATAAACGAAAAGGAGAATAAATTATGGGAAAAATTATTGGAATTGATCTAGGAACAACTAACTCTGCGATGGCAGTAATGCAGGCTGGCAAGCCAGAGATTATTGCTAATTCAGAAGGTGCCCGAACAACACCGTCAGTCGTAGCTGTTAATAAAGCTGGTGAGCGTTTGGTGGGCCAGGTGGCTCGACGCCAACAGGTGACTAACCCAACCAACACTATATACGAAGTAAAGCGTTTGATTGGCCGTAATTGGCAGGACAAAGAAGTCCAGCGTGACATCAAGTTAATGGGTTACGAAATGGTAAAGTCCGGCAACGGCGTTAAAGTTAAGATGGGTGATAAAGAGTATAGCCCCGAGGAAGTTAGCGCAATGATCTTGGGTAAGCTTAAGGCCGACGCCGAAAGTTTCTTGGGCGACACTGTTACAGAAGCTGTAATAACCGTACCAGCTTACTTTGATGACTCACAGCGCCAAGCTACTAAAGATGCTGGTAAAATCGCCGGGTTAGAAGTTAAGCGGATTATTAACGAACCAACTGCTGCCGCTCTAGCTTACGGCCTAGACAAGGGTAAAAAGACTGACGAAAAAATCGCTGTCTACGACCTAGGTGGTGGTACCTTCGATGTTTCTATTCTCGAACTAGGTGACGGTGTCTTTGAAGTTAAATCTACTAACGGTGATACTCACCTTGGTGGCGCCGACTTTGACCGCGTACTCGTTAACTATTTTGCTGCCGAGTTCAAAAAGGAACATGGCCTAGATATTACAGATGACAAAGCCGCTATGCAGCGTCTCCGTGATGAAGCTGAAAAAGCTAAGATTGAGCTTTCGACTACGAATGAAATTAACATTAACCTGCCTTTCCTGACTGCCGACGCCGATGGTCCAAAGCACTTTGAGCATAAATTAACTCGATCTAAGCTGGAAAGTCTGGTTGGCGAGTTGATCGCTAAAACTGCCATCCCTTGCGAAAAAGCTCTCAAAGATGCCGGCCTTAAAGCCAGTGACATTGATGCTATCGTTCTGGTTGGCGGTATGACTCGTATGCCAGCTGTCCAAGAAAAAGTGAAAGCCATATTTGGTAAGGATCCAATGAAGGGTGTTAACCCCGACGAAGTTGTTGCCATAGGTGCCGCCATCCAAGGTGGCGTGCTACAAGGTGACGTTAAAGATGTTCTGTTACTGGACGTAACGCCACTAAGCCTTGGAATTGAAACTTTAGGTGGTGTGTCGACAAAACTGATTGAACGCAACAGCACAATTCCTACTAGCAAGTCTGAGACTTTCTCGACCGCAGCCGATAATCAGCCTCAGGTGGAAATTCATGTCGTACAGGGTGAGCGCGAAATGGTTAGCGATAATAAATCACTTGGCCGTTTTGTACTAGATGGAATTCCATCAGCCCCCCGTGGCGTACCGCAGATCGAAGTTACCTTTAATCTTGATGCCAACGGCATCTTGAACGTATCCGCCAAAGACAAAGGCTCTGGTAAAGAACAAAGCATCACTATTCAGAACAGTAGTGGTTTGAGTAAAGAAGAAGTTGAGAAGATGGCTAAAGAAGCCGAAACTCATGCTGAAGAAGACAAAGCGAAGCGTGAGTCAATCGATGCTCGTAATACTCTAGACAGCGCCGTCTATCAGGCTGAAAAACTAAAAGCTGACAATGCCGAAAAAATATCGGACGAGGATAAGAAAACTCTAGATGAAGCAGTTGAAGTCGCCAAGAAAGTTGTTGCCGACGAAAAAGCTGACAAGGAAATCCTAGAAGCAGCTGCCAAAGAACTTAGTGACAAGACTATGCCGATCGGCGCTAAGCTATACGAAGAAGCCGCTAAAGAGGAAGCCCCAGCCGAAGATGGCGATAAGAAAAAGCGCAAAGACGAACCTGTCGAAGGCGAAGTTATCGATGAAGATAAGAAAGAAAAAGAAGCGTAGTAGGTATGCCGCTCAGCGAAGCTGAAAACGAACTTTTTCAACACTGTGTAAATACTTTTGGTGACACAGCTGAGAAAATAAATTACTCTCCCCTTAAGATAAGAGTTAATTATGATCCTACTAATCTGACCGATCTGATGGACGCAATCATTACTGCACGAGCATCAGGCGATATTGAAGGTGAAGATATTGAGTTAGCTTACGGTTTTATTGGTAATATTTTTCATAGAATAGATCAAGATGAAGTTGTGGCAGGGTTGCCACGTGATTCTGAGCCAGGAGCCGAATACGTCCTGCTGCAATTCCCTGGAGGACCAGAATACTAATGGCTAAACGCGATTACTACGAAGTTCTAGGTGTTAGTAAAGATGCCAGCGCTGATGAGCTAAAAAAAGCTTATCGCAAAAAGGCGATTGAGTCTCATCCTGATCGTGGTGGCGATGAAGGCAAGTTTAAAGAGATTAATGAAGCCTACGAAGTTTTAAAGGATACCAGTAAACGCCAACGTTATGACCAGTTCGGTCACGCTGGCGTTGGGGGCAGCGGAGGCGGTGATCCGTATGCCGGTTTTGGTGGCCAGGGCCAAAATATCAACTTCGACTTTGGCGATATGGGCCTGGGAGACATCTTTAGTACCTTTTTCGGAGGCCAAGCTGGCGGTCAGCAGCAAAGGCGTCGTCGAGGGCAGGATGTTAACACTGGTGTTGATATTAGTTTTGAAGATGCCATCTTTGGTTCGGAGATTGAAGTTCGTTATGGTAGCGACATTGCGTGCGAGCATTGTGAGGGCACAACCGTCGAGCCAGGTCATGAGATGATAACTTGTGATACCTGTAAGGGACGCGGTCAGGTAAACCAGGCTGTAAGAACTATTTTTGGTAATATTGAGCAGGCTACAGTTTGTCCGACCTGTCATGGTGGTGGCAAAGTACCAGAAAAAGTTTGTACAGTCTGTCGGGGCAAAGGTACGCAATTTAAAAACCGTGAATTACAGATAAAAGTCCCCGCCGGGATAGACGATGGTACGACTATTCGCTTAAGAGAGCAGGGTAATGCGATGGCTCGTGGTGAGACCGGTGATTTATACGTAGATGTCCGGGTTAAGCCGCACAAACATTTCACTCGAGAAGGTGACTTAATACTAAGCGAAGAACATGTCGGTATGGTAGCAGCTGCATTGGGCACCGAGATTGAAGTTCATACCGTTGACGGACCTATCCGTATGAAGGTACCAGCTGGTACACAAAGCGGCACTGACTTCAAGTTATCCGGCCACGGTGTCCCACATATGCGGGGAAGTGGTCGAGGTGCTCACATAGTTACCTTGGTAATTGATACTCCGATCAAGCTAACTAAAGAACAACATGGATTACTAGAAGGTTTCGGCGAAAGCCAAGGTCAAAAAAAAGGTTTTTGGCGCTAGCCCCGGAGCTGACTCTTTTTTTTCTCCTTCTCCTTGTACATTTCATTATCTGCAATTTCTTTTAGGTCTTCTAGTGTCATATCTTCCTCCCAAATTGCCGCACTAAGTGATATGCTAATTTTCCCCAGCTGCTCGAAAGAGGGGTGTTTTTCAATAAATTCACTAAAGCTAAGTCTTAACCTACCGCACAGTATTTTTAATTTTTCTTTAGGTGTAATTGGGTGGTCTTCTCTGTCGGAACCAGAGTTAAGCAGAACACCAATAATAAACTCGTCACCTCCATCCCTGGATAACCCTGTAGGGTGTGAAAGGATATCTCCTAGTCGGCCTTTATCTTGGCGAATGCTTTCTCTCATCCAGCCAGCAAATGACTTAAGGAACGCATCTCCGTTTCTGTGCCCCATATTATCGTTAATTGATTTAAAGTTATCCAGATCAATATATATAACTGCCACATCACCACTTTGTGCTTTTTCAAGCCAGCCTTCCATGTAGTTTTTAAATCCCCGCTTGTTCAGAAGTCCGGTAAGTGGATCATGCTCAGCGCTGTATTCGGCTTTGTCACGATCACTTTGAGCCCGTATCGTGATATTAACAATTTCTTCCCATTCGCTAGCGTAGTAAGCGTCTTTTGCAGGGTTATCTGGGTTTTCGACCAGACGACGGGCGGCTTCAATAATCAATGGGTCGTCCAGTGGATTTATTTTTTCGGGTGGCTGCGAGCCTGTAGTTTCTTGTCTCATATATGTTGTTTATTTTGGGTTTAGTCTATAATAACTATAACATGAAAAAGCTTGCGCTTACTCCTAGCAACTCAGAAGGCTTCATTCCGATGATGATTATGCTGTTGGCAATACTGGTTTTGGCTATCGTGTTTATATATCTGCGAGTTGCAAAACATCGGTAAACCCCATAATAGGTATTGAACTTTACGCTCAAATATGTTATTATAGAGTTTAATATAGGAAATATGGTAGATGGATGTTACTAACACTGTTATCGGACGAAATGAGTTGGTTGAAATTGTTGACCACCCCATTAAAGACGTACCTGCCAAAATTGATACGGGGGCTGATAGTTGTGCAATTTGGGCAACTGACATTAAGGAATCCGACGGCAAGTTAACCTTTAGTCTATTCGGGGCTGGATCAGTCTATTTTACGGGCGAAGAGCTAAGCACTGACCATTACAAGGTAACTAGCGTTAAGAACTCTTTTGGTATTAGTGAGCGTCGTTATACTGTATTGCTATCGATTAAACTTGGCACTAAACGGTACCGCGTTCGTTTTAACTTGGCCGACCGCTCAAAAAACCATTTTCCAATCTTACTTGGCAAACGCTTTTTAAATAAGCGGTTCTTGGTTGACGTATCACGCAATTACATACTAACGGCACCCCAAAAGACCCTCTATAATAAGAAAGTACTTGTTTTAACTTCCAATCCAAATGACGCAGCAAAAAGTTTTTTTAAACAAGTTGCTAAGGGGTTCAGTGGCTCGGTTGATGTTATTAGTTACGATGAACTGATTTTTAAGATTGATGAACACCCTAGCGTAATTATCGCAGATACTCTTGTAGATCTTGCGGATTACGACCTGGTTTATCTTAAATCACGCAAAAACAAACTAGAGCAGGCCATGGCTGTAGCCAGCTACTTGCGTTACAAAAACGTTATTTATCGTGATGAAGAACTTGATTACATGATTTCGCACAGTAAACTCAGCGAAATGATGGAGCTTGTCACGCATGCGTTTAGTGTACCTAAAGCGTTTGTCGCCAGAACAAATTATATTTTGGCTAATATAGAAGAGATTACTGTTCAGATTGGCTTCCCAGCGGTGGTGAAAGATGTATTTTCTGACCGCGGCAAAAATAACTATTTAATCCACGATAAGTCCGAACTAATAAAACTACTTAACAAATCGCCGGATGAGTGCTTATTTGCAGTTCAAAAGTATATACCCAACGATGGTTTTTTACGAGTTATGGTACTTGGCAAGGAAGTCAATATGGCCATAAGTCGGTCAGGCGTTACACATACGGATCCCCAAAAAGCCCATCTTAACAAAACAGTCGGTAGCACTAATGCGATTTTGGTTGACCCGACCAAATTAGACGGGCAAGTAGTTAGTATATCGTTGCGAGCCGCCGAAGTTATGCGTCGCCAGATAGCGGGGGTTGATATTTTGCAAGACAAAAACAGCGGTAAGTGGTATATTCTGGAAGTAAACTCTGCTCCCCAACTCTACACCAATAACCGGCAGCTTACTCAGGCAAAGATATCGACCTTAGCTGATTATTTTAAACACGAACTAGAAAGGTGGTAGGTCATGAAGATTGCTATTTTATCCAAAGGTCCCGGCAACTACTCTACCAGGCGACTTAAAGAAGAAGCCGAAAAGCGTGGTCACTCCGTCCGCGTTATTAATTATGCCAAGTGCTACGTTACGCTAGAGCAAAATAACCCGGTTATTCGTTATGAGGGCGAGGAAATTCGCGACATTGATGTAATCATCCCGCGGATAGCGTCTAACCTAACTAAATATGGCACCTCAATTGTACGTCAGTTTGAGATGCAGGGTGTTTACTCAGTAGTTAGTTCACTAGCGATTAACCGAACACGCGATAAGCTGCGAGCTACCCAAATTTTAGCCCGAGCCGGTGTTGGCATTCCTAAAACCGTTTTCGCTCGCGAAACAGCCGAAGCCGCTGACCTTATCGAACAAGCTGGTGGTGCACCTCTGATTATAAAGGTCGCCCGCGGTACGCACGGTAAAGGTGTTGTATTGGCAGAAACCCGCAAGGCTGCCGAAGCAGTAATGCAGGCTTTTTATGTAGAAGGCGTGAACTTTTTAGTCCAAGAGTTCGTTCAAGAATCAGCCGGAACTGACATTAGAGCCTTTTTGGTTAACGGCAAAGTAGTCGCGAGCATGCAACGTCAAAGCCTGGATGATGATTTCCGCTCTAACCTGCATCAAGGTGGCGAGGGTACGATTGTTAAGTTAACCGACGAAGAAATAAAGACCGCTCAAAAAGCTGCCAAAGCTATGGGTTTACCAATCTGCGGTGTCGATATGATGCGCTCCGCTCGAGGCCCACTGGTTCTAGAAGTTAACGCTAGCCCAGGTTTTGGTATAGAGAAGGTGACTGGTCGTGATGTTGCTAGCAAGATCATTGAATACATAGAGCAAAACGCTAAAAGCAAGCGTGGCAAACGCGACCGTATCGGCGCCTAAAACAGAGACAAGCCAACCTGCTCATGCTATGATGGGCGCATGATTATGCAAAATATTGCTTTGTTAGTGGCCATTGCTGTGCCGATGATATTGATACTTTTGCTACGTACCAACGCTGCCATCGTATTTTTAAGCCTGTGTGCCGGAGCTTTACTTGTGAAGTTCGTCGGTAACGAAGCTGGTTTAGTTGGGTCTGCCATCGGTAATAACTCTAATGCAGTCAGTCAATACTTCCAGTTAGCCTTATTACTTTTGCCGGCGATGCTGAGCGCTATATTGATGCGCAAAACTTTGACCGGCCCCAAAATGGTATTTAATATTGCACCAGCTGTGGCGGTCGGAGTTGTCGGTGTTTTACTAGCCGTACCACTATTGCCGTATGGACCTCAGATAGCCATCACGAGTCTAAATGGCTGGACTTTGCTAGATAAAAGCCGAGAAATTGTCGTGGTAGCTGGAGTAGTTATTAGCATGACAGTGCTTTGGGTTACGGCTCCGCGGAGTCACAAGTCGTCCAAAAGGCATCATCATTAAGCCATTAACAGATTGACATTTCGCCCAAAATACGCATAATGTAAGAAGTTAATTCAGCATTCATGAACTATGTGGGCCCATAGCTCAGCTGGTTAGAGCACCTGCCTTTTAAGCAGGGTGTCGTGGGTTCGAGTCCCACTGGGCCCTCCAAATTAGTCCATACATAAACTTCTAAATATGAGGAGTTTTTCTTTGATATAATACTAGATATGAAATATTCACTACCTTTTCTTGGACAGGACGTCAAAGTGGAGATTGACCGTCCACTTGGAAGCATGCATCCAAAGTATGACTTTGTTTACCCTATCAACTATGGGTTTGTGCCTGGTACTAAGGCGCCGGATGGAGAAGAGCTAGATGCCTACGTGCTAGGTGTAGATGAGCCGATAAATGAGTTTGCGGGACATTGCATTGCAATCATACATCGCACAAACGACGACGATGATAAGTTAGTGGTCTGTGAGCCAAAAGTTAACTTTACTGACAAAGAGATTCGTGAGGCTACTAAGTTTCAAGAAGAATGGTTTGAATCCGAGATTGTTCGCCCAAAATAGTTGCAATAGCATCTACGATGGCCCTCCATACCGCTTATGCTTAAAACAGAGGTAATATGCCTCTGTTTTTTGATACAATTAATATATGTCAGTCAAGATTACGTACTTTGTTCACGGCACAACCGTAGATAATGAAAACAACAGATCATCTGGATGGAATGATGCAAGGCTATCTGATTTAGGTATACAGCAGTCAAAAGACCTCACACAGTTAACAGAAAACTTGAAATTTGATGCAGTATTCACATCTGACTTAAGCAGAGCCATAGATTCAGCTAATCTGACTTGGGGCAATAATTACCCTATGTTTGCAGATAGAAGACTCCGTGAATGTAATTATGGAGATATGAACGGTAAAGATTCAAGCATAGTTGAACCTATGCAAGAAAAATCCATAACAACGCCAATGCCAAAGGGTGAAAGTTACGAAGATGTCAAAGCAAGAATTGAAGACTTTATAAACGAAATAAAAACACAATACGATGGCAAGCACATTGCAATCGTTGCCCATAAAGCTCCCCAGCTTGCTTTGGATGTTTTAGTTAAAGGAATGAACTGGGACGAAGCATTTGCAAATGATTGGCGAAAGACTAAATCCTGGCAACCTGGCTGGAAGTATTCTTTATAATAGTTGCAACAGCGATACATACGTCCCTCCAATACGCTTATTCTTAAAACAGGAGCAAATTGCTCCTGTTTTGTTATAATTAAACGATGAACAAAGATCCAGAAACCACTAATCCAGATAATTACAAAGTAATATTTGAGAATGACAGAGTCCGAGTGTTTGAATACAAAGATAAGCCAGGAGATAAAACTACACTCCATCACCACCCCGATACCTTTACGTTCACTCTTAGCGCTTTCGATAGAAAACTTTATGTTAATGGCAACGAGAAAACTGTAAATAAAAAGGCTTACGAAGCCGGTTGGCAGCCCGAACAAGACCATATTGGCGAAAACATTGGAAAAACTGACACTCACACCATACTTGTAGAACTAAAAGAAACAAGACCGTAATACTGAATATTATTTATGAATATTGCGGTAATAGGTGCGAATGGCTACATTGGACATAATTTAATCGAAAGATTATTATCAGATACTGAATATAGCGTAATAGCATTATCACCTGAAGCGGAATCAATCCCCTTTAATCACAAACGCTTAACTAAACATAATGTTGATGTATTCGATACAGAAAAACTACATTCATACCTTCAGGATTGTGACACGGCTTTTTATTTAATACACATGATGGCCCAAAAGAAAGTTGATTTTGCTGAAGCGGAAGCAAAAGCCGCTGAAAGTTTTTGCAGGGCTGCAAATAATTCTAGTATCATGAGAGTTATATATCTTGGTGGGCTAGGAAATGATCATGATAAATTATCTAAGCATCTTGCTAGTCGTCACAAAACAGGTGAAATATTAAGAAATGGTCGGTTTCATGTCATAGAATTCCGGGCATCTATGGTGGTAGGAAACGGCAGCATATCGTACGACATAGTGACAAATCTTATTCACAAACTACCAGTACTTACATTACCTAAATGGGCAAAAACATTAACCCAACCGATAGGTTTAAAGGATGCGCTGAGCTACTTAATCGCAGCCCTGAATTTGAATACCCAAGAAAATCAAATAGTAGAAATAGGCGGTCCAGAGCAACTTTCTTACGGAGATCTAATGAAACGGTATGCTGCATGGGAAAACAAAAAAGTGGTAATCATCAAGTTGCACGTTATACCAGCAAGTATTGCTGCTTGGTGGTTGAATCTTTTCACTCCTAAAACCCATGCCAAGGTCGGCAGAATTATGGTAGATTCACTGTCTAACCCAATGGTGGTTACAAATAATAAGGCCCATGAACTTTTTCCATATATTCACCCTAAAGTTCTTGAGGATGTTTTTGTATAAATAATAGTTGCTATAGCTTTCGCGCTGGCCCTCATACATAAGTATAATATGAGAGCTTTCGATGCGTAGTCTTTTTGTTTGGACCGCGAAGTTAATGAGTTAAAAGAGTCGGAAGAATAGTCGAATAAAAACTCAAGCCGCAAACGGTTTTATTAATGAGGTGTTAATCTCAGGATTTCTTTACAATTGCGAAAATACCATAGACAATGCAATTTCACCCAATGGATATATTGCCTGAGAAAATGGCAAGGAAAACTATTCTTTCCGTCAGAAGGTTCGCAAGAACCACCACAATATAGTAGAATAACAGATATGTCTGGTCACTCTAAATGGTCTACTATCAAAAGACAGAAGGGCGTTAAAGATGCCGCCCGCGGCGCGGTATTCACCAAGCTTGGCAATAATATTGCCGTCGCTGCCCGAGCTGGCGCCGACCCTAACATGAACTTTTCGCTACGCATGGCGGTAGATAAAGCCAAAGCCTCCAACATGCCAGTAGCAAACATCCAGCGTTCGATTGACCGCGGTTCTGGCAAACTCGGTGGTGCCGAAATTCTGGAAGTTTTGTACGAAGGCTATGGCCCCGGTGGCGTAGCTATTATTGTCGAAGCTGCTACCGATAACGTAAATCGAACCTATCCTGAGGTAAAACTAGCTTTTAGTAAACACGGTGGCAGTGTAGCCGAAAAAGGTGCTGTGCTTTTTCAGTTCGACCATAAAGGCATGATTAGATTGCACGGCAGTGGTGATGAAGTACTGCTGGCTGCTTTGGATGCCGGCGCCGAAGACGTTCAGGAAGAAGGCTTAGAATCTGTAATTTATACTGAGGCTAAAGAACTTGCTAATGTCCGTGACAACCTTAAAGTGGATGGATACGAGATTACCGAAGCCGAGCTGACCTATGTACCCAATAATACTGTCGTAGTCGAAGATGAGGCGACCGCCGGTAAGATTCTAAGATTAATGGATGCCTTGGACGAGATCGATGACGTCACCAATACCCATGTAAATTTTGATATACCCGAAGCTCTTTTGAACCGGCTCTCGGCTTAAACAGAAGTTAACGAGTACTGACATGATATTACTGGTTTAGTGCGTTGTCGTATCACTAAACGGCGGGTAACTGGCTAACTGGTCTGGTATGCTACTACTATGCGTATATTAGGGATTGATCCCGGAACTGGAATCTTGGGATTTGGTGTTATCGACCTAGATGATGGGGGTAAGGTGAGCCTAGTTGATGCCGGAGTTATTCGCACTCCAGTTCATCAACCAGATAGCGAACGACTGGCTACGATCTATGATGAGCTTCACGAAATTATTACCGCCAACAAGCCAGAGGCCATGGCCGTAGAAAAGCTGTTTTTTGCCCAGAATGTCACCACGGCTATGAGCGTTTCGCAGGCTAGGGGAGTAGTTCTTCTATGTGGCAAGCAGCACAATCTAGAACTCTACGAATTTTCGCCTCAACAAATTAAGTTGGCGATTACTGGCCATGGCCGAGCTGATAAAAAACAAATGCAAGAAATGGTCAGGGTACTGTTGGCGCTTAAAGAAGTCCCAAAGCCTGATGACGCGGCTGATGCACTAGCTACAGCTATCTGTTGCACAATAAATATGCGATAATATCTAGTATATGATTGCAACTCTAGAGGGAACGGTAAGCGAAAAACTACAGGACATTGTGGTTTTAAATATTCGTGGCGTTGGATACGGAATACTGGTACCGGCCGGCGACTTTGGTCAGTTGGTAGTCGGACAGGCCGCTAAAGCATATATTTACGAACATATAAGAGAGAGCAGCCATGATTTATTTGGCTTCTGCAAGCTGGACACTAAGAACTTATTCGAGCAACTGCTATCCGTTAATGGGATTGGCCCACGGATGGCACTTAACATGTTAAGTATCGGATCGGCAGGGGAGGTTAGGCGAGCAATTGCCGGTGGGGACACTAAATTCATTCAACAAGCTAACGGTGTCGGCAAACGTGTGGCCGAGCGCGTAGTTGTTGAGCTTAAAGACAAAGTTGGTTTGGATGGTGTCGATTTATCTAGCACTGGGATGCTGCAGTCGGAGGCCATGCTGTCCCAGGACGAAGCCGTTGAAGCTTTAATGGCTCTCGGCTACACTGCACTGGATGCCGCAAAGGCCCTAGACAACATTCCCGACAACCTCCCTACCCCAGAACGAATTAAGCAGGCTCTAAGGACTAAGTAATGGCAATCGAGCGAATCCTGAATCCAGTCGATGATGACGATCCGGTAGAAGTTGAATTAGAAATCACGCTTCGACCTCATGATTTTACTAATTACATCGGTCAGGAACGACTTAAGCAAAACCTGCAATTAGCAATTAGTGCTGCCAAAAAACGCGGTGAGCCGCTGGATCATATTCTTTTACATGGGCCACCTGGACTAGGCAAAACAACTATGGCCACAGTTATTGCCAATGAGATGGGTGCCAACATCCGCGTAACTAGCGGCCCGGCTGTCGAACGAGCCGGTGACCTAGCTAGTTTGCTTACCAACCTACAGGACGGCGACATCTTGTTTATCGACGAAATTCATCGGTTGAACCGGAATGTTGAAGAGGTTCTTTATAGTGCAATGGAAGACTTTAAATTAGACATTATGCTCGGTAAAGGCCCAACGGCCCGTAGCTTGCGACTAGATTTGCCAAAGTTTACTATTATCGGTGCCACCACCCGAACTGGTTCCCTGGCAGCTCCATTGCGCGATCGTTTTGGAATGATTCATAGGCTGGAATTTTACCAACCGTCCGAAATCCAACAGATAATCGAACGAGCTGCCAAAATAATTGGTATTAGAATCGACAAACCTGCTGCCCAAGACCTGGCTAAAAGAGCCCGACTAACACCGAGAATTGCCAATCGTCTGCTTAAACGAGTTCGTGATTACGCCGATGTAAATGGCGATGGAATTATTGACGCCGCGATTAGCACTCAAGCCCTAGCTCTACTGGAGGTCGACGACCTGGGCCTTGATCCAGCCGACCGGATGCTATTGCTGGCCATAATTAATAGCTATCAGGGTGGACCGGTTGGTGTAGAAACTCTGGCTGCCATTACAGCCGAAGAACGATCAACAATCGAAGATTTCTACGAACCCTATTTGTTACAAATTGGCCTGCTAGAAAGAACCCCACGCGGACGTAAGGTAACTCATAAAGCCTATAAGCATCTTGGTAAAAAACCACAAAGCCCGCCAAACCAAAAAAGCTTGTTATAATGGCAGTCATGAGTTTAAATAAATTAGATACTATTGAGGCAATTAGCCCTAACGAAACTAAATTAGAAGAAATTCGCCGCCACTGGTTTGGCCTAGCTATTGTTTATTTTGAAGTAGTGGTTGGATTAGTGGCTGCCACTGCTTTATTTTGGTTCATTGCCCCCAATATGTTTAATAGCGGCGACACATCTCAGCATGGTGCATTAATCTTGATATTGATAACTGCAGCCGCCATCATCAGCTGGTTAATCCTAGTTCTTTACACCTACATTTACCGCCAAAGTAAGATACTCGTTAGTAATAAGAATTTAACGGTAATTGTCCAAAAAGGCTTATTTAACCGACAAGTGTCCGAGCTTTCCATGGCCGATGTCGAAGATGTCTCTGCGGCTAAACAAGGCTTCTTCCCTTCAGTGTTAAATTACGGCGATCTGTTAGTTGAGACGGCTGGCGAGTCGCAAAACTTCAAATTTAGCTACTGTCCACGACCTGATTATTGCGGCAAGGTTGTATTAGATGCCCGCGAAAAGTTCATCGGCACCAATACAAAGTAACTAGTTATTATTTATGCCGACTTTGGTGTAAGGGTTTGGCGTTGTGCTGGTGGGCTTTTCTACGTAAGCCTTAATTATAAAGCCGCTACAGTTATTGGCCGCATTAGTGCAGCCGGCTGGGTATGGGATGTATAGATAGCTCGACTTACTACTGGCAGTTGGGCTTGGAATGGCCTGGGCAGCTGTAGAGTCGGCGACTGGTTCGTGGATAACTACCATTCTGCCGTTAGGGTCTTTGAGGTTATCCTCGGAAATGCCGTATAAATCTTTAGCCGAAAAGCTAGCTGGGTATGAGTTCTTTTCATTATAGTAAGTTTCTAGTTTGCTATTTATCTGGTTAATATCACTAATTCTTTGTGTATCTCGTTCTTTAGCGCGGGCTGCCTGATAGTTAGTTAGAACTAGGCCAGATAGGACAATAATAATAAGTACCATCAATAGTAGTTCGGGTACGGTGAAGCCTTGGTGTTTGGTTTTTAGTCGTGTAAACATCCAGAACATATTCCTAACGGTAATTGTAGCATATTAGTTATGCTTGGCTAACAAGTTAACTTTTAATTAAAAGCTGGTAAATGTAACGGAGGTGATCAAGAGCTTGCATTGTCAGGTCTCCAAGCGCCGTTTATACTAGGTACTAATAACATAAGTGGAGGCAGTCATGGCCGTTAAAGACAACAAGACCAAACAAGACAATACAGACAAATCAGCCAACGACACAGCCCTTACCGGCAAATCTAAAGCTCTCGGCTTAGCCGTCGAAACTATCGAAAAGCAATTTGGCAAAGGTTCGATCATGAAGATGGGCAACGCTCATCCAGTCCACGTTGAGTGTACTCCTTCTGGCAGTCTTTCACTGGATCTAGCTCTTGGTGGAGGTATACCTAAGGGTCGTGTCGTCGAAATATACGGACCAGAGTCCAGCGGTAAAACTACCATGACCTTGCATGCTATCGCTCAAGTTCAAAAACTTGGTGGCACAGCAGCATTTATTGACGCCGAGCATGCCCTTGATCCAGCCTATGCTAAGCGAATTGGCGTCGACACAGCCAACCTCCTATTGTCACAGCCTGACAGTGGTGAACAAGCCTTAGAAATTGTCGAAACTTTAGTCCGTAGTAACGCTGTTGACCTGATTGTAATTGATTCTGTTGCCGCTTTAGTACCACGTGCCGAAATCGAAGGTGACATGGGCGACGCCCACATGGGCCTACAAGCTCGTTTGATGAGCCAGGCCTTACGTAAGCTGACCAGCGTTATTAATAAGTCCAATGCCACGGTTATCTTTATTAACCAGATCCGCATGAAAATCGGTGTTATGTTTGGTAACCCAGAGACCACTACTGGCGGAAACGCCCTTAAGTTTTATGCTAGTGTTCGCATGGATATCCGGAGAATCAGTCAGATTAAGCAAGGTGATGAGATTGTTGGAAGCCGAGTACGGGTCAAGGTTGTCAAAAATAAGATTGCGCCACCCTTCCGTCAGGCTGAATTTGACATTATGTACAACCAAGGCATTAGTGTCAGCGGTGATGTCCTTGATCTAGCGACCGAAGCCGACATCGTCGAAAAAAGCGGGGCCTGGTTTGCCTACAAAGGTGAGAAAATCGCTCAAGGCCGCGAAGCCGCCAAGAAGTATCTAGAAGCTAACCCTAAAGTTCTAGAAGAAGTATCCAAAAAGGTCCTCGAAGCTGCCAAAAAAGAAGATTAATTTATAGATCAAATCGCGGTTCAATTTCTGGAGTAACAAACTATGAGAATAACCGACATCAAGCAGCAGGTTAAGCGGCAAGGCCGTTATTCGATGTACGTCGACGGTAAGTATTGCTTTAGCCTTGGCCAATCAGAACTGATGAAGAGCGGCATTAGAATCGGCAAAGAATATACTGAGGCCGAAATCGAGGAGTTACAGCATACCTCCGAGTTAGACAAAGCTAATATGCGTGCCCTAGATTATCTATCGAGGCGTCCCAGGAGCGAATGGGAGCTAAGGGACTATCTTAAGCGGAAAGAATACGACTCCCCCACCATAGATACAACACTTAACAAGTTAAGCGATTATGGTTATATTGATGATCTTAAGTTTGCGCAGTCCTGGATTAATACCCGGCGTCTACTCAAGCCCACTTCCCTACGTCGCTTGCGCCAAGAATTAATCCAAAAACATGTAAGCAAAGAAGTGATTGAAATGGCCCTACAAACTGATGAGGGTGATGAGTCTAGCGCTCTAAAGGAGATGATAGATAAAAAACGACCGCAAACTCGCTATCAGGACGACCAAAAGCTGATTGCTTACTTACTGAGGCAAGGCTTTAACTACGGTGATATTAAGGATGCCCTAAAAGACTAGGCCTGAGACGGCACTGGTGCCGTGGCGCGTCCGTTAACCTTGACTGGCATCTGGGGGTTATCGATGACAATCTTGCGATTGGTTATTTCAATTATTTGGTTTCTATCGACACTCAGAGTACCACCCTTGAAGCTTTTGATTAGTGGTTGAGTTAGATAGATTTTTTGAATATAAAAAGTTTCAACTTCAACGGCAAAATCCTCGACCTTACCCATCCTCTGTTTATTAACCGTTACGGCCGGTTTTCCAAGTAGCTCGAACTTCAGATCCAAAACTTCCTTAAGCCTCACTAGTTCACCCGGCTCACTTAAGTTATCGTGGTCATTAATAACTAGGCCTTGGGGTATGACGTCACGGATATCTTGGCTTAATAATATTAAGGTATCTTTGCTAAAACGGTCTTGGCAGTACCAGCCTTCAATCTTTAGATTATTAGGGTTAATAATGGGCATAGTGGCAGTTGCTACTTGGCTACCGGTACGCAAACTCATCACCGGTCGATTAATCAATGACTTACTCAGCTGTAACATAGTAAATTTATTATACCGCACAAGCTTGCGGACGTTCGTGTAATCACGCTACCATAAACATATGTCCAATAAAAAAACCTGCCGATCGAATAGCCCACAACAAACTGAAGCTGTTGCCGAAAAAATTGGCCACAATCTTAAGGGCGGTGAAACTATCGAGTTAATTAGTGATATTGGAGGCGGTAAAACGACTTTTGTACGAGGCTTGGCCAAGGGTTTTGGTAGCACTAATCATGTTTCTAGCCCAACTTTCACAATTAGTAAGGTCTACAAAAACGGCCCCAAAGAGATTCATCACTTCGATTTTTACCGGTTGCCTGAGGCTGGTCTAATTGCCCATGAACTACAAGAGGTAGTCAATGATCCTGATTGTACAGTAGTAGTAGAATGGGCCGAAAAGGTCAACCATGCTTTACCGGCCGAAAGGCTAACAGTGACCTTTGTGACTAAATTCGAAACTGATAGAGAACTTGTTTTGAGCTGGCCCGGTAGCCTAGCCTACTTAACAAAGGACATAAAATGATTTTGACTATTAAAACCGATCAGCCCGAAGCCGAACTAGCATTATTTACTGGCGAAACAAGAGTAACTGAACTGAAGTGGGAAGCTCACCGTAAGTTGGCCGAAACAATTCATACTCAAATCAATCAGATATTAAATGGTCAGAAGTTGAGCCTAAAAGACATAGAAGGCATTGTGTGCTTTAAAGGTCCGGGTAGTTTTACCGGCCTAAGGATTGGCTTAAGTGTTGGTAACGCCTTGGCCTATGGTTTAGATGTTCCTGTGGTAAGCAAGATTGGGGATGACTGGCAGACCGAAGGAATTGCCTGCATTATTAATGGCGAGAATGAAGTTTCGGCAATCCCAGAGTATGGTGCTGAACCGCATATTACTAAGCCTCGCAAATAGACAAGTTGCTATGCACAGGGTATAGTATGGGTAGGATTTTAGGAGTTTTGGTAACAAAATCCGAACCTGTAATTAACTTTTAATTGAATATTCAGATTTCGTAAAAAATGTCGTACTAATGAAGTGATAGTGATCGTTCGGCAAGCGATAATCTGTTAGCACATTCCAGAAAGGAATCACTTATGGATCCAATTACCATCGTATTGGCTGTGGCTGGACTGGCCATTGGCTTTGGTGCCAGCACTGCTGTGACGCAAAAAAAACTTGGTGCAAGTAAAGACGCCGCTTCTAAAGAAATGGCTCAAGCAAAAAAGGAAGGCGCTAAAGAGTTAGCTAAGGCCCGCGAAGAAGCTGCATCAGTTGCCGAAGAAGCCCGCCGCGACGAACAGAATCGCCGCAAAGAAATCAAACAGATTGAACAACGCTTACTGGACCGCGAAGAGTCACTTGATAAAAAACTCGATGCTCTAGATAAGCGTAACGAAAACTTACGTAAGGCCGAAGACGAAGCCGAAGAACTAAAGAACGAAATTCGAACTGTCCGCGTCAAGCAACAAGAAAAACTTGAAAAAATTGCCAAGCTGACCAAAGCCGATGCCGCCGAAAAACTCATGCAAATGACAGAACGTGACATCAAAGCTGATCTACTAGGTTTAATTTCTAAAATGCAAAAAGAAGCCCAAGTTGACGCCGAGGAACAAGCTGGCTCAATTATCGCTCAAGCTATGGAACGAATGGCCAGCGAAGTTACCGCCGAGCGGACGATAACCAGCCTTAAGCTGGAAGACGAAGAAATGAAGGGTCGCATAATTGGTAAAGAAGGCCGCAACATCCAAGCCCTACAACGGGCGACCGGCGTCGACATTATGGTTGACGATACTCCTGGTTACGTCGTACTAAGCAGTTTTGATCCAGTCCGTCGCGAAGTTGCCCGCCAGGCTCTCGAGATGCTACTTAAGGATGGTAGAGTTCATCCAGGTCGGATCGAAGAAGTTGTTGAGAAGGCTCAGAAGAACGTCCATAAAGATGTCGTCCGAGCTGGGGAGGATGCTGCTCGCGAGGTTGGGGTGATTGGTATCCCTCGTGAAATTCTGGAATTACTCGGTGAATTGAAATACCGAACTAGTTACGGCCAGAATGTACTCAAGCACAGTACCGAAATGGCTCACATGGCTGGTATCATCGCTGAAGAACTTAACGCCGATGTAAAGACTACTAAATACGCCGCATTGGTACATGATTTAGGCAAGGCCATGACGCATAAGATGGAAGGTAAACATCATCACATTAGTGGCGAAATGCTTCGTAAGTATGGCGCACCAGAAGCAGTTGCTTTGGCAGCCGAGCAGCATCACGACGACGTTGAGGCAACTACTACCGAAGCTTTGATCGTACGCGTCGTAGACGCTGTTAGCGCCTCTCGGCCAGGTGCCCGTAACATCAGCGCCGAAAATTTCGTTGAGCGTATGAAAGACCTCGAGAACGTCGCCAACAGCTTTAATGGAATCGAAAAATCTTATGCCATTAGCGCTGGTCGTGAAGTGCGCGTTTTTGTCCGGCCTAAAGATATTGATGATCTAAGTGCCATCAAGCTGGCTCGCGACATCGCCACTAAGATCGAAGCTAGCATGCAGTATCCGGGGACGATTAAAGTTAACGTTATTCGCGAAACTCGCGCCGTCGAGTTCGCTAAGTAACTGATGATTAAAGCCGTTCTATTCGATTACGGCGGCGTATTGTCGCCTGGTGGCAAGACAATAAGCGGCGTATATAGTAAGTTGCTAGGGATTCCGGAAGACCAGGTAGATCTCAAGGGTCTGCATAGCGAATTCCGACGTGGAGACATTTCTGCCGAAGATTTTTTTATAGAACTAAGTCGCCTTTATGGTAAACCAGTTACAGCCGAAAAGTTTGTTGAATATTCCGATATTTTTGTCAAGAATCAAAAAGTGTATATATTGGCTGATTCTCTACGCCTTCATGGCATAAAAACCGGCATCCTCTCCAATGTTTACCAGTTGAGTGCTGATATTCTTTCCAAAGACGGATATTATACAAATTTTGACCCAATTTTATTGTCCTCCGAAACGGGCCTGGCAAAACCTGACCCAGAATTCTACAAGCTAGCGATTAAGAGGTTAGGAGTAAAAGCAGAAGAAATATTGTTTATAGACGATCAAGAAAAGTGTTTACCTCCAGCTCGTAGCCTGGGCATGCATATTATCCGCGCCGATAGCGAAGATCAGATTGTAGCCGACACTAAAACATTAATTCAAAAAGAAAACGGCCTGGATCTGTGAAGATACTCTACATCGGTGACATTATGGCTGAGGCTGGGATTAAAACTGTCGAAAAACTTTTGCCCGGGCTAAGGAGCGAATTGGGAGTTGACGTTGCTATTGCTCAGGCCGAAAATGTTACCGATGGCAAGGGGATCAGTAAAGTCGATTACGTCCGTCTGCAAAAGGCGGGAGTTGATGCTTTTACAGGGGGAAATTGGAGTCTGTATAATGACGAAATTCATGCCCACCTAAGTGACCCTCAGCAGCCGATTGTTCGGCCAGCTAACTATCCCGAAGGTACGCTAGGGCAACGCTACAAGGTTGTTAAGACACCTAAAGGAGTAGTTCTAATAATTAGTTTATTGGGTGCGATTGTCGGACGTGATGCTGATAAACCAACCGATAATCCTCTGCAAGTAATCGATGAGATCCTGGACGAGACCAAAGATCATGCTAAAGTTGCTACGGTCGTAAATTTTCATGGCGACTTCAGCAGTGAAAAAATAATAATCGGTTATTATTTGGACGGGCAGGTTAGCTTAGTTATTGGCGATCATTGGCACGTTCCAACCGCTGACGCGATGATCCTACCTAAGGGGACAGCCCACCAAACCGACGTTGGTATGTGCGGTGCACTGCACGCTAGTTTAGGCATTAGCCTGGATTCAGTAATACCTAGGTGGCATGATAACATCAAGACTCGTAATGAGCTGGAGACCAGCGGCCCCTTCCAATTTAATGCTCTGTTAGTCGATGTCAATGAAGAAACAGGCCTAGCGAGCTCCGTAGAGCCTATTCAGCGTTTTATTGGATAGATCTAGGTTCTAGGCTTCTTTGTGGCCGCTAAAGCCAACACCGGCAATTATTACACTGACTGCCATGTCGATTATTACCATCGGTACAATTGGCAAGTCATGATTAATAGCCATTAAGATTGCACTACCCAGCCAAACGGTGGCGATAACACCGGCGGTGTAGGGGTATTTGATGAATAAAATAAATTCCTTAAGCATGGGCTTGACCCTCCTTGTTTACTTTAGCTGGTTTAACTTTGGGCTTATCATTACCGAGACGAATTTTACTCATTAACTGACGGAAAAGAGCTGGATCTCGTTCGGCCACTCGTTCCAGCCACTTCATAATTATATCAATGGCATCACCAACGTCTATCGAATCGTCCTGATCATTAATACTGTCAGGATAAAGCCGTTCTACATCTTGGATGACACGGTTCATCATAGGCGGCAATACGGACTGGTATCGTCCTAGGCTACTAACTAGCGAGGTGTAGGTTTGAACGGCTCGAAGGATATCGCTGGCCTCCAAGCGCATGATTAAACCAAATCGATTACCCTTATTGACGAGGCGGTTAATAACCACAAGAGCGCTATTATCTTGGGCGAAGTTGGCCTCTATGATGTCGCTGCCTGTTAACTCGGCAAAAGCCTTGGCGGCAATTCCACTGACTTCACCCAGGTAGTCTTTGTCGTCACCTTTACCATAAATTGAGGCTAGTTTTTTAAGCGCTCGGTACAAGTCACTAACAAAAAATCTTAAACCTTGTTCGAATAAAGCGACCGCAGTCTGGGAGCCGTTAAACAAACTATCGTAAGCTTTGAACATACCAAAAAGGGCGGCCTTCTCATGCGGCGATGTCGCACTGATGCCAAAATCAATCAGTCCAACACGGTCCTCTGTCATTAAGCGAATATTACCTGGGTGCGGATCTCCTTGAATTCTATCCAGTCGAAAAATTCCTAACATTGACTCGTAACCTAGTGTAGTAAGCTGGACGTCTAAATTTGAACCCAGCGTCTCAAAAATATATTCTGAGGGGTCATAACCCTGCTCCTTAAGTTTAATAACCTGCGCTACAGATATACCCGGAACATAGTCTTGAACTATTATGTTGTCGGTACAAAGGTCTAGGTAAGTTTCAGGCACAATAAATTTGGGATTTTCTTTATAGGCTTCGTGCATCTCACGCGCAAAATCTGCCTCATGGTGATAATCGGTTTCGCGAAGTGTTGCTTGACGGAATTCATTCAAAGCCTCATCAACCTGAAGATTCATGTTTTTGTATAGCTTGGCAAAGAAGCTTTTACTAAAGGTAGACAATAAGCGCAGGTCGTAACGTAGTAGGTCACGAACCATTGGCCTCAATACTTTAATGATGATTGGTTGACCATTAGCTAGCTGACCGTAATAGACCTGACCAAAGCTCCCGGCCGCGAATGGCTGTGGCTGAACCATGGTAATTTTTGCTAATTGTTTGGCCGGTAATTCACGCTGTAAAAGCGTAACGATGTCCAGGTGTTCACTTTCGAGATTTTCGAAAATCTTCAAACGGTCAGGATTTTGCCATTTCTTCAAGAATTTACTTTGCAGTAAGACACCCTGCAGGAATTTTATGTAGACTCCGCCCAAAGCTACGAACTCATCACATAGTAGCGTCGCCATCTGCTCATCTTTGCCACGGCGGTGCAGGTAGTAACAACGGGTAGCTAAGCTAGCTAACCGGCGGGTTCGGTAACGTTTTATGGCGGCAATCGACTGCTGCTTCATGTATCTACTTTCTGGTGAAGCCAATCAGGAACAATACTACCGTTGAACCAATCGCGGCCAAGAATAATTCAAAAATCTCAGTTGAGTTGTTCCGTGTGATAGCCATAAAAATGACTGCCACCCAGATCAATAAAATCGTGAAGAAAATTGAGATATACTTCATTATGTCTATGATTATGACATAAATTATATAAATACGCCAAACTTAGCCTAGTAATATCTCTTCAAGTCAGTTATAATCTCCTCTGTTAATCACATCTCGGGGTGTGGCGCAGTTGGTAGCGCGCGCGGTTTGGGACCGTGAGGTCGAAGGTTCGAGTCCTTTCACCCCGACCAATGAAAGAGTCGTCTGAAAAGGCGACTTTTTCATTGGCTAATGACCAAGACTTGGTTATTAGACCCAACAGCTTGCAGGCGAAAGTCGAAGGAACGGTCAGCCAGATTGCACACAGAAGCCTGCTTCGAGGACACGCGTAGTTGTGAGATGCCTTTCACCTCAAAACGCACTTGCAATTGAGCCATAGCCATACATACTAGTTCTATGGACTCACAAATAGCTTTATTCATTGCGTTATCTGGCGTATCGGCTATCCTTGCCAGTTCCGAACTTCTCTGGCGAAAAAAAGTGATTAAAGGCGAAAACGCACGCAAGTTTGTTCATATCTTAGTTGGAACTTTTGTAGCTTTTTGGCCGTACTTTATGAGTTGGCAACAGATTCAGTTTATGAGTTTGGCATTTTTGGTTGTTGTTGTGATTTCGATGCAAAAGCATATCTTTCATGCTGTTCACGCAGTTAATCGCCAGACTTGGGGGGAATTTTTTTTTCCGATCGGGGTAGGTATCTCGGCGTTGATTATGCCGGCCCCAATTGTTTTTTCGGCTGCAATTCTGCACTTGTCTGTAGCCGATGGCCTGGCGGCGGTAATCGGAAAAAAATACGGTAAAAACCATCAATACAAAATTGGTAATTATTCTAAGACTTTGGCCGGAACTCTGGCATTCTTCCTGACCTCTTTAATAATTGTATATATCACAGTTATTCTCTCGGGTAGTCAGATTACACTGGCTTTAGTGCCTTTACTAATCTGTTTACCATTGGCTGCCACAGCAGTAGAAAATATAGCTATCGCTGGAACTGACAATATATTTGTACCGTTGTTGATTATAGTCGTCTTACAGGCCGCTAAAATAGGTTAGGCGAGGTTGTCTTTGCGCCAGGAGCCGTGAGCTCGTAGGGCATTAAAGATTACTGCTACATCAACCACTTCTTGCAGGGCCGCACCGTAGATTGGTTTGAATCTTCCTGTGGCAAAGACTAGCATCAACCCAATACTTATAAAGATTCCAATCAGGATACTTTGTTTAGCTATAAAGAAGGTGTATTTGGCAATCTCGATGGCTGTAGCGACTCTACCTAGGTCGTCGAGCATAATCACCACATCGGCGGATTCACTGGCTGCAGCTGAGCCACGGGCGCCTAGAGCGATGCCAACATCGGCAGCTGTTAATACTGGAGCGTCATTAACGCCGTCACCAACAAAGGCAACTGGACGGTTCGGCAAAGCTTCGATGGTATTTAGCTTGTCGACTGGTAGGCAATTCGCCATTACTTCAATAAGACCAACCTTTTTGGCAATGGCATTGGCGCTAGCCTGGTTATCGCCAGTTACCATCAAAATATGGCGAACACCGGCATCACGTAGACGTTTGAGTGTTCCTTTTGATTCCACTCTTAATTCATCAGTAAACTCAATGACGCCAGCCAATTGTCCGTCGATTGCCACCAGGGCAGTGGTAGCGGCAGCGTCTTGGTATTTTTTGGGCACATCAATGTTGGACTTAATTAGTAGAGCGGCCTTGCCGATAAGGACTTCCTGACGGTTTATGATGCCGGCTAGACCGTAGCCAGCTTCTTCGCGCAGACTTTTGATTTTAACTAGTTTTATATGGGTTTTAACAGCCTCATCGACAATTGCTTTAGCCAAAATATGGTTAGAGTTATGCTCTAAGCTGGCGGCTGCGCGCAGGACAGTTTCTTTATCAAATTTTCCAAAGGCCTCAACCCGTTCGACGACTGGCTTACCAATAGTTAAGGTACCAGTCTTATCGAAAGCGACAGTTTTAACTTCGGCCAGTCGCTCCATACTGGAGCCATTTTTAACAATAATTCCATGTTTAGCGGCTCGGGTCATGCCGGATATTAAGGCAATCGGTGCTCCTAAAAGCAGCGGGCAAGGCGTAGCAACGACAATAACTTCTAAAAAGCGAATGGCATCACCAGAGACTACCCAGACACTAATAGCTATTACGTAGGCAATAATCGTGAAAGGAATACTGTAGCGATCGGCCAAACGAACAAAAGGTGACTGATTACTGCTAGCATTCTTCACCAACTTAATAATCATTTCATATTGACTATCGGCTGCCACCCGCAGGGCTCTAACAGTAATTACACCGTCGAGGTTAACGGCGCCACTCAGGATTTCATCGCCAACAGTTTTTTCGGTCGGCAAGCTTTCGCCAGTTAAGCTGGATTCATCCAGACTAGTATGGCCTTCTAGAATTATGGAGTCGACCGGAATTAGTTCGCCTGGTTTAATAAGTAGCCTGTCATTAACCTTAACGTTGCTAGCTAAAATTTCTACAACTTGTGTCCCCTTAAGCAGATGTGCCTTTTTTGGGGCCCGTTTAAGAAGTGCATCAAGTTCTGTCTTGGCTCTATGTTCGGCATAATCTTCCAACGCCGCTCCGCCCGTTAGCATAAAGACAATAACGATACCGGCCCAGTATTCGCCTAGAGCGACCGAGGCAATAATTGCTGTAGCTGCCAAGATGTCTACCCCGTACTGTCCATCTCTAATGTCTTGGACCATACCCCATAGCAGTGGTAACACTGATATGGCAGCGGTAATACCGAGT
This sequence comes from Candidatus Saccharimonadota bacterium, assembly GCA_037139495.1. Classification (GTDB taxonomy): domain Bacteria; phylum Patescibacteriota; class Saccharimonadia; order Saccharimonadales; family JAUPVS01; genus JAUPVS01. The sequence goes on along the minus strand of JBAXGG010000002.1, from coordinate 15,157 downwards.
ACTAGGTTAGAAAGTTTAGTCTGATCAGTTAGGGCTAGTATAAACGCCACCGAGATAGCGATGAGCACTAAACCTAGCTGTCTGTACTGTTTGAAAAAATTGATAATTTTATGCATATTCAATGATTATATCAAGAAGTGTGTCATCTGGCGCTATCTGATACAATACTGCTTATGGTCATATGGTTAAGTCTGCGCTGGTGGTACGGCGCTGGTTGGCAATGGGCGACGAATCGAGCCGTCGTCGAGCGACTGCAATGGTGTAACGAAACATTTTCAATCACCGCTCTAATTAAAACTTGGCTCGCTCCCTTTAAGCAGACTTATAGCAAACCGGGTGGACCGATAGATGTCAGAATCCATGTTTTTTTCGATAATGTCATCTCACGGTTTGTTGGTTTTTTTGCTCGTAGTTTTATTATTCTAACAGGAGCGCTAGCCAGCCTAGCTGTCTTGATTAGTGGAATGTTTTTTGTTGCCTTGTGGCCTCTAGCACCATTCGCATTGCCAGTTAGCTTGCTAATGATGATTTTTGGGGTCGGACGATGAACACAGGGGTAGTTTGTAATCTACAGAGCCCACGTGCCAAAAAGTCGCGCTTTGCTGCACCCTTTGATAACAAAGTCTTCCGGATGGTACTGTGGACGTTCCTGTTACTGAACTTGCTAGGCTGGGTGTGGGGTGTTTTTATCCAGCACCAAATGCTCGCTCACTTACTGTTTGCGTTCAGTGGTACGTTAGCCATCCCGTTATTCTGGTATTATGGCGAACTTAAAGATTTAACTCCTGGCTCGGCAAGCCAAATTAATGATATAACAGATATTCTTAGCCGACGGTTATTATCCAAATTACGAACCGGTATGTCGCCGCAGGATTTGGCTAATTTGGTTGCTAAAGAGCAGGGTGGTTACTTTTTTGCTTCACGCTTTGCTATCGGTCCAGATATTATGCAGCAGCTAACATCAGATGACCCGACGCACACCGACGCAGTATGGCAGCAAGCATTGAGCGTACTCCAAAAAACAAACAGCGATCTTGTTGATTCGACGGTTTTGGTAGCAGCGCTAATATTATCTAACCCAGATCACGAACAACAATTAGCCCAGCTCGAACTAGACGCTGGTGATATATTGTCTGGCGTTGGTTGGCGTCATCACATTAAAATGATGCGCGATCGACATCGCGAAAGACGCCATTACGGTGGGATCGGTCGTGATTTAAGTTTCGGCTGGGCACCAGTTTTAAACCACGTCGGATTTAACATTACTAACAGTATCCAGAGTGGTGGCATCCTAAGGCGACCAGTCGACAGTCGACTCCCTACAATAGATCAAATTATTCATTTGCTCGGTCAGCCTGGACGTCGCAACGCTACGCTAGTCGGTGAAGTTGGTGTCGGTAAGACAACCTTGGTCTATACGATCGCGCAACGATTACTACAAGACCCTAAGAGTGTTCCAGAAACTTTGCGCTATCAGCAGGTAATTGAGCTAGACGCCGCTCATTTAATTGCCAACTCTCAAGGCCGGGGTCAACTAGAGGAGTTACTAATTCATATATTCAACGAAGCTATCCAGGCTAAAAACGTGATTTTGTTTTTGGACGAGGCTCAGCTATTCCTGAGAGAGGGTACTGGTTCGGTTGATTTATCTAATATTCTTTTACCAGTATTAGAGGGTGGTGCTCTGAAGATTATTATTGCTTTGGATAATCAGGAATGGCTACGACTGGCTCAAACAAATCCCGGCCTGGTACAGTCGCTTAATCGAGTGGTAGTCAACCCGCTTAACTTCAATGAAACTGTTCAAATCATCGAAGACCAGACTCTTTTAATCGAAGGGAAGCACCAGATTGTATTGATGCGTCAGGCTATAGAGGAGGCATATAAGTTATCCGAACGCTACATTCACGAACAGGCATTCCCCGGTAAAGCACTAAAGCTGATTGATGCTGCGGCTGGTTTCCCGGAGCAAAAACATTTTGTTACGGTTAAGTCGGTTCAGCAAGCTATCGAGAAATCTTTTGATATTAAAGTTCAAACCGCCAGCAGCTTTGAGGAAAAGGACACTTTAATAAACCTAGAAAGTAGGATTCACGAGAGGATGATTAATCAGTCTAGAGCCGTTAAGTTAGTCAGTGATGCTTTAAGGCGGGCTCGCACAGGCGTCGGAAACGAAAAGAAACCGATAGGTACTTTCCTTTTCTTGGGACCGACTGGCGTTGGTAAGACCGAACTTTCTAAGGCACTGGCCGATGTTTACTTCGGTGGCGAAGATCGGATTGTCCGGATTGATCTTAACGAATTTTCACACGCCGATGACACCAATCGATTGTTAACCGCTGGCGCAAATGATCCGTATAGCCTTTGTGCGCAGATTGCTAAGCAACCTTTTAGCGTAGTCTTACTCGACGAAATAGAAAAAGCTCATCCGAACGTGCTAAATTTACTGCTCCAATTACTGGACGAAGGCACCCTGCGCGACGCTCAAAACAAACCAATTAGCTTCAGGGATTCAATTATTATCGCTACCAGCAACGCCGGTGCTGACAAAATTCGGGCTCACATTGAGGCTGGCCAGCAACTTGAGCAATTCGAAGAAGCATTCGTTAACGAATTAATTAACGATAATATTTTTCGCCCCGAGTTCCTTAACCGATTCGATGAGATTATTCTTTTTAGACCATTGACCAAACAAGAATTGAAACAAGTAGTCGGTCTACTTATGGCGAGTATTAATAAGGGGTTGGCCGGACGTAAAATTACGGTTAGCCTGACTGATGCGGCCAAAGATTTGCTTGTCGACAAGGGTTACGACCCAAGATTAGGAGCACGCCCATTACGCCGGACCGTTCAACGCTCCGTCGAAAACGTTGTCGCCCAACGTCTCTTAGCTGGAACTGTTATTCCGGGCCAGACGATGCAGCTTGATGCACCTGAACTACAAGCCACGCTGGATGACCGGCAATAAATAAACCATCTCTGTTATAATATTGTCCAGCGTGCGGGATTCGTATAGCGGTTAATATAAAAGTTTTCCAAACTTTGGACACCGGTTCGACTCCGGTATCCCGCACCACAATTTGTTAGGCCCCGGTAGCTCAGCTGGATAGAGCAGGAGACTTCTAAGCTCAAGGTCGTAGGTTCAAGTCCTACCCGGGGCACCAAAACCACTTCTTAGGCATGCTTGCTTAAGGGTACTTTAACAGATATAATTATCGAGTTATGGCGGGCTTAGCTCAGTTGGTTAGAGCGCCGGGTTGTGGTTCCGGAGGTCGTGGGTTCGATCCCCATAGCTCGCCCCATATACTTCAGACTTCATAAAGGAGTCTTTTTTATTTCCCTAAAACCTAAAGCTCGTGCATAACCGTTATTTTGGCTCCAAGTGAGTTTAGGCGTTCAGCCAAATCTTCGTAACCACGGTTGATAGTATAAACATTACGGAGCAGAGATGTGCCCGAAGCGGCTAGCATGCCAATCAGAATCATAACGGCGGGGCGGATACCGCTTGGGCAAACTAGGTCGGCGGCTTTAAAACGAGTTGGGCCTTCAATGAAAACGCGGTGCGGGTCGGCTAGTTCAACCTTAACGCCGATTTTTTTCATTTCGGTATACATCAAGGCTCTGTCTTCGTACACCCAGTCATGGATCAGAGTGCGACCTTTGGCGACGGCAGCGATTGGTACAAAGTAAGGTAGATGGTCGATGTTTAATCCTGGGAAGATGTTGGGGTGAATTTTATCAGTAGGTGCCACTAATTTGCCGTTGTGTTTCTTGATTTTTAAGTCTACCAAATCCGTTTGGCCGTTTTCGGCTTTATAGGTTTTCGATTCACTGTATTCAAGACCCATTTTCTCTAGTTTAAGTAACTCGAGTTCCATAAATTCAATCGGCACTCGTTTGATAGTTATGGCGGAGTTTGTAGTTACGGCAGCTGCTACGAAAGTCATGGCTTCGACTGGGTCTTCGCTTGGAGCATAGGAGACATTCTTCTTTATTTCTTTAAGTCCTTGGACGCGCAAGGTACTGCTGCCGATACCGGCTATCCTGACACCTAATTTTTGTAGGTAGAAACATAAGTCCTGAACCATATAGTTAGCACTGGCCATCTTAATGACGGTTTCACCTTCAGTTAAGGCGGCCGCCATGAGTAGATTCTCAGTGGTAGTATCGCCTGATTCGTACAGAACAACTGAACGTCTCGGTAAATGCTTATTAACGGTGACATGATAATGACCCGTTTTGGTAATTACTTCGACACCAAATTCTTGTAAACCATAGAGATGCGGGAGGACAGTACGACGACCTAATTCGCAGCCACCAGCATATGGAATCTTGAAATCTTTCATGGCATGCATCAGGGGACCGATAAACATAATTACACTTCGTGTTTTGCGTGCAGCATCCTTATCCATATTATCGAGGTTAAAAACAGCTGGCGGTTTTATTTCAAGCTCATTGCCCGGTAACCGACGAACGTTGACCCCAATACTAACTAATACCTCGATTAGTCGGTTGACCTCCTCTATGCGAGCAACATTTTTTAGTTTGGTGGTACCTTTATTCAACAAGCTGGCACAAATTAGGGCGACAGCAGCATTTTTACTAGTTTTAATAGTTATCTCCCCTCTGAGTTCTTGACCGCCTTCAATCTGAAGGTTAATTGCGCCCTGGTTAATGCTGATTAATGGTTTCTGGAGCACGTCGCTGATACGACCCAAGGTTTCTAGGCTAAGATTTTGTTTGCCGTGTTCGATGCGGTTGACTGCTGACTGGCTAGTACTCAGGCGGCGAGCGAACTCTGCCTGGGTCAGGCCACGTTCTTGCCGTATCTGGTAAATAAGTTGACCGATCTTTTCATTACTATTGGGCATATTCGACTATTATATACCGCCCGAGGTATTTTAAAACCCCTTTTTACAGTCTGCTACAATAAAAGGATGCAAGACCAAGTGGTAGCTAGACTGATTGAAGCCGAAGAAAAACGCCAACGCGAGGGATTAGAGTTAATACCGTCCGAAAATTACGTTAGTCGAGACATTCTAACTACAATGGGCAGCGTGTTTACTAACAAATATTCTGAGGGCTACCCTGGCAAACGTTATTATGGTGGCCAAGAAAATACCGACAAAGTTGAACAGCTTGCAATTGATCGAGCCAAAGAACTTTTTGGCTGTGCTCACGCTAACGTTCAGCCGCATTCTGGTGCTCAGGCTAACGAGGCTGTCTATCATGCTTGGCTTGAACCCGGCGATACTGTGCTGGCGATGGACCTTAGTCATGGCGGCCACCTAACTCATGGACATCCTGTGACAGTCTTGTCGCGCCAATATAACTTCGTCAGGTATGGCATGAAGAATATAGATACTGGAGAGATTGATTATGAACAACTGCGCGAGATGGCCCTCAAGCATAAACCAAAGATTATTTTGGCTGGTTTTAGTGCTTACCCGCGCGAGCTTGATTACGCCAAGTTTGCCGCGATTGGTCACGAAGTTGGTGCCATGTTGATGGCCGATATGTCTCATATCGCCGGGCTGATTGCTGGCAAAGTCGCTAAAAATCCTTTCGATTACGGTTTTCATGTAATTACCACTACCACGCATAAAACTTTGCGCGGTCCGCGTGGTGGTATGATTTTGAGCCAGGGAATAGTCAGTAATCCGCTTAAAAAAGTCGATAAAACTCTGGATAACTTACCAACTCTAATTGACCGAATGGTTTTCCCCGGTTTGCAGGGTGGGCCACACGAGCACATTATTGCTGCCAAAGCGGTAGCTTTTGGCGAGGCACTAAAACCGGCCTTTCATGACTACGCTAACCAGGTTTTATTGAATGCCAAGCGGCTCAGCCAAGAGCTGCTTAAGCAAGGCTTTAGCTTGATTACTGGCGGTACCGATAATCATTTAATGCTGGCAGATGTCTATAAAGCTTTTGGAGTTGACGGTAAGGTAGTCGAAGAGGCATTGGATGAAATTGGTCTGACCCTCAATAAAAATGCCGTTGCCAATGACCCTTTGCCGCCTTTTAGGCCTAGCGGTATTCGTTTAGGCACACCAGCTATTACGACACGAGGCTTGAAAGAAGATGATATGGCAACGATTGCGACTTGGATGAAACAAGTTATCGATGGTCGGGATGATCCTAAAGTTCTAGCTAAACTGCGAGACGAGGTTAAGACCTTCGCTCTTAAATTCCCACTACCTAGCGATAGCTAAAATTCACCTAAAAAGCGCACCTCGGGCTCTAGATCGATAGCCAGCTTATCATGCACAGTTTTGATAATTTCTTGGATAACTTCATAAATTTCTTGGGCTGTGGCCCGGCCGGTATTTTCAACTTTTAATATATGATCGGGGTGAAAGCGAACTGACCCCCACGTCTGTCCGCGCTTAAAGCCGGCTGCCAGCAGAACATGAGCCGCCGAAACCCTAACACGACTGCCACCGTGAATTTTGTTTTGCCTAAGTAGTTGATCCTTGCTGATATTGGTTTCTTCGTGCTTGATAATTGCGTCCAACTGATCTTCATTGACCACAGGGTTCTTAAAAAATGATCCGGCTGTCCAGGGGCCAGTAGCATTGTCCACGAGCAATGAGCCCGATTGTTCACGGGTTTCCATAATTATCGCGCGTCGGTCGGCTAGACTATTTGGTTCAAGCCCGAGCTTTTGACCGATGTTTAGTGCTGAGTCGTACTCCAGTTGGCTGGTCGGTTCTTTCGATAGTTCAAAAGTCGCATCAATTATTAGACAATTTTTGTGCTTTGGTTTTTGTAGGGCACTAAAACGATAACTAAATTCGAAAGCTTGCTTGCCCCAGCTTGTAATTGAACCAGTAGTAATGTCTAGAATAGTCGCTCCCAGCAGGCAGTCGGATACGCTTTGCCCGTAGGCGGCAATATTACCGACAATCGCTGCCCCGACCCCACCTGGTATACCACTGGTAAACTCTAGACCATACAAGCCTTGCTCAATTGTTTTTTTGACAAGGTCATCCCAGGCCACCCCGCTGGTTACTTTAAGTTGGGTAGGTGACAGCTGTTTGATAGCGTCACCACGATTAATAATAACCGTACCATCAACTCCTTTATCAGAAACTAGAGTATTAGTGCCATAACCAAGCACATAGATTGGTGCTGATGCTTTGGATAGAGCGTCCTGCAGTGAGTCTGCATCGGTCAACTCGATTAAGGTTTTGGCTGGCCCGCCGACATGTAATGAAGTATAGGGCGCTAATAGTGAGTCATGTTGTACGTTCATTATCATTTATTATACGGCTTTTGCTTGCAATGACCAGACAGCAGACGTACCATATAATTAGATTATGAGTGAGCAGAAATACAACCAGTCACCGTATAAAAATTTAGGATTCCGTTTAAGACGTCTGCGCGAAAGTCTGCATCAAAGTTTAGCTGAAGTTTCTGGTGCCGTCGAGATTGACCCTGATAACCTGGAACGGATTGAACAAGGTGAGCGTCGTCCGAGCGAAGACGTATTACTGCTGTTAATCAGTCACTTAGATCCCCAAGAGGATGAAGCTGTTCAGTTATGGGAGTTAGCCGGTTATGACCAGGCTATAATCCCTGGGAGTATCAATGAAGAACCGACCAAACCGATCGTTATGTTAATGCAGCCAGACAACCGGATTATGTATAGCGATGTCGTGAATGTAGTGGCCAATAATCAAGGTTTAGTGATGAATTTCTTACAAGCCCAAGGCAACGGCCAAGCTAACCCAATTGCCCGAGTAGGGATGAGCAGAGATCAAGCGATTCGAGTTTTCGAAGTACTAGGGCAAACTTTGCAGCGCGGCCAGCAAACACCAAAACTATTGCCCCCCTCTAAGCAGTAACCATAAGCACTATGGCTTAGTGCTGGCATATTAGGTAAACTATAGCTATGAAGAATAAACAGCAGGGCTTTGGTGTCATTGGAATATTATTAATAGTAGCAGCGATAGGGGTGATCGGCGTCACTTGTTGGTATATTTACCATAAGAATAATCATAAAAAAACAACCGTCACTGCTACAAAAACAGCGACGCCAGCAAAAACAATAACTACTCCAGCTCCGGCAGCTGCCTCAACAACAATTAAACCTATTTCGGACTCCCTTAAAGAAAATATTGCCGCTTCAATCGAAACGCAAAATACCGCCGCGTTAGAAGGTTACATGGCCGATACAGTTACGGTTGTGATTGCCGCCTCCGGAAAGGGTGGTACTGAATCGGCTGCTTTGGCCGTCAAGGATCTTGATTATCTGAGTGCTGGGACTTCACCATGGAACTTCGCGTTACCAGCAGTGACATTAGCGGTTTACCAAGGGGGCTCCTATAAGCAATACTTTGGGGACCGGACAGTCGTAGGGAAGTCGGCTAACGACCTAGTGGTTTCGTTTAAAGTTAACGATAGCGGTAAAATTGATACAGTATTTATGGCTGCCAAAGCTGATTTACTCAAGTAACTAGTATTTATTTGGATCGTTAAAAGTTTTGGCACTGTTAATGATCTGAGATGATGAATTATTGGATTGTTTGCCGGCCAAAGACACGACCCAAAATGATAAGATGCTAATAATAGTAGAAACGGCCAGAATAATCAGACGTTTTTTGGAAAATATATGTTTTGTAACCGGTGTTTGGGCTCTTTGTTTTTCATAGTCTAGCGCTACGACTCGCAAAAGAGACTGTGCATATGCATCCTGTTCTTCAGGGCTGGCAAAAGTAGACAAAGAGGTGGGTTTATTCATGAGTTTATTATACCTTGGGTTGAATATAGTGCGCTATAATAGAAACTAAGCTCATGAGTAAAAAATCTGAATTAACTTTGGATCGAACTTGGCCGTACATCCTGACTATTGGTGGAGTTATCGGTTTCTTAGCTTCGTTTGAACTAACGCTGGATAAAATCAAACTTATACAGAACCCTAACTTTGTGCCCAACTGTAACCTAAGCCCACTAATTAGCTGTGGATCAGTTATTAAAACTCAGCAGTCTGCCGTCGCTGGTTTTCCGAACTCTTTGATGGGTGTTGCTGGCTTTGCCATAGTTATCACTATCGGCATGGCTCTGATAGCTGGCTTACAGCCACAAAAGCTCAGCCGTTGGTTCTGGTTAGGTTTGCAAAGCGGTACTATCCTAGCGATTGGCCTGCTTACTTGGCTACAGTATCAAAGTATTTTCACTATCCGGGCACTTTGCCCATGGTGTATGGTGGTTTGGACAGTTACAATGCCAATCTTTTGGTACACCACTCTTTACAATTTACGGACAGGCGTAATCACGACCCCGAAATCACTAAAGGAGCTAGTGGCCTTTATTCAGAAGCATCACGGTGACATTCTAGTTTTTTGGTACGCCATGATTATATTTATTATCATGAATCACTTTTGGTACTACTGGAAAACTTTAATTTGAAGATCTTCTAGCTACCCCTGAGGCTTATCTGTTATAATCTGTGGTGTTAGGCGCCCGTAGCTCAGCGGATTAGAGCACTGGTCTTCGGAACCAGGTGTCGGCGGTTCGAATCCGTCCGGGCGCACCAAGTTACTTTTAGGCATTTTTGAAATACTAAAGACTTTATTTATAAATTATAACAAGTATAAATAAATCATAACTCATTGACTATACGGTGTTACGACTAGGCTTAGCCTAGCATTCTGAACGCAAGGCAGCCATGCTAACCGGCCAAACAGCTTTTGGAAAGTTGCTATGTTATAACTGTATTTCCGACGATTCCACTATTCGCAAAGGCCCGCATTGTTGCATTCCCGAAATCAACTCACGTAAGCTGTTATCCGTATCATTTTTTTCGTGGATTATGTACCTGGAGCTTGGGCATTACCCGGGTGTCATTTTTTATTAAGGCTCGACCGGCCAAAATAAAGCTAGCGATCGCAATCGGGATTTCAATTAGGATGGCTAGCAGTATGGCCTGCTGAAGGTCATCACCACCACGCTGGCTAAGTATATCGAACCAAGCATCTAGCAGTAACAGGCTACCTAACATCGTAGCTGTGATTACAGTCCAGCGTGATTGGTAGTAGGAAAATATACCGGTCGCCAAGAGGGAAAATAGCAGTATAACGTTTAGGCCAACCCAGCTTATGTCCCAGTGTATATTAAGATGTTGGGTTGGTAGAGACTGAGCCAGGTACAACGTCCAAGGCAACAGGATCAAGGCAAATACAATGTAAATAAACGCGGTTTTTCTTAGTATAATCTTATGCATTCGCCTCATGTATTCATTATACCGCTAATCGGTAAACCAGACCGCCAGTAATTAAGAACCAGATAATCTCAATGTAAATGCCCCAAGGGCTCTCGTGTTGAATTTTTTTATGGAAAGAAAAAAACGCCCAGACGGGACCCGAATGTTTAATATATAGGGCTAAAGGCCAAAGTAAATCCGGCAACACTGCCACAACCATACAAATAATCAGTACTTGAGGGTTCGGGGGGGTTAAGGACAATAGCCAAAACCCGAAACCAAAAGAAAAAACTATGTCTGCCAGAGCTCTGGCATGAAAAAGTTTAGTCCCGAGTTTGGTGAGATGGTGCTCCCCGTAGTGCGGAATCATATCTAGGGCAAAATGTGAGCCCAATGCTAAGGGCACCGCCAAAGCAGGCTGTTTAATGGTCAAGCCTATCAGGCTGCCAAAGACGACATGGTTTAATCCTTGCATGAATATTAAACTTCTCTATCATTATCTCATAGATGGCTGTAAAAAAACTTTCTCAAGAAGATCTTCGTAAACATAAGGGTATTAGCTTCACTGGCGTTACGACAGCGTTTATGTGTCACGACGGCAAAGGCAAGCTCTTTTTGGCGCAAAGTAGCAAGAATTCTCGCGATGAACATGGTAATTGGGATACCGGCGGGGGTGGGCTGAAACACGGACAGGCAGTCGAAGATAATCTTCGCCGAGAGGTTAAAGAAGAGTATGGTGTAGAGCCCCTTTATATTGAGTTTCTAGGCTATATGGATGCCTTTCGCGAAACTCCCGACGGCCAGCCGACTCACTGGTTGGCACTCTACTTTGCTGTTTTGGTCGACCCTAAAAAGGTTAAGATCTGTGAACCGGATATGTTTGATAAGTACGGCTGGTTTAAATTAGACGAACTTCCGCAGCCAATCCACTCACAGTTCCCTAAGTTCATGAAACTATACGGCGAAAAACTCAAAAAGGCTATAAACAACAATTAAATAAAACGGGTCAAAACAAACATCATTGCCGCGCCAGAAACAGTTAGGCCAATAGTAATGCGTGAGGATGTTTCTTCGTGAGCTTGAGGCAAAATGTCACTAGCGCCAATGTATAGCAGGAAGCCAGCAAAGAATCCAAGATAGATAACCAGGTTAGCATCGGAGATCTGGAAGAACATGGTTGATAAGACACCCAGTACTGGTGCAAAAGCATTTACAACCAGCATGCTAACTGATCGTTTGACACTGTTTTTGTGAGACAGCATTAAACTTACCGTATTTAGCCCGTCAGCAAAATCATGACCGATTACTGCAATCGCTACTGCCAGACCAACTGTTGAGCTAACCTGAAAGCCTAAGCCGATGCCAACACCATCCAGAAAGCTATGACCACTTAGGGCCAGAGCGGATACAATGCCAACCTGAGGGTGACGGTGTTTGCCGTATTCTTCTTCGTGGGCATGATGGATCAATACATTTTTTTCTAGGATGTGAAAAGCTAAAAAGCCAACCACTAAAGCGATCATTGGCCACGTGGCATCCAGATTACTGGCATGAACAATCTTAAATAGTTCCGGTAATATGTCAAAAGCGATGACGCCTAAAATAATCCCAGCTGTAAATCCCAGAATGTGATGAATATAACGCTTGTTTTTAATAGCAACAATGCCGCCAGCGAGGGTTGATAAAAAGGTAGCAAAAGCTAATAGAACTTGTTCCATGATTCTACTGTACAATATCAGTTAATATGAAAATTTCCAATCTATCACAAGTAGCTACAGTCTTGCATGATTATATTCCCAAATTCCAGTCGGTTAACTGGAGCTTTGCATTAGATGATATGAAGGCTTTAATGAACGAACTGGGAAATCCCCAGGAGAAAGTCAAAATTATACATGTGGCAGGTACTTCCGGAAAGACTTCTACGTGCTATTACATTTCTGATATGTTACAAAGGACCGGTAAGACAGTTGGTCTGACAGTTTCACCTCATGTTGACAATATAAACGAACGCGTACAGCTTGATGGCCAGCCCCTGCCGGAAGCCGAATTTTGCCGACTATTTGGCGAATTTGTAGATTTGCCAGCTGTTAAAAACAATAAACCGAGTTACTTTGGGCTTTTAGTGGCCTTCGCTTATTGGGTATTTGCATCCCAAGCCGTTGATTACGCGGTGGTCGAAGTCGGGCTAGGTGGCCGCTTAGACGCCACCAACATTATTAAAAATCCTAATAAGATTGCCGTCATAACAGACATTGGCCTCGACCACACGGCAATGTTAGGACACGACGTAGTGACGATTGCTGGCGAGAAGGCTGGTATTATTCAGGCCGGTAACCTGGTTGTTATGAACCGGCAGGGTCAGCCTGTCTTGGACGCCGTTAAGCGGCGAGCTGATAAAGTTGGTGCTAGCCTGGGAGTCATGGAGGTCGTTAAGGCTCCAAAGCAACTGCCCTTATTCCAACAGCGTAACTGGTGCTTGGCCAGGGCAGCCGTGGAGCTGTTAGCCGAGCGTGATAGTTTCTTGTTTACCGATTCCCAGGCTAAAGCAAGCGCTCAAACCATTATCCCAGCTCGTATGGAAATAAAAAGCATTGGTAATAAAACCTTAATTTTTGACGGTGCTCACAATAATCAAAAGATCCTAGCCCTGTGCAAGAGTGTTAAAGAAAAGTATACCGATCAAAAAATTGCTGCCATCGTCAGTTTTAGTCATGACAAGAATGACAATTTGGATGAAAAAATGCTTGCTCTCCATGCTGCTATCGATCATCTCATCATTACTACCTTTCAGGTTGAGCAAGATTTGCCCCGGTGGTCAATTGACTCCGAACTAGTTAAATCCTCGGCTATAAAGGCCGGCATTAAATCACTTGAAGTCGTTCCTGAGCCAGTAAAAGCTCTAGCTGTCCTGAGAGATCGCCCAGAAACTGTTCTACTAATCACCGGATCATTCTATTTGCTTAATCTTATACGTCCACTAATAAAGGAGTTTAAATGATCTACGCAATCGCGGCTGTTGACGAAAAGATGGGCTTAGCTACGGCAAGAGGTATTCCTTGGGATCTGCCAACTGATAAAGCTTATTTTCGTGATAAAACTATAGGTCATCCGGTTTTGATGGGCTATAACATGTACTCTGAATTTGCTGAGCCATTACCGAATCGCCGCAACCTAGTGATAGTACGACCCAATACTAAGCTCGAGGCTGGCTTTGAACCGATTGAGGATATTACTGATCTGCTTAAGACGTACCAGGATAGCAATAATACACTTTGGATTGTTGGCGGGGCGGCCGTGTACGCTAAATTATTACCAGTAACTCAAAAAATTTACCTAACACGGATTGCCGGTGATTTTGAGTGCACAAAGTTTTTTCCAAAATTTGAGAATAAATTCAAATTAACTTTCCAGGAACCGTCCCAAGCCGAAAATGGTATGAATTTTAACTTTGAAGTTTGGGATCAGGAGCCGGGTACTAACAGCTGAATCTCAGCTGTTTTCAGGTATAATAAGTTGTAAGTAAACATATGAAGAAACCCGTCAAGACGCCGAAAAAGGCCAATGCTAATTATCAGGTCAGTCGTAGCTTGCCAGACTTGCGTGATGGTACTTTGCGGGCGCCCCCAATCGTCAAGCGGCCGACTAATGGGCCGGGGTTTGGCTGGAAGAAGCTTTTTAAGCGAACTTTCTTGGCATTGTTTGTTGTCGCCCTGCTAACGGGTGGATGGCTAGGCTATAAAGCCTATATTAATACCGGCAAATTAGGCACTAGTATTTGGAGCTTGTTTGATAACTCCAAGCTGAAAGGAGAGGACAGGGGTCGGATTAATATATTACTAGCTGGTAATTCGGCCGATGACCCGGGCCATGATGGTGCCGAACTGACCGATTCAATCATGCTAATTAGCATTAACCCGAACAATAAAACTGCATTTTTAATGAGCATCCCTCGCGATCTATACGTAAATATCCCTGGGCAGGGCTATTCTAAAATTAATGCTGCGAATGTTTACGGCAGCAAATTTAACGAAGCCGGCTACCCAATCGGCGGGATGGGCCTACTCGAGAAAACTCTTAGCCAAAAACTTGGTATCCCAATTGATTATTATGCGCTGATAGACTATACCGCCTTCCGGGACACTGTAAATGCTGTTGGTGGCGTTAACTTAACAATAAATAGTATAAGCAAATACGGTGTTTACGACCCTTACACTAATCTCAAACTTCCCAACGGGGTCAATCATCTTGACGGCCAGATTTCCTTGAACTTAGCCCGATCACGGGGTGATGGCCCTGGTTCCTATGGTGTAGTCAGTGACTTCGACAGAACTGGCTACCAGCGTCAAATATTGCTTGCCCTAAAAGACAAGGCCACCAGCGCTGGCGTCTTAACCAACCCAGTAAAAATCAGTAATCTATTTGATGCAGTTGGGAAAAATGCCAAGATAGACCTGTCGCTCGGCAATATCCGCCGTTTAAGTAATCTCACTAAGGGTATAAACTCGGCCGACATTAAATCTGTAAGTCTCAACGATTACAACAAAGTTAATTATTTACGCAACTACACAAGCGCTGATGGTCAGTCTACGTTGATACCTGCCGCCGGGCTTGATAACTACTCGCAAATCCAGGCCTTACTGGACCAGCTGTTTTCTAGTACGCCGACATCAACAGCGACGAAATAATGTCACAGTTAAACTCGAACAGTGACGTACTCGTCGAACTGAAACGACTAGATCAGCACGGTCCCAAAGAAATTAGCAATCTTGCCCGACCAGTAGAGCGTTAATCGGATAGGCCAGTAATGCCAAAGCTAACCATTTAAGAATCTTGGCATATTTATAGTGCTTATGCTTGGAGGGCCACTGTAGACGCTATTGCAACTATCATCATCGGTTTTAATAAATATAGTACAATGTAATCAAATGGTTCACATACACTTTATATGCC
>JBAXGG010000001.1:0-67755 GCA_037139495.1 Candidatus Saccharimonadota bacterium | reverse complement strand
GCACCAGTAATAAATTTACGGGCACTAATTCAATAATGAAGATGTTCTAACATCGTCTTTTTCTGAGTTTTTCAAACTACTAATAGTTAACATTTGTAGCTGTAGGAACAATAAAATACTTTCAAATGAAAAAACGTAGAGCATTAAGCACCATAAAACCTATGGCTCAATAAATATACATTCACCTGGGCATTCCTCGGCAGATTCTACGACTAAATCTGACAAACCGTCAGGAAAACTTGCCATACCTTCGCTCATTTTTAAAGTTGGTTCTGCACCAGTTAGACCTGTAGTACCTAGATCCCTAACATATGCAAGCCCGTCATTATGCATGAAAAATACATCTGGTGCAATTTCAGTACAAAGCCCATCTCCAGTACACAAATCTTGATCTATCCAACTTTCATCGTCATACAACTTTCTAGTATTAATAGCAGTCTACACTTACTGTATAGTACCACTTTGACCTAGATAATGAACAGATAGCTCTAGTCGATTATATTGCTCGTTCACTACCATGAGCAAAGTTAGATTATATAAATTTAGAAGCTCATCCACAGCAACGCACCAATAACAATTTTAGCCGCTCAAGGTCCATTATTATTTTGGAGTAGGTATATTCTGATCACGCGCTATAATGAATAAAGTTATCCAATAGCAATCAATAAAAGAGGAGACGGATATGGTTACAGGATACTGCGTAAAGTGCAAAGAAAAAGGTGTTGAGCTGACGGCTCCAGAGATTGTCCAAACTAAAACCGGGGGTTTCATGGCCAAAGGCAAGCATGCAAAATGCGGAACAACCGTTTGTGCAATGATGTCTAAAGACACTGCTGAAAAATCTGTAGAAGCTGGTGCAACCAAGTCTTACTAAGCTTTTACTCTCGTAGCGTTTAGCGATACGAATCAAAAAGGTCTCGTAAGAGGCCTTTTTATTTGACTCTCGGCATATAATAAACACAGCTATGTCCGTAACTTACACAATAAACAAAGCTAGCCATAAGTTACGGCGCTGGCTCATTTCCACAATTATCATTGCCCTAGAAATTTCGAACTATGCTGCCGTCTAGCTTAAATATCACAGCAAGCTAACTAAAAGTAGATAAGTTATAATGTTACTATGCAATATACGATTATTGACGTCCGCGAACCACACGAATTTACCACCGCTCACGTTGCTGGGGCGATAAACATCCCACTAGGAACTATCTCGCACGAGACTACTGTGCTTAGATCTGTCGCCAAAGACGAACCTATAATTGTCTATTGTCGCTCGGGTGGTCGATCGGGTATGGCCATGGGTATTCTTCAGGGTCAAGGATTCACTGATGTCACTAACGGTATTAACCAGGCAGAAGTCGAAGCCAAATACGGCTTATAGAAGGGTTATTTTCTTCCCCATATCTGTTACAATAGCCTAGATGGCGCGTTGGCGGAGTAGTTACGCAACGGTCTGCAAAACCGTGTACATGGGTGCAAATCCCATACGTGCCTCCATTACAAATGGGCGAGTGGCGGAATTGGTATACGCGACAGACTTAAAATCTGTTGGTCGAAAGGCCTTGTGGGTTCAAGTCCCACCTCGCCCACCACATTTAAAAGGATCAACTATACTGTTTGGTCTTTTTAATTACTTAGAATTTTAAGCAAATCTAGTTCGCTGATTTGTTTAGTGCCAAGTTTGTCAGCCTTAGCGAGTTTACCGGCGCCAACGTTACCCCCAACAACAAGATAGTCGGTTTCTTTACCGACACTTGACTGAAAAGTTCCCCCCAGGGTGCGAATTTTATCGGCGGCTTCATCGCGGCTCATAGTATCCAAACTACCAGTAACTACAAAGTTTTTGCCGATAAGCGGGCCGCCAGTTTGGCGAACCGGGACTGGCTCAACACCATGCTGGCTAAACTTATCAAGTAATTTCTGGTTAAGTGGATCGGCGAACCAAGCCACCAATGACTCTCCAACGACTTCACCAACACCATCAACTGCGGCTAAAGCTTCGGTACTAGCGGACTGGAGATTTTTCAGTGTGTAAAAGTGATTAGCTAGGTCAATCGCGGTCTGTGTACCGACATGTCTGATCCCTAAGCCGAACAAAAACTTAGCTAGCAGTGGTTGCTTTTTATCGGAGATAGAAGCAATTAGTTTTTTGGCAGAAACCTCGGCAAAGCGATCCAGCTGCAATAGCTGTTCTTCTGTCAGTTTATATAGGTCGGCTGCGTCGGCAATCAATCCGGCGCCCAACAATGCCAGAACGTTTTTTTCGCCCAGACCGTCGATATCTAGCGCACCCTTACTGGCATAATGCCGGATATGATTATGTAAACGCGACGGGCAACTAATATTTGGGCAACGCCAAATTGCTTCATCTTTTTTAAACTTAACAAGTTTAGTATTACAATCAGGACAATTTTCTGGCATTTCAAATGGAATTTCGTTGCCAGTCCGAAGCTTAACTAACGGCTCAACAACTTCCGGGATAATGTCCCCGGCTTTATGCACTACAACAGTGTCACCAACCCTAATATCCTTACGTCGGACTTCTCCTTCATTATGTAATGTTGCCATTTGAACTGTGCTACCTGCAATAAAAACTGGATCAAGAATTGCCACCGGCGTAGCCGCACCAGTCCGTCCAATCGATATGAATATATCTTTAATTTTAGTAGTCGACTGTTCGGCGGGATACTTATAGGCAATTGCCCCCCGCGGTGTCTTCCCAACCACGCCTAACTTGGCGTAAAGCTGACGGTCGTCAACCTTAATAACCAGCCCATCGATGTTATATGACAAATCCTGGCGTTTAGTGTCCCACTCAACAGCGTAGTCATGAATAGCTATAATGTCGGGGAGTTTGGTTGAATACTCCCCACCGCTAAAACCTAGTTCCTTTAAGACTGTATAGGCAAAATGATTACTAGGGATATCTGCCGGCTCATCACGCAAGATGTCATATGCCAAAAATTGCAGTGGACGGGCCGCTACTAGCTTAGGGTCTAACTGCCGGATCGTACCGGCTGCAGTATTGCGTGGATTTGCAAACAGCGGCTGACCGGCAGCTTTTCTTTGCTTATTGAGATCTTCGAAATCTTCCTTAAACATCACAATCTCACCGCGGACTTCTGTTCGCCCCATTAATAATATCTTGGTTACATTATTTTTTCTAAGTCGTAAGGGGACATTTTTGATCGTTCGGACATTAGTGGTAACGTCCTCGCCGACAAATCCGTCACCTCTAGTTAAAGCTTGGCTGAAAACCCCATCCTGGTATATTAACGAAGCTGCCAAACCATCCTTTTTAACATCTCCAAAAAAGCTAAATTCAGTTCCTGTAGGTAAAAGCTTAGTGATTCGTCTGGCCCAGGCTTCAACCTCAGCTTCGTCAAAAACATCGTTCAAACTGATCATACGGATTTTATGTGGCACACTCCTGAAGCCTTTAGAAATCTGCCCCACTACTCGTTGAGTCGGCGAATCGGGTGTAATCAAGTCCGGATACAGGCTTTCTATCGATTTAAGCTCCTGTTCTAGGCCGTCCCAAACGGCATCAGTTACAATCGGCTCATCAAGAACATAATAGTTATAGTCATACTCCGAAAGCTGAGTACGCAATTTTTGAGCTCGCACCTTAGCTTCTGCCTTATTAACTTTACTCATAGCAATTCTCTGTACAATGCGTAGATGTAGCTATGGACGACCCCCAGAATCGCTAACCCAAATATAAAGAAGAGCCATTCAGCTAGCGGTGTTAACCACAAAACTATCGGCAACATCACTAGGCCGTACATCAGCATGATTATCAGTGGCAGGAATAACAGTTTGCGCATTACTGTCCAGCGACGATATTGAACCAACTGTTTGGCTGAGCGTAAGGCTTTGATTGGCGTCATGTCTGGCAATGTAACTATGTAGAGCGCGAAAATTGCCGAAGTGAGCATGTAAATAGACCAAACTGCCAGCACAAAAAACATAACCACCCAAGCCGACTTCTCAAGCAGCCCAACCGCCAAACCATTACCAATTACCGCCGAGTAAATTGTCGCACCAATAACCAGGGGGATTAGCTCCAAAGTAATTACAAGTAAGACCAGTACGAACGGAATTAGCGGATAAGTGCTCCCGTAAAAAGCCTGTTTTATTCGGATTTCTTTCGGTCTATCGGGCGAATACACCTGACGCAATGCCAAGATAAATACCAGACTCATGATGATAAGTAATATTGATTGATAGGTATTAGCTGCGGGGGTCGAAGCACCACTGGAGTTACTGAAAAGATTGCCAATCAGAGTAAAACCCGTGCTTAATGTACCACTGTGTCCGGCCTGTAGTGCGGCTTTAGTATCACTAAGTTGGGTTACGCTGTTAAAACCACGGACTAAAATTACCGATACTAGTGCATAAATTACAGTTATACCGCCAAACAAGCGCTGATTCTGACGTAGCACACCTATACTATTCTTGAATATCTTCCAGCTACTAATCAGCTTTGGGCCAGGGTGCTTGATGCGTTTATGGTAGCGCGCCCGATTGTAGGTTGGGGCTTTTAGCTTTCTTGGACCAGACACTATTTTAACTTCATTTTTTGGAGATTGAGATTTTGCCATAATTATTACTGATGCGTCTCCATTTGTTTTAGACGAGCAATCCGATCGTCTATTGGTGGATGTGTACTGAACATTGTAGTCACGCCTTTACCTTTTAAAGGGTTGGCAAAAAATAAATGAGCAGTTGATGTATTTTGGTGTTTAACGGCACTACCAGTTTTCTTTATTTTCTCTAAAGCACTGGCGAGGCCTTCTGGGTAGCGAGTTGTCAGAGCCCCAGTAGCATCAGCCAGATATTCACGTTTGCGCGATACGGCCATTTGAATAATTATCGCTATCAGTGGTGCAATAATGGCGGCAGCAATTCCAACCAACACTATTATGCCATTGCTGTTGTTGTTGTCATTGTCCCGAAACCATGTCATCCTCAAAAGAACGTCAGCGATGATGCTAATAGCCGCCACTAGGCCAAATACAATCATCGAAACACGAATGTCATAGTTCTTAACATGACCCATCTCATGGGCTAATACCCCTTCCAGTTCTTGGTCAGTCATAATTTGTAGTAGTCCACTAGTGACGGCTACACTAGCGTGCTGTGGGTCACGGCCAGTCGCAAAAGCATTAGGTGCTGGGTCATCCATAACATAGACCTGTGGAACTGGTAGTCCATTGGTAATACTCAGGTTCTCGACAATTCTATACAACCGAGGATTATCTTTTTTAGCAATTTGCTGGGCTTTATTTAAACTCAAGGCCGCCCGGCTTGATACATAATAGGCAACCGTGGCATACAACAGCGCAACAGCGATAACATACAGCGTTATACTGGGGTCACCGATGGTGAATAAGCTGAAGATTAAGCCCAAAGCAGTAACTAACAGAATAAATCCTACAATTAAGTAGATTGTCTTCCGCTTATTGGCCGCAATCTGGCTATACATTATTTAAACTAGTTGAAGTTTACGTCAGTAGGTTTTGCTACGGCAGCAGCTTCGGATTCTTCGACCTCGAAGAACTCACGAATCTTAAAACCTAGTTTTGTAGCAAAAATATTAGTTGGGAAGGTTTTAATCTTAATATTGAGATCACGTACCGAGCCATTATAGAAACGTCGTGACGCTTGAATCTTATCTTCGGTATCAGTTAATTCAGCCTGAAGATCCTGGAAGTTCTGGCTGGCTTTTAGGTCTGGGTAGGCCTCGGCAACCGCGAAGAGACTTTTTAGAGTCTGCGAGAATTGGTTTTCGGCTTTAGCAGTTTCGGCCGGACCTTGGGCGCCCATAGCTTGCGTGCGAGCCTTGGTAACATCCTCGAAAACAGTTTTTTCGTGCTTTGCGTAACCTTTTACAGTATTAACTAGGTTGGGTATCAGGTCGTACCGGCGCTTTAGCTGAACAGTAATGTCACTCCAAGCTTCTTCAGTACGAGTATTTAAACGGACTAGGCCGTTATACATAAAGATTACGGCCAGAACTGAAATGGCAATTACTACGAGGATAATTATGATTATCATGCTGCTCTTCTCCCGTGATTAATTTATATCCCAATTATAGCACTATTTAGTTGCCATGACAGCGGTCATTAGCATTAGTTTTTTTGAGTTAAATACAGATCAGCTCAATCGGTAACGCCGTGTCGCCTGGAGCACTCATAACAAACTTGTTGCGCTATAGAACTGTTATTCCTGCCAAGACCATAAGGATACTTTCCCCGTCGTATCCAACTGAGCTAAATGAGCTATTTTAGTCTTCTAAGCTGAGATCTTTGTCCGCAGCTTATTGTTCCATATCTATAGCGACTGATAATGTACAGCTAAAATGACTATTATTAAACAAATAAAAAGCCCCGATTTATTGGGACTGTTATTTGGTGGGTGATGAGGGACTCGAACCCCCGACCCTCTCGGTGTAAACGAGATGCTCTAGCCAACTGAGCTAATCACCCATATTGCGTGGTAAACATGGTGCGCGAGAGAGGACTTGAACCTCCACGCCTTGCGGCACTAGTCCCTCAGACTAGCGTGTCTACCATTTCACCACTCGCGCCTATGTATATTTGGCAATTTACTGTCAAAGAACCTAGCAATCTTACGATGTTTAGGGCAAAAACTCAAGAGGTAAACATGGATTAGCTCTTAGGCAAGTGGTCAAATAAACGCTCCATATTATATTCGTGGCGCAAGAGGGGCTTGATATCCTCTAACCCAACGTTAATCTTTACACCTGGATTAAGTGTATTATGCGGATCGAATATCTGTTTTACGCGCTGCATAATGCTATAGATTTCAGAACCATAAAGTTTTTCTACGTAAGGGGCACGAAGGCGTCCATCACCATGTTCGCCAGTAGTACTACCACCTAAACTGATCACCAACTGATAGTAATCTTCTATTAGTCTAAAGCATTTTTGGCGGTCACCGATCTCTGATAAATCCAAGAATGGCTGCATGTGCAAATTAGCATCTCCAGCATGTCCCCAAATAGCAGCTTTAAGTCCATACTTTTCGAGAAGTTTATATATACCGTCCAGGAAATCTTTAAACTTTTCGGTTGGGACAATGCCGTCCTCAATTAATGGCAGCGCCTTTAAATTTCCTTCATTATGGGCGATTACTGCCGCGGCACTACGCCGAATATTCCACAGCTCGGCTTGATGATCGGCATCTTTCTCAGTTTGATAGCTAACCTCATAATGCTTAAGTATCTTTTCAGCCTTTTTAGTCATCCTTTTTTGCATACGGTCATTACTGTTATCGAACTCAATGAGCAAAATTAGCTTATGAAATGGCTTCTGAACAACATCCTTTAAAAGGTTCGGGTTATGTTTATCAATAAAATCAAGTAAATTCTGGTCAACTACTTCGATGGCACTTGGCCGGTCAGATAAAGCGCGCAGGTCGATGGCAATCTGTTCAGCAATCTGTATATCATCGACGGCTGCAACAATCAGGGTTGACTGGGCGCTATATGCTTCGGTAGATAATTCAGCCTCCGTAACAATACCCAGGGTGCCTTGAGAACCGACAAATAGTGATGTCAGGTCGATTGATCCGTCCTTGCGTTTGACGTCCCAAATATCATAACCAGCCGAATTTTTTGTAACTTTTATGGGGTCATCATTTATTAGTTCTTGATTTTCTTCATACAACTTGTCGAGCGAACGATATATCTCACCTTCAAAACTGGCTAGCCCAAGTTTTCGATTTACTTCACGCTTGTTAATCCGGCCGGTGTGAATCACTTCGCCGTTAGCCAAAACAACCCGCAAGCTACGCACATATTTGCGAGTCTTGCCATACTTGATGCTTTTTTCACCGCCGGCATTATTACCGATCGCACCACCAATACTGCTGTATTCAAAAGAAGCTGGGTACGGAGGTAAGAAACGGCCATGAGTGTGCAGGGTCTGCTGCAAATGACCATAGTTTATGCCAGGTTGAACAGTAACTAAGCCGCTCTTAGCATCCATTTCGGTAATATGATTCATGTGAGCCGGGAATACCATCACAATCCCACTACCAATCGCACCACCGCCCTGATCGGTGCCACGACCTCGAGCTGTAATTGGTATAACTCGCCCCCTTTCGGCTAGTTGCCAGGTAAACCGAGCGGTTTTACGAACATCATTTTCGTTTCGAGGGTACAATACAACCGAAGGTGTAACTGTAAAAATACTACCGTCAGTCGAAAAATGTTTTCGAAGATCGGCCGAAGTCATAACTTCGCCGAGGACGTGCTCCTGTAAATAATGCGCTACTTTACTCATATTTCGGTGTTAATGATACCACAGGCTGATAAGTTCGGCTAAGCACTGTCGCTGGTGCCGCGAAGAGGACTTGAACCTCCACGGGGTTGCCCCCACTAGTCCCTGAAACTAGCGCGTCTACCAATTTCGCCATCGCGGCATTAGCAAGAGTACTTCTACCTAAGTATCGCTGTTTATAGTACGATTTTTGAAGCAAAAACTCAAGGCTAGCTATTGAGGTAGATCCTGGCTAGATTCACGAATTGTCCAATTTTGAACATTGCTATATCGATCGGTTGGAGTGTTAATAGTATGCTCAACTAGACCTCCAACCGTCTGACGGGTTATGTATAGGAAATGGGGCTGATATAAACCGACGGCCGGGGCATCGTTACGCCATGATTCTAGGAACGGTCGATACTTAATCGCTCTTAAACTGGGGTCCGACCTAGTTCGGCCAGCTTCTAAAGCTTTATCGGCAACGGCAGATTTGTATTCAGAAAAATTCAAACGATTGGCCGATCGAATATCGGCCTGAGAACTATGCCAATAAGCTAAAACATCTGGATCCACCCCGATCGAAATGCCGTACAATAATGCATCGTAGTTATGAAAGGCCAGTGCGGTTTGTAAATCACTGGCCGGCTGCAAGCTAATTTGCAAATTAACACCGATTTCACGCCATTGCAGCTGAAGCTTTTTAGTAATAGCAGAGTACTCTGGGGTATCTACGCTCGTTAGCGTGAAGGTCAGAGGTTGTCCATTTTTAGTCCGAATTCCGTCGTTGCCTTTTACCCAGCCGGCCGCATCTAGGGCTTGATTGGAAGCAACGACATTAAAGGCTAGTTGGGCTAAAGATTTATTGTAGCCGGGTTGAAACCGCAAAAATGGTTCATCGACAGTTTGTACCGGGTAGCCTAAAGTGACTGCGATTGCGGGCACATCAGTAGCCTGAACGAGTGCCCTGCGGACTGCTTGATCGACCAAGACGCCCTCTGTAGTCTTGAAGAAAACTAGGGTTTGGCTAGTTAGCGGAAAGCTATAACGCCGAACCAATGTATTCTTAGTGATCTTAGCGGGTACGCTGTTAAAACCAACTACCCCGTCTAGCTCCTGCTTATTAAAGCTATCGATAGCTGCAGCCTCACTATGGAAGGCTCTAACAATGAAGCCGTCCAACTTGGGTTTACCTCCAACATAATACTTGTTTGGATACAAAGCGATTCGTTCTTCGCGTTTTTCCGGATCAGCGGCCGTAACTTCTATGGTCTTCCAGCTATAAGGCCCGGCACCGACTGGATGGGCAGTATCAAATGAAACTGAACGCAGCTGTGATGCTGGAACTCCTGCCAAGATATGTTGGGGAATGATGCCATTAACCATAGAGTACGGGAAAGAGCTGAGTGCTTGAGGCAGGGTGAAAGTGATGGTCTGGTTGTCAGTGGCAGCAACTTTTACGCCTTGCCAGCTATTAAAAAGAACTGATTCGGCGTCGGGGTTTTGGATAGTTCTATAAGTAAAGACGACATCCCCTGACCTTAGTGCCTGGCCGTCTTGCCAGTGTAGGTTTGGTTTTAAAATGACGGTGTATACATTGCCTCTGTCATTAACGCTCCAAGATTGAGCTAAATCACCGACTAATTTATTGGTTGAGTCGTACTTAAAAAGTCCACTGAAAACCAAACGCGAAACTGAGGTATCCACGGAACCTGTAGCATAGAGCGGGTTGGCGGTAGTGAAATTTCCCAGGATACCTTCGGTGTATGTGCCACCGGGTATGGTCTGTAGTGATTGGTAGTAAATGCTCAGGGCTCTAGTCTGAAGAACTAGAGTCGTAATTAATAGAACGATTAGTAGTGTCCAGGCCGTTAAAAAGCGGCGTACTTTCCAAAGACGAGCGATTCGGGAAATAACATGCGCTTCTAGATGTTGCTCGGCCTGTTCGCCGATACTCTCAACTTGCTTCCGACTGCGCCGAAAACGTCGGCGCCAGCGCAATTTTGTTGCTCGATCAACCATTAGCCACCTCTAATACGAACTATTTAATAACCACGCTCAATAAAATTGAAGCAGCAAAAACGAAAGCCACAATAATAGTAATTTGATGTAGTGTCTTGTCGGATCCACGCCGAACAGTATTAACTTCCCCACCACCGCCCAAACCAGCACCAAGCGTTGCGCCACGGGTTTGAACCAAAACTAGGATTGTCAGCAATATGGCTGAGGCGATAGTTAGATAGTTGTAAATACTCATTTACTGTATTGTAGAGCAAAGCGTCTCATGGCGAAAGCCTTAGCTGCTCCGTCTATCGAGGATGGTTGTCACTAAATAGTTAACAAAACCAATGATCATTCCGGCCAACATCGCGGCGCCAAAGTTTTCTACCTGAAGCGAAGCGTAGAGCTTACTCACCAACAAAACCATTAAGCCGTTAATAACGATCATAAATAGCCCCAGGCTAAACAATATTGCCGGTAAAGATAGGATTACCACTAGAGGTTTAATTACGGTATTTAGAATCGCAAGCAGGAGGCCGGACACAATTAAGACCAGCAGACTGCTTTGTACAGTTAAACGACTTCCCCCCAAAATCAAGGCAGCAATCCACAGGCCCAATCCACAGACAAACCAACGTAATAGAAACCGACCAGTTGCATTGTTCATAATAGTTACGATCTATTGTACCCCAGTTGTACCAAATCTAACAGATTGATCTTGGTAACTTATCACTCATCACCTTGTAGCCATCAGTGGTGATCAGTACATCATCCTCGATCCTAATTCCAATTCCCTCCTCAGGAATATATATACCGGGTTCGACAGTTATGACCATACTCGGTTCGAGGGGGCGACTATAATCACCAGTGTCGTGCGCATCCAAACCCAAAAAGTGTGACGTGGAATGCGGAAAATATTTACGGACGCTGTCACGGTTAATCGTTTGAATCAAGCCCAGCTCACGTAATTTTTCTCCCATATAATGCTCGACCAATTTTTCGTTTTCTATTATTAAGGCACCCGGTTTAACTAAACTGAACGCGTAGTCCTGAACGGAAATCACAGCATCATGAACGGCTCTCTGGCGCTTACTCGGCTGCTTGGCCTGACTATAGGTACGGCTAATATCGGCGCTATAATTATCGACTTCGGCGCCAATGTCTAGGGTAATCAAGTCTTTGTCGCTAATAGTGGCGTCATTTTCATCACGATGAAGAATGCAGGCATTTGCCCCAGCAGAGATTATTGGTGTAAAGGCGTGCCCCTGAGTACCGGCTTTACGGAACTGCCTAGTAATTTCGGCTTCCAGCTGGTATTCATGATCATAGTGGCGTTTTTGAACAAAATTAATTGCCTTAACTGTGATATTGATCGCTTCCTGCAAAGCTTCTAGTTCGGGTTTTTGCTTAAGAACCCGCATCAGGGACAATTGAGGGTTTAGGTCTAGTAGCTCGACTTCAGTATTGGCCAGCTTGATGCGGTCTAATAATTGTGCCCGGGCAGGATTGGCGTAAAACCCAAGTTGCTCAACGTAGGCTGGGGTAGCTGACAGAGTCGCGACGTGTTTTGCCCGCTTTAGACGGCTATTCAGCCGTTTCCAGCCCTCTTCTTGTTTATAGATGGTATCAATGCCAGATATGGCCTGTAAGGCAATTGGGTCCGACCTACCGTGAAAAATATCTAAATAATCTTGCTGAGTTGGCAGAATCAAATAATCTTTGGTTTTATCCATCACCAAAACAACGTCCGACTGCTTAATGCCGGTCAGATACCAAAAACTACTATCCTGCCTAAAACTAAAGATTCCGTCGCCGTTACGTTGCAAAACGCCATTAGCGGTAATTACGATCGGCGCGGTTCCCACAAACAGTTCCCGCAGACGTAGGCGGTTGGAAACAAAAAACTCCTTTGAGAAATGGTGGTACATACCGTTAACCTATTATATCAAACTTTACGTCACTATTAATCGGCAAAATATTGGCTGATTGTCAGGGCTTTTTGGCTTCCGACGACTGTTGCAAGATCCTCGGTTGTGGCCCCGGCAATACCTCTCATTGAGCCGAATTTTCGGAGTAATTTTTTACGAGTCAGCGGGCCGACTCCCGGAATTTCGTCAAGTAAACTAGAGGTCTGACGCTTGCCCTTTAGAACGCTGTGATAGCTAACCGCAAAACGATGCGACTCGTCACGAATACGCTGTAAGAGTTTAACTGTGTGAGAGGATGCCGGCAACAGAACTTTAATGAACTTATCGTCCTGAGTCAGTAAGGCATCATCTTTTATAACTTGAGGTCGGTTTAGCTCAACGGCCGATAGGTCGCGGTGAATGACGATTTCTTCTTCGCGTTTAGCTAAGCCGATCATCGGTATATGGCTGCAGCCAGCCTCGTCACGGGCTTTAATTGCTGCGCTTAGTTGTCCTTTGCCGCCATCAATTAAAAAAACGTCCGGCAGTCCCCAGGCTTTACGATTCTTTTCACTCAATCGTCGACTGATAGCCTCATTCATGTGGGCAAAATCATCGTTACCAGGTATGCGCATTTTGAATTTACGATAGGATGCTTTGTCGGGAATACCATTAGTAAATACCACCATGCTAGCCACCGTATCAGTTCCAGACATATGGCTGATATCATAGCCTTCGATCCGGCGTGGCACCTTTGTTAGCCCTAATAAATCAGTCAGGCCGGCCAGACCCTGGTCTTTGCTGATATCCATAAATTCACGATCCGAAAATATTATTTGCTTCCTAAGACCTTTTAGGGCGAATAGTTGATTTCGGGCAATGGCAGCTTCTTCGAACTTGCCAGCCTTAGCATAAGCCTGCATTTCTTTCTCGGCCTGACGGATTAGAACTATCCGCTCGCCCTTTAGGTACTTGATGAGTTTTTTAAGGTTATCACGATAGTCTTTAAGGCTGGTCTTGTCATCCTCGAGGCCTGGGCATAGACCAATGTGATAAAGCAGGCAGGCTCGCTTTGGAATGGTATGGTTATGCGTACTATATGGGAAGGCTTTGCGTAAGTACTTGAGGGCTCGCTTAACGGCTTGGGTGTTATAGTACGGCCCATAGTACTGAGCGCCGTCGTCTAGTGGGCGATGAGTAAAAGTAACCGTTGGGTGCGGGCTGTCATAATCAATTCGCACATAGCTACTGCTTTTGTCATCGCGCAGCAAAATATTGTACTTCGGCAGGTATCTACGAATTTGTTCTGCCTCTAAAAACAGAGCGTCAATTTCGCTGTCGACGGTAATCCATTCGACATCAACAATATCAGCGACAAGGGCGTCGGTTTTGATATCACGATAGCGACTAACCTGAAAGTACTGCCGAACCCGATTGCGCAAATTTGCAGCTTTGCCTACATAAATAATCTCGCCGGTCTTGTCCTTGTAAAAGTAAACGCCGGGGTCTTTGGGCAGCAGAGCCAGCTTGGCCTCAAGCCGCTTGTTCATGTCCTACCAATTGTTTACACTCAGTCTTCTCGCAAACACTCTGGCCGTCATCACATTTGTCACACACTAATACCAGTCGGTTGCAGGCATTGTTGGCGCAGTTAATGTAGTTGCTGGTCTTACCGCCACAATGAACGCAACTACCGATGTCTATAGATTTATCAGAAAAACGATGCTGCATGCGGTCATCAAAGATATGTAAAACACCTTCCCATAAGCCTTCGTCACCATATTTTTCGCCGTACTTAACGACACCGCCATCAAGTTGATAAACATCCTTAAAACCCTCTTGCTTCATAAGGGTGCTCAAAATTTCGCAACGCACGCCGCCAGTACAATAAGTTACGACTGGTTTATCTTTTATTTTTTCGTATTTTTTGCTTCGGATTTCTGTTACAAAATCATGAGTGGTTTTAGTATCCGGCACAATGGCACCTTTAAAACGGCCGACAGCAGCTTCATAAGCATTTCGGCCATCAAAAAAGACGACATCATCGTTCTCTTCGACTAGCTTATGGAGTTGCTCAGGCTTAAGGTGTTTGCCGGTACCAATTACACCCGTATCATCAACCTTAATTTGATCAGCGGCCTTAAAGGCAACCAATTCATCACGGACCTTAATGCTCAGTCGCGGGAATTCTTGGCCGGTGCCATCACTCCATTTATAAGCTATACCCTTAAAAGTCACTGATTTGTTCATTTCACGTTTATAAGCAAGGAGATTGTCGAGATCCCCACCCAGGGTGCCATTAATACCATTTGGGCTAACGATAATACGACCTTTTAGCGCCAAACGACCGCAAAGTTCCTTCAGCCAGCGCACCGTCATAATCGGGTCACTAACGGGGGCAAACTTATAGTATAGAATCACCTTCTTCATTTCATTTATTATACCATTTTACGCTCATTTTTGATAATGCTTGATTAGTATAGTATAATTGTTAAATAATCATCAACCTAACGGAAAGGACGAGGCAATGATCAAACAAACTACTTTCGGCACAACTTTGCCCGTCCCTGCGGAGTGCTAGCTGTTTCCGTATCTCTTCTAGAAAACAATATATTTACCCCATAAACTAACCACACCGCAGGAGGCGGTGTGCTATGAAAAAGTCCTCTACTACAACTAAAACAATACAACTTTACTGGCATCAAGCCTGGCACTATCCTGTTTACGCAGCTGGGACATTAATTTCCATACCTATAATAACTTTGATTACGAATTACTTGCCTCCACTAGTTTTAGCGAACGTGTTAAATCGATTGGCAAAAGGCCAGTTTACTCCGAATGATGTTTGGGGTAGTTTTGGTACATCCTTGTTACTTTATACCTGCCTAATGTTCGCTGGGGTCTTTACCTGGCGGATTGTAGACACCTTATCCTGGCGGCTCGAAGCCAACGTCGAGCGTGACCTAGCAGAGCGAGTTTACGGACATTTGCTCGGACAGAGTGCTAATTTCCACGCTGATAGTTTTGGTGGGTCATTAGTATCGCAGTCTAGTAAAATCCTCGGAGCATATGATCAAATAGCCGACACAACCTTCTATCAAGTTATTCCGTTATTTTCTGGGCTTATATTCACATCGATAATTCTTTCTAGGCGCGCACCACTATACGTAGTAGCTTTGGTACTATTTACAGCTTTTTATGTTACGACTGCTTTTTGGGTCACCAGAAAAGTAAGACACCTGAGTAGTGAACATGCAGCAGCCGAAAGCGCTCAAACCGGCTATTTGGCTGACAGTATTACTAACGTTATGGCAATAAAGAGTTTTGCCGGGAAGGAATACGAGGAAAGACAGTATTCCAAAGCAACTACCAATACCGCTTCTCATCTGATGAGTCTAATGCATGCTATGCAAAGGCAGATGATATACTTTTCTGGCTTAACGAGTCTGATAGAGGTTATTGCTTTGTTTATCGCGATAGTCAGTGTCGTAACATTCAAAGCAAACTTAGCAACAGTCTTTTTAGTTCTAACATACACTGCGAGTATTTCGAGTCAACTTTTTACTTTTAGTAATGGCTCTTTGCGTAACTACAATAGGGCCTTTGGTAATGCCAGTGGGATGACAGAGATTTTGCAGCTCATACCCGAAATCCAAGATCCTGTGAGCCCTAAGGAATTTAAGGCAAGTCTTGGTACAATCAGCTTCAATGATGTGACTTTTATACACGATGGCGCCAACAAAGAAATTTTTAGCAAATTAAATGTTCAAATTAAAGCCGGAGAAAAGATAGGCTTAGTTGGACATTCTGGGTCGGGAAAGACTACTTTTACTCGTCTACTGTTAAGATTTAGCGACGTTGATAGTGGTGAGATTACTATTGATGGACAGAACATAGCCAGCATCACCCAAGATGATTTACACCGCAGTATCGCTTATGTTCCCCAGGAACCTATCATGTTCCATCGTTCTTTATTCAACAATATCCGTTATGGAAATTTTTCTGCGAGCAAAGAAACTGTTTTTTCAGCAGCAAAAGTTGCTCACGCTGATGAGTTCATTAAAACGTTACCTCAAGGCTACGAAACCCTTGTTGGCGAACGTGGCGTTAAACTATCTGGTGGCCAGCGTCAACGTGTGGCAATCGCTCGAGCAATGATAAAAAATGCACCAATCTTAGTATTGGATGAGGCGACGAGTGCCCTGGACTCCGAGAGTGAAGTGTTAATCCAGGACGCGTTGTGGAAATTGATGGAGGGAAGGACTGCGATTGTAATTGCCCACCGCCTAAGCACGATTCAGAAAATGGATAGAATCATTGTTCTCGACAACGGTAAAATCTCCGAGCAAGGCACGCATAAAGAGTTAATTAAAAACAATGGAGTTTATGCAGGTCTTTGGGCTCATCAAAGTGGTGGCTTTTTAGAGGATTAGCTTACTCTGTTTCGGAAGGAGTATCAGTCTTAGGCTCTTCACCTTCCTCGGCGACTACTGGAGCGGCTTCGGCGGCAGCGGCTTCATCTTCTTCGGCTTGAGCGGCAGCTAGTGAACGTGGTTCTTCGACCATGGCTACGGCATGTTCGGCTTCGGTTAGAATAGTCACGCCGGCTGGAACAACAATGTCAGAAACGTGGAGGCGATCACCAACAGCAGTAAGACCAGAAATATCGATAGTGACTTGATCAGGCAGGTCTTTTGGTAATGCCTTAACTTCAACGTTGTCGAGTTGGCGAAGAATCATAAAACCAGCCTTTTCGGCTTCGGCATCGCCTTCGAATACAACTGGAACTTCAGTTTCAACAGGCTTGTTTTGCTCGATGGCGTTAAACACAACATGACGCAGCATATGCTTGCGTGGCTCAAAATCTACATCCCGAATAATGGCTAGGTATTTTTTACCATCGACAGTCAAGTTTACTGGATGATGCTTACCAGCTTCTTTGTAGACCTTGTGTAACTCAGTATAAGAGGCCATTACATGAATAGAATCTCGTCCATGATCGTGAATAACAGCAGGCACTAATCCATCTCTTCGCAACTTTTTGACAGCTTTCCCCACCGCTTCTCGGTTTTGCAATGTAATTGCGATATCTTGATCGGACACTAGAACCTCCTTGGTTTGTAACCTATAGTATAGCAAAGATTCGGAGTAGACGGCGAACTAGCTTATAGGTTAAGCTAGTAAAACATGTTTGGAATTAATCCTGAGCACCTACTACAAAGCGCCGGAGTATTGACTGGGTTGCTATTAATTGGCGGTATGGTCTTTGCTGAATCAGGCTTATTGATTGGCTTTTTCCTACCCGGCGATACTCTACTGTTTACGGCTGGTTTCTTTGCCGCTCAGGGTAAACTACCCCTGGGCTGGGTGTTGTTAGTGGTTATAGTAGCGGCTATCGCTGGCGACAGTGTTGGTTACGCTATTGGGCGCCGGACTGGTCATCGTATTTTCAGTAAAAAGGACGGTCTATTTTTCCGCCAAGAGTACGTTGTCAAGGCTGAAGCTTTCTATCAAAACCACGGTGGTAAAACGATTATTTTAGCTCGTTTTATACCGATTATTCGTACTTTCGCGCCATTAGTTGCTGGTGTCGGAAAAATGCATTACAAACGATTCCTGTCCTTTAACATAGTTGGCGCCACCCTTTGGGGTGCTGGCGTTGTTATGCTGGGTCACTGGCTAGGCAGTAAAATACCCAATATCGATAAGTACCTACTGCCGATAGTTTTGCTGGCCATGCTATTTACTTTTAGTCCAGTAATACTACACATCATCAAAGACAAAAAACTTCGCCAAGATTTGTGGAAAAAAGTTACTCGTCGTTAAAGAATTGTTTTTAAAAACTGACCTGTGTAAGATTTTTTTATCTTGGCAACTTGCTCGGGTGTTCCCTCGGCAATAATAAATCCGCCGCCGCTACCGCCTTCGGGGCCCATATCGATAATGTGGTCAGCAGCTTTAATAACGTCTAAGTTGTGCTCAATGATAATCATACTGTTACCGGCGTCAACTAGGGCATGCAAGACATGCAGCAATTTATTGATATCAGCCATGTGTAAACCAGTAGTAGGCTCGTCCAAAATATAAAGCGTACGGCCGGTTGGACGACGTGACAATTCTGTAGCCAGCTTAATACGCTGAGCTTCACCCCCGCTAAGTGTAGTTGCCGATTGACCGAGAGCGATATAGCCCAAACCTACATCAACTAAGGTTTGAAGCTTGCGGGCAATCGAGGGAATGTTTCCGAAAAATTCTAAAGCAACTTCGCAAGTCATTTCTAAAATATCGCTAATTGCCTTACCTTTAAAATGAATCTCTAGAGCTTCGCGGTTATAGCGCTTACCGTGACAAACTTCGCAGGGCACATAGACATCCGGTAAAAAGTGCATCTCAATTTTTATAATTCCGTCACCAGAACAGTTTTCGCAACGACCACCTTTAACGTTAAAGCTAAAACGGCCGGCCGCATAACCACGTAATTTGGCTTCTGGTGTACTAGCGAATAATTCGCGAATTGGTGTAAATAGACCAGTGTATGTGGCTGGATTAGAACGTGGAGTGCGACCGATCGGCGACTGATCAATAACAATCGCTTTGTCTAGTTCCTTAATACCGTCAATTTCATCATGACGGCCCGGTACAGTATTGGCCCTATGTAAACGTGCTTGTAATTCTTTAGCCACAATGTCGTTAATCAAACTAGACTTACCCGAGCCCGATACACCAGTTACTAACACCATCTTGCCTAGAGGAATCGAGACCGTAACATTCTGAAGGTTATTCTCGCGGGCGCCCTTTACTACCAGGGCTTTTCCGTTACCTTTGCGTCGTTTTGTGGGAATTGGAATGACCTTTTCGCCGCGAAGATACTGGCCAGTAACACTTTTGGGTACCCTAGATACTTGTTCCGGAGTGCCAGAGGCAACTACGTATCCACCATGAATTCCTGCCCCCGGACCGATGTCTAACAGGAAATCGGCGGTCCGAATTGTTTCTTCGTCATGTTCGACAACAATTACTGTGTTGCCAAGGTCTCTTAGGTGTTTGAGGGTTTTGATTAGGCGTTCGTTGTCACGCTGATGAAGGCCGATCGAAGGCTCATCCAAAACATAAAGGACTCCTTGCAGGCCAGAACCAATTTGCGTAGCCAAACGTATCCGCTGAGCTTCACCCCCGCTCAAGGTAACAGCACTGCGCAATAAGCTTAGATAATTAAGGCCCACATCTTGCAAAAACTGTAATCTAGCGGAGATTTCTTTAAATATTTGAGTAGCGATTTGTGCATCTTTAGCGCTCAACTTAAGCTGTTTAAAAAAGTCTATGGCATCGTCGATTGATAGCTCGCAAATATCCATAATCGATAGCCCGCCAACTGTAATAGCTAGCACCTCTGGCTTAAGCCGTCTCCCATGACAAGCGTGGCAAGGCCTCTCCTGCATAAAACGCTCAATGTCACGACGCATAAAATCACTGTCGGTTTCTTTGTGGCGGCGTTCCAAATTTGGAATTACCCCTTCGTAGGTGGTATCGAACGAACGACCGATGCCCAAAGATATTTTATAGGTTTCGTCAGCTGTACCATACATGATTTTTTCAATTTGGGCTTTGGTTAAGTCACCGGTCGGGACATGGACACTAAATTCATATCGATCAGCCAGAGCTTGCAGTTTTTTCATGTACCAGTTGTCGGTATTAATCCGGTTATATGGCCTAACAGCACCTTCGGCCAGGGTCAAGCGACCATTCGGAATAACTAGCTCAGGGTCTACCTCTAGGCGGGAGCCAAGCCCGGTACAAATCGGGCAAGCACCTTGTGGGCTGTTAAAACTGAAGGTACGTGGTTCGAGCTCAGGTATAGCAACATCAGGATGGTCGAGGCAGCCGTATCTTAAGCTATAAAAGCTCTCAATTTTTGTAGCAGCATCTAAAACACTAACCTTGCCATCGGCAACTTCTATAGCTTGCTCGACAGACTGGACTAATCGGCCACGGCTGTCATCGTTATTCACTAAGCGATCAACCACAATTTCGATGGTATGTTTGTAGTTCTTATCGAGTTCTGGGAATTCATCCAAAGCGTAAACGACGCCGTCAACTCGAGCCCGGGCAAAACCGGCCCGTGTATATTGTTCTGGTATATGCTCAAACGCACCTTTTTTGGAGTTAATAATTGGTGCTAGGATCATAATCTTGGCGTCGACTGGTAATTTAGTAATCTGATCAACAATGGCAGCACTTGTTGTACGGGCAACCGGTTTACTACAAACAGGGCAATGGGGAATCCCGATGCGGGCATACAACAGGCGTAAATAATCATAAATCTCAGTGACAGTGGCCACAGTCGAGCGAGGGTTACGACTAGTTGATTTTTGGTCAATAGAAATTGCTGGGCTCAGTCCGTCTATCTGATCGACGTCCGGCTTTTCCATAAGTCCCAGGAACTGTCGAGCATACGAGCTAAGCGATTCAACATAACGACGTTGCCCTTCGGCGTAAATGGTGTCAAAAGCCAGGGACGACTTACCTGAGCCGGACAAGCCGGTAATTACCACTAATTTACCGCGCGGAATCTCAACATCAATATTTTTGAGGTTATGCTCCCGAGCACCTTTAACTAAAATAGCGTCGCTCATAAGTCGACTAATTATACAGATTTCTTATAAGTTTTACTAGACCCTAGCTAGTTATGAATGGTGGGACGAGGATTAATCACACTCAATACGCCACGGACTGGAAGTAAGTTTTCGTCCATAACTTTTATAAACTGTTTTATCTCTGATTCAGTAACATCTCGTGGCAAACGTGCAAATGGCACAGTTAAGGGTAATGGCCCGTTATTCGGATATACAGCCCATTTTGATTTTTGCTTTAGAGCTGTATAGCATAGTTGAATCTGATCAACCAACATACGAGTAACTTTGTCATCAGGGGACGGAATCAATGCCAGCTCAATGCCTTTATCGCCAAAATCAGAATCTGGGTTCAAAGTAATTGCCGAAAATTTAATCGGTACGTTATCCTGGCTAGGCACATCATACTGAAGACCAATCCTGACCAAAGCCTCATAGAGTGGACTAGTCTTAAATAGCGGGGCCTGATCTGTATCTACATCAATTGGATGGTATGTTTGCTCTTGTATTCTAGTTGTCCTACGACCTGCCCACAATAACCTGCTCGTCTTATTCAGCTCCTTCGGTTGGCGGCGATGGAGCAACGTAAACCTTATATCCTCTGCATCGTATACTTTAAACCTCGGGCTACCCACCGTTTTGATTTCTAATTCGGATGATAGGTAATCCTCGTTACTACTGTTAATCCTAGCATCCTCGTCCAGATGGCCAGGGATGACAACTATGCCTGATTGATCATTACCAAATATTTCTCTGCTATGGTAATCGACTGCACCTAAAAACTTAATTATGCCAGGGCCTTCAACGGCTCGGCTCATATCAATGTAACTGAAATCCTTCTCATCACGTACTGGCATAATTTACTGTTTACTCCGCTTGCTATTATAGCATATTGTTGTATTAAATAGTGATCCCGCTAGAATTAACCCACATTTTTGGAAGCTCCAAAGTAACAGGGTTGGGATGGCTCATAGCGTGCAAACTAGTGTTCCCCAGACTGCCGAAAGTTGTAAATATACTCAGGTGTGGTTCACGGGTCCTGTCTATGGAGTTTATGTTAAGTCCCTCATCCCTTAAGTATGCAACTGTTTCATCCATTTCAGCCATCAAAGTTAAGTTCTCTGAAAGGTCTAGTCCGATTGTGTTGTGGCTATATTTTTCATAATCAGAAATAAAAAAATCTCCGGCCGACCATTTCATTTCATCAATTAACGGGAATACATCTGTTTGCTCGTCATCGTGACCGTCAATCTGTACTCTAAAACCCGACATTACTGCTTCCTCTACGGATCTACCTGAATTTTGAACGAATTGTTTATAGTCTTTTGCCATGCGCCGTTGCATTTGAGTTATCTTGCGACGATTTTGATATATTTTAGGGTACTTATTTTCTAGCATTCGAGCCATTTCTTCGGCAGATACATAGGTACATGCTAGGGATCCAATAGCAGTAGCCTTACCTTTTCCGTAGTTTTTTTGACCTAAATAGTCTACTGCATTACGTAATCTTTCATTATCGTCAGGATGAATACTAACCTGCCGAATTATTCGAACTTCGGGGGGAGAAGAAATATATAAGCCACTACGGCCAAATTCTTCTGGCGTAGTAGTTTGCTCAGAAAAACATATTTCCATTCCTACACCATTTTGACTAAACGAGTTGCGCTGACGATTCATATACACCTATGTCTCCGTAAAAACTTATATTTTAGTTTACCAGAGTATTGATAAATACTCCTAAGCATTAGGATGATAAACTACTATTGACTTTATTGCAAATAGATTTAGAATTAAGGTATATGTAAACGGGTTTGGAATTATGATGCAACTTATTGTCCTGGGACAAATACCAGGCACTCACCTTCAACTCACCTTTCTTTGGTATCAACTAATCTTGTGGCCATTATTGAGCTATTTTGGTTATCGCTATTACAAAGCAAGGACTGAAAAGCTACAACATCAAAATCAACGTCACTTTGATGTTATCAGTCTACGAAATCTGGAACAGGCATAATACTTTCGCCGTAAAGGTGGAGTTCTTCCAGTAAGTAACGTTTTTCTTGGCTAATACCCTTGGTTTTGGCTATTTCTTCGAGTCGCGCAAAAAATAGTGCGAGCCGGCTCTGTTTACCGCCTCCGGTGAGTACTTGCTGACGATGCCTCTCCCACTCCGCTAGTTCTTCGGACGACAATGACTTAGGAAAATTCCTAGCCTTATACAGCGGCAAGATAGCCTTAAGGCGCGGATCTATCAGCCGATTAGTAAAACCATTCAGATCGTCCGGTTCTGCAACTCTAACCGCCCTCATCACAATCTGGTCCGGGCGGCTAATGAAATTATCATACAGCTGAGCGTCAACTTCAGTATCAGTCGCAACCAAACGGGTTTGCTGGTCTTTATCCATAATCTCTAGCGCTCGGAGCAGGTTTTTTTTGAAGTCGTTGGCTTTTGATAGCTTCTGACGATTCGCCTTAACAATTGCTAAGTCTATTCTTAGGCGTTTTTGGCAATCTTTATCTAAGACACCGAGTGGTGCCACTGCTGGTACGCGATTATA
Source organism: Candidatus Saccharimonadota bacterium (assembly GCA_037139495.1). Taxonomy (GTDB): domain Bacteria; phylum Patescibacteriota; class Saccharimonadia; order Saccharimonadales; family JAUPVS01; genus JAUPVS01. The sequence goes on along the minus strand of JBAXGG010000001.1, from coordinate 44,371 downwards.
CTGAAGCGTTTTGATCGGTAGCCGGGGTTCGATGGCGTCTTTTTTCCAACGCCATAGTTCAACTAATTCACTAGGAGTTTTTCTTAAATACTGGTTAGGATCATGTCGCAGATCATAAACTAATGCCCCTTGGCGTGTTGGATGATCAGCGATCTTGGTAACAACAGCGGTTTTTTGGTAATCGGCTGAATACTTTCCTGAAGCATACACAAAAGGTTGGTCAGAATCTACTAGATCGGCCACAGCCTTCTTGCCGCGTATCGATAGAAGATATTCAAAAAGCTTATTTTGCTTGTTATATATTAGTCTAGCAAGAGCAATTGTGGCCCGCACATCACTTAAGGCATCGTGCGCATCGGTGTGTTCTAATCCATTAACACTAGAAAGCATCTCTAGACGGTTAGATGGCTTACCATCAGTGTCAAACGGCCACGTAATGCCATCAGGCCGTAATGCGCGTGTTAGCCGAACAACGTCCAAAATATCCCAGCGACTACGTTCATCCTGCCATTGCCACTCATAAGGATCATAAAAGTTGCGGTAATTTAAAAAACGCATGAACTCATCATCGAATCGAACATTGTTGAAACCAGTAAAAATCGTTCCTGGTATTGCAATCTCATGACTGAAGATTTTTAAGAATTCGGCCTCAGTAATGCCATCAGCTTTTGTCTGCTGAGGTGTAATCCCGGTAATCATAATGGCATTCGGTTCTGGTAGAATGTCATCGCTAAGTTTGATCAAAATATTAACCGGTTCGCCGATTGGTTTTAGTTTAAGATCGGTCCGTTGGCCGGCGAATTGCATAATTCTAGAACTGCGCGGGTTAATCCCGCTAGTTTCTAAATCGTAAAAAAATAAGCTGCTGGCCGCCATTAGTATTCAATGCTTTCGTAACCGTTAATTGTAATCGGTTGACCCGGCTCAATACCTTTCTTCTGCAGTTCTTTCATGATGCCCATTTTCTTAAGAATATCACGCAATCGAGCAACAGCATGGGCATTCGCAAAGTCAGTGCGCGCCGCAAAGCGCTCGATCTTGTTACCACTAACAGTAAAGCCTTTGGTATCTTTAGCGACTCGCCAACTATCGTCCTGCTCAAGTCTAATAACTGGTAAAACTTTAGCGACTTTTTTAGCCTGTTTGGACCGCTCCTTAACGACAATCTTCTGAATCTCAAAAATTAGTTCTTTAACACCTTTATGACTGGGTGCCGAGATTGCCATAATTTGGGTTTTTTTTGGAACAACTTTTTTTAATATTTCTATATTTGAATTTATAATTTCATCGTCCAAGCCGTCTATCTTGCTAAGAACAACGATCTGCGGCCGCTTTGATAGGTCAACTGAGTAAGTTTTAAGCTCCTTCTGAATCGTTTTGTAATCGGCGGTAACATCATCTGAGTAACTATCTATAAGATGGGCCAGAGCACTGGTGCGTTCGACGTGACGTAAAAATTCATCACCCAGACCCTTACCTTCGCTGGCTCCTTCGATTAAACCAGGGATATCGGCTACTAGCAGACTATTGTTCCGGTCGATATCGACCACGCCAAGATTTGGCCTAATAGTCGTAAAAGGGTAATCGGCAATCTCGGGTTTAGCATGGCTGATTGAGGCCAACAGAGTTGACTTACCAGCGTTAGGTAGTCCAATCAAACCAACGTCGGCAATCATCTTTAGTTCCATAGTCGCCTCGTGCATTTCGCCTTTTTCACCTTTTTCGGCCACCCGGGGGGCTTGACGAACCGAGGAGATAAAGTGAGCATTGCCAAAGCCGCCACGTCCGCCCTTAGCAATAACCACTTGCTGACCATCTTCGGTCAAATCGGCCAATAACTTGCCTTCTACATCTGTTATGATAGTCCCGACCGGTACGGTAATCATCATGTCCTGGCCGTTTCGTCCGTGTTTTTTTTGCTTATCTCCCGGCTGACCATCGGCTGCCTTTAACAAGCGTTGGTATCGAAAATTTGCAAGTGTATTTTGGTTCCAGCTAGCTGTAAATATAATGCTACCACCGTTGCCACCATCACCGCCATCCGGGCCGCCACGATCGATGAATTTTTCCTTACGAAAATTAACTCGACCATCTCCGCCATCGCCCGCTTGAATTGTTACAGCAACTTTATCCACAAACATGGGCTTATTCTACCTCTGTTAGCAAGTTATGTCCAGCCTGGCTAGTAGATGTATGAATAAGCGGCGGCTTGGTCAGCCGATAGAGTTTTAGTGTCGACCCGCCCCCAGCCTATAACGTTCATTTCAGAAATATTCACACTGCCGTCAGCATTAACCGACTCAACATAGCCAACGTGACCATAATAGTCACGGGGTGGTGTCCAAATAACAGCGCCAGCAGCTGGCACGTTACCAACTCCAAAACCAGCTCGTTGCGCTAAAACCTTCCAGGTACTAGCGTTACCTAAATTGCTTGGTAAGGGGTGGCCGGCTTGAGAACGCCGGTTCGCTACCCACCAAGTACAATAGCCGTAATCGTACCCGTTACTGCCATATACAGCATTATAGCCACCCCAGGCAAAACCACCTCCACTAGCTAGTCCACCTAATGTAGCCCGAGCTGCTGTCGCTACGGCCGGTGAACCACCAGGAATTATAATATTTTCGCCGACCGGTAAACCGCTAATTTCGGCATCATTAATGGCTATCAATAAATCTTTATTAGCATGATACTTAGTGGCCAAGCCATCAGCTGTATCGCCAGGTGCAACCCTATATATGATACCGTTAACTGGTGATATCACTAGTGATTTGCCGGTAGCAATAGTATCGCCAGATAATCCATTAGACCAACGTATAGTGTCCGAGGTAACACCAAACTTAGCAGCCACGCTAGAAACAGTATCACCGTCAATTGTGATGTAGGATTGAATGTCTTTACGTGACTTTAGGCCATCCGAAACGACCTGAGGTTTAGTTACGATACTGGTACTGGCCGATGTGACGGTCTGTTGAGCATTAACCGTGTCGGCCTTGTTAGTAACCGCCTGCGACTCATCCAGATTAGCAGCCCTAGCAATATGGACTGCAATATCGGCTGATGATAGTTGGTCTAGTGGGTTAACTGCAGTTGAGGCTTCGCCTAGCGCGGCTACACCCTGACCGGATAAACTGTTTCCAGCATTTTTAGGCCCACCAATAACAAAAGCAGCCACGATCATTAGTAAAAAGACATTGGCAGCTAATAGGCTGTAGCGGACTGTGCGGCGACGGGATTTCTTAGATAGTTGTTTAAATAGGCGCTGGTAGGTTCTCAGGCGCCAAAAACCATTGAAACGACTAGAGCGTTTCTGGGTTAATGTAGTTGTTGTTGTACTAATACAAATTCTCCAAAATATGACAACTGTTCGCATAATTACAAATGCGTCCAGTTGCACCCCAGATTATACCAAAAATCGGCCCTTTTGGCCATTTTTGAAGTTCTACTGACAGAGTTTTTTACAGTACTGTTTAGTCAGTGCCTGGTGATCTTGTAGGTTGCTAGAAAAGTGAGTAGTGCCATCGTCACCAGATACAAAATATAACCAATTAGTAGCGGCCGGATGCGCAACTGCTTGCAAGGCATCCTCGCTAACATTACTAATCGGCCCTATTGGCAAGCCGGGGTGGATATATACGTTGTACGGGGTATCGAATGTGGTGCTGGGGCTATGCCCAGCCAGAATATCACCATAGGCTGTTATAGCATCCGACTCAAGATTTTTACTTAATCGTAGACGGGAAAGGAACACCTGGGCGACAATCGGGCGATCAATGGGCTTAGAAACCTCCATTTCCACTACCGACGCCAAAGTAACCCCCTGATGAGCAGTTAAGCCTTGAGCAACAAAAGCATCGCGAATTGCTGGAGTTAGTTGTTTTTGCATCTCATCCAATGACTGCTTAATAATTTGTTGTGGTGTTGTTTCGGCAATCCGATGGTAGGAATTAGGATACAGGTAGCCCTCTAGGCTAGCTTCGGCCTGCTTATAAGCCAGAATTGGGTGATTTTTATATAGTGCCGAATTCATTGCTTGATCAACCTGAGCAGCCGGGAATCCAGCATTAATCATCGAGCTTCTAATTTGGTCGAGCCTTTGGCCAGGGAGAATTGTAAACAAGTTCTTCTGGATATCTCCACCGGTTAAAATCTTAGTAATTTTTTGCACACTATCACTCGGTCGTAGGGAGTAAGTTCCCGCCTGTAACTTATCCTGAACGTTTTGAGTACGTACATATTGAGTGAAAACTCTAGAATCTCTGATTAACTTATTTTGATGTAGTATGCCGGCAATCTGACTAACCGAAGAGCCGGTTGGGATCGTAACGGTTACCGCAGTCTGGCTACTGCTAAAAGGTAGTAGGTTAGGGTAATAGTAGTATCGCACCATCCAGACTCCACCGATAACTACAGCCAACCCGACAAATATCGATAAAAAGGTAATTAACGGCCACCGTCTTATTCGTGTTCGGTAATGATTATTTTTTACCATTATTTGGAATCCGGCATTGATACCAAATAATCTTCTAAAATATAGGTGGCTGCCAGGGCGTCAACTTGACCTTTTTGGTAAGTTTTTTGTGATACTTTAAGACGTTCTTTTGATAAGTGAGAAGTTAGAGCCTCGTCCTGCCAGTAAATCGGGATACTTATTTGTTTTTCTAGTCCAGCGGCGAACTGACGAACCGTCCTAGTTTGGTCGGTGTCTTCGCCCTGCAGATTACGCGGTAGGCCAATTACTAATGCTTGTGCAGTCTCTCGAGCCAGTAGCTGCTTAATATCTTCAATGATATTATCGCTTACGTCTAGGGTGGTTAATGGGCTGGCAAGACGAGCAATGACATTCGCGCTTGCCACACCAATCCGTTTTTTACCAACGTCCAACGCTACAATGCGTGCATTAGGGTTCTGAGAGGACTGCATTACTACTTGCCCGCTTTATTGAATGTAATTGTCACCTTATTGGCATTTTTAGGAGTTTTATTGACCCAGAATGGGCTGTAATTAACAGTGACAGATTTAATCGAAGGACGACTCTGGATAATATCAGTTGTTTCAGCCTTCTTTTTGCCGGCGATTTCTTTTTTGATAGCATTGGTATCGAGGTTCGGACCGATTGTCACTGTAGTGGTTGCCACAACCTGCGGGTTATCCTTGCCCTGGACTGTAAACGTTGCTGTACTTAACCCGGTATCCTGGACGGTCTGTTTACCCTGATCGATCTGACCTTTGGCTTGGGCGGTAATTAGCTTGTTTAGGTCATCCTGATTAACGCCCAACAGCGTATAAGTAGCAGTCGACGTTACCGTTACATTATCGGCTGGGTCACCGACGTTAGGAGCCGTTGTAATTGTCGGTCCATCAACAGCTAAGCTAGAGGTAATAATGAACATGCCGTCTTTTTTAAGTGTATTAGTAAGTTCCGTCTTGGCGGCATCGGATTGAGCTTGAGTAGTCAGCTTGGCTTTGGCGGCATCAACGTCGGCTTGAGAGACTACTTTTACCATGTTGTCGGTACCGCCGTTAGCACTACCAGTCGCACTACTAATATCGGAACGACCGCTAACCGTAAACGTAGCGCCGCTTACGTTGTAGGCCACCCCGCCGTTCTGCGCTGTTATATCAGTAGGGGTTGACTTGTAGTTAATACAGCTGTCTTTTGGTTCTAGAGTAGTGAAGACGGTCGTTTTCTGGGTAATATAAGTCTGACCCCCAGAGCTAACTCCCGTCCCTGCTGCAATAGAGGCCGGAGGATTAACGCTAATAATCCCACATTTTTGAGCTGTAATAGTCACTGTTCCAGTTGCTTTGGTCCCGTTATTCTTCTGCCCGGTTGCGGGCGCCGATTGGCTGTCGGTTTTTTTGACAGATGGCATTTCGGCCGGAATAACCTTTGCGGCTTCGTCGTAAGTTTTGGTACTAGTGTTAGCCGTAAAAGCAACATTCGTAGTTGTATCGGTTGAATCAGTGGTAATAACGATGTTAGCCTTGGGCATACGCACCATGGCAAAGTAACCGCCTACAATTAAAACTAGGAGAGCAATCCCGCCAATTATTAGCCATTTACGGAAGCGTTCGAAGTTTGGAACTTTGAGTTTTTTGTCTTTGGCTGGTTTGTCAGCTTTTTTATCTGCTGTAGCGGGCTCATCGTCGTTTAGATCGATAGTTTCTTCTTCATCAGCAACACCGGCTAGATCGCCGATTGGCTTACTGTCGTCAATTTCTGGGTCATCCTCATCGGCATCAATTTCTTCTTCATTTATCAGTGACTCAGGGATCTCATCGGTAGCAGGCCCGGCTGGAATGGCAGGCTTGGATTGGAGGTTTTTAGCAACATGGACCCCGACCGCTCCAGCTAAAGGTAGCAGGCCAGCTTCCGATGTAATTAATACCAGGCTCTTTTTAGCAGTTTTAGCACTGCGATTAAGCAGCTTCATGTTGACGATGCTCTGCAAAACTGTGGCGCGTTTAGGTAGCACCAAAGCAACAATTTTGTGCGGGCTGTCTTTGACCTTTTCGATAATGCCAGTGATTTCGTCGTCAACATCGATGTAGATAGTATCTTTTTGAGCTTCGGTCATACGCGCAACATCCTGTCTAATCGTTCTTTAAAACTTCCTTTGGGAGAGCTTGTTTTGGTTGTGCTCGCTGGAGCATCCTGTTGCTGCACAGTGTCAGCGCCAACTCGCAACAATCCCATGGCCGTTACAAAGGTATGATCGGTAACGTCGCCAGTCTTGTCGACGATACCCATAACTTGTTCGGGACGTATATATTGTACAACTGGCTTGCGGGTAAACGGAAGCTGGCCATACCACTGGCTAGAATTTAGCGTATCAACCAAGGCATCAAGAGATGACCCGCCACCACACAATAAAACTCGATTTGGTAGATGATCTAACTTGTCAAACTCCGATAGGGCAAGTTCGACGCCGTCAATCCAGACGTCAGCAGTCTTTTTTAGAGCTTTCTCGATAGAGGGTACTTCTGTCCGAGGAGTCTTGTTAGATTGTAAACCGATTTTTAATTCTTCGGCTTGGGCAAAGGATATATCCAGTTCCTTCTCGACAGCTCTAGTATAGGCGCGACCGCCGATTCCAAACATCTTGGTTCCCTGGACACCGCCGTCGTTAACGACCGCAATATCGGTAGTACCGCCACCGACATCCATCAAGATAGCACTCATGCTGGCATTTGGATCATTACCGATAACGGCCCGGGAGACGGCAAAAGGTTCGGCGGCTACAGCTAATAAATCTAGGTCTAGCTCCTGAGCAGTTTTTTCTAGGGCGCCAATATGAATTAATGGAGCGAAGGCCGTATAGAGCTGCACAACTACGTCCTTACCCTGAAAGCCAATTGGGTTAGTAACCTTGTAACCATCGATTTCGATACCGACCAAGGCACTGTTAACCAAACGAACTTCAACTTCTTTACCGCCCAATTCCCAGGCCAACTGCTGTTTAGCACGCTCTTCGGCTCGCTTCTGAACTAGACCAATAATCTTTTCTACCTCCGGTACGTCCAGAGCTTTGGTCGGGTTTTTTCGGGTGGCTCGGACAGTGGTAGTTGTACCCTTAACTAGCTCACCGGCTATACCAATAACACCAGTACGAACAGTTGTGCCAGCTTGTTTTTCGGCAATGTTTAAAGCTTCGTTGCAGTTGCGCACCACTCCTGTGATGTCGGCAATCGCCCCGGCCTGCATGTCGTTTAGTTCCTGATGAGTACGGCCAACACCGATAACTTCGATCTTATCGTCTTTCAGGACGCCAATTAAGGCTTTTACGTATTCGGTGCCAATATCCAGGCCAACAATATATTGTTCACCGGTTTTTTTATATGCGCCATTAGAACGCTTTAGTTTTCCAAGCATAATCACCTTTTATTTTAACATCTTAGACTGGCTCTATGAAGTAAGTCGCTCAAACTACCTATAGTTATAAACAGGCTGTCTGTGAACCAGCTGAGTTTTACGCTAATACGGCCTTGATTCTTCGGACCCCGGCAGAGCTGGCTTCTTCTTTTAGTATCTTAAACTTCTTGCCGTCTTCAAATAATTGCAGAGTATGGTCAACATGGGGTCCGCCGCATATTTCAAAACTAAATGGCTTTTTAGCGCCGTCAGCAATCATCGTATAAACTTTGACCCGCTCCCCGTAACGATCACCAAATTGGCCCAAAGCACCTTTTTCTTCTCGAGCAACTTTTGTAGGATATTCCTCGAAACTGACTTTAAGATCGTTACCAATCTGTTCGTTTACTATTTTTTCGACTTCTTTGATTTGCTCAGGAGTCACTTTTTCGTGGTGGCTAAAGTCAAAACGCAGGCGTTCTTCGGTAATGTTAGAACCGCGCTGAATAACGTGGTCGCCCAGAACGTTTCTTAAGGCCTGGTACATAAGGTGCGTAGCGGTATGATATTTTTTGTGTTGCAGGGTTTGACCACCAAGACCACCTTTAAAGGTACCCTTACTGGCCGTTTGTGAGCGTTCACGCTGTTCCTGCATGAGCTTCTCGAAATCATCTTGAGCGGTTTTAGCAACTGGCAAATCTTGTTTAAAGGCTTCTTCATGTGTAAGCTCTGTTGGGAAACCATATGTGTCATAAAGTTTAAATAGAGTCTCGCCAGTTAGTTCTTTGCCGGCCATTTTGTTGAACTCATGCAGCCCTTTGCGCAGTGTCTGTCGGAAAATCTTTTCTTCCCGAACCAAAATATCGACAACCTTGTCTCGCTGTTCGGCCACCTCTGGGTAATCATGATGGTACAGATCCGTAATAACTGGGGCTACGTCTTGCAAGAAGTTTTGTTCGATGCCAAGTTCAAATGCAAAGCGGATGGCGCGACGCAACAAGCGACGCATAACATAACCTTGGGTTTTGTTGGAGGGAACGATTCCATCAACGGCTAGGAAGGTGGCCGCTCGCAAGTGATCAGCAATAACCCGCATGCTAGCTTGGTGATTGCCGTACTTTTTGCCAGAAAGTTTTTCTAGCTGATCGATAATTGGCCACATTATGCTAATTTTAAAAACATCTGGGCTATCGATAGCGGCAGCGGCGATACGTTCCAAGCCACCGCCAAAATCAACGTTAGGTTTAGGCAGTTCCTCAAAACCTTTATCAGTACGCAAATACTGCATAAAAACTTGGTTGCCAATTTCCATAAACTGGCCTGAATCACTGGCTGGGTGGGCATGTCCAAAAGAAGGGTTGTGATTCTGGGGGCCAAAATTGTAGAAAACTTCGCTATCTGGTCCGCAAGGGTCACCAATCGGAGTTTTATCGAGGCCACCAGCACGGCTCCACCAGTTTTCGCCATCATCGTAAAAGAAGATGCGTTCCCCTTCTTTAATACCGCGCTTGTCGCCATTAGCTTGACTACCAATCTCGGCAATCTTAGCATCGATACCTTTAGACTTAAACAGTTTTTGCCAAATAGCAGCGGCTTCGTCATCACGAGGGATATTATGTTCTTTACTACCAATAAAACAGGTAACGTAGATTTTCTGAGGGTCCAGACCGACCTTGTCTACCAAAAACTCAAAAAACCAGGCAATCTGCTCCTTCTTAAAATAATCGCCCAGACTCCAGTTACCGAGCATCTCAAAGAAGGTTGTGTGACGATTATCGCCGACCTCTTCAATATCTTGGGCGCGCAAACAAGTTTGGCTATTAACAAGACGAACGCCGCTAGGGTGCTTTTCGCCCAATAAATATGGGATGAGTGGCTGCATACCAGAACCGGTAAAAAGTGTAGTTGGGTCATTTTGGGGCACTAATTGAGCCAGCTGGATTAATTCGTGCTTTTGTCCCTTGAAAAAGTCCAAATAAGCTTTTCGGATTTCTTGAGCATTCATATCTGTTAGAGTATACCAGATTTAAAATTATATATGATGAGACTGTGCTGATGGGTGCCTACCTACTAGCTTATAATCCCGCCGCCTAAAACTTTGTCGCCATCATAAAAGACTGCTGATTGTCCAGAAGTCACCGCCCTGACCTCGTCTTCAAGCTCAACAATCTTGCCATCCTCACTAATTATGCAATTAACTAGATCGGCTCGGTATCGAGTTCTGACCTGAAGTTTAGTAGCTGAAGGCTGGCTGTTAATCCAGTGGACGCTGCTTAGTTGCAAAGATTTATGCCATAGTTCTTTGTCATCCAGGTTGGTTGTGACGTAAACTTCGTTTTTCTTCATGTCCTTGCCAACTACGTAATATGGCAGACCACCGCCAACACTTAAACCGTGTCGTTGTCCGATGGTATAAAAGATCGCACCCTCATGCTGACCAATAACCTTCCCTGATTCATTCTTGATTAAGCCTGGTGCCTGCGGTCCAAGTTCGTGTAGCAAGAAGTCCTTAATGCCAACCTTGCCGACAAAACATATCCCCTGAGAGTCTTTCTTCTCGGCTGTAGCCAACCCGAACTTCTTTGCCAGGGAACGAACTTCTATTTTGGTTTTATAGTCACCAATTGGCATTAAGACGTGCTTTAATGCGTCTTCGCTAACTCGATACAAAAAATATGTTTGATCTTTTTCTTTATTGGCTGCTGTTAGTAACCGCCCGTTTTTTACACGGGCATAGTGACCTGTGGCAATTAGGTCAGCACCATCCTCTAAGGCGGTTTCTAAAAAGAGTTTGAATTTGACCTCTTGGTTGCACATAATATCTGGATTCGGCGTGTTACCAACCTGATATTCGGCGACCATATAATTAACAACTTTCTGACGATACTCTTTTTCGAAGTCATACATTTTAAAGGGTATGCCTAGCTGGACGGCAACGCGCTTGGCATCTTGGTAGTCATCTTTCCAGGGGCAATCAAAGCCTGAAAAGTCCTGGCTCCAGTTTTTCATGTAAACCCCCGTAACTTCGTAACCCTGCTCCACGAGCAAAGCTGCAGTCACTGAACTATCAACGCCACCGCTTAGACCGACATAAACTTTCTTTGCCATATCTAACCTATTTTAGCAAAGTTACCCCTGTTTTGCCATCACCATTATCAAAATTAATTATCCCTTATGTGGTTCTCACGTTGCTGTGAAATACATTATTGGCGGTAAATCCTGCTATAAAAACATCTTGTTTTCGTTTATTTTCTGTTCAAAATAAAGCAGTCCTTGGTCGCAAAGTTCCTGCAGAAAAACACCATTTAAGATATCCTAGACATCTTTTTCGGCTATTTCTTTGTATACCTTTTTTTAGATACTATTAAGTAAAGGCTTTAGGAAGGTCTGTTAGGCCTATTTTTAGATAATTACATGTTTAGTAGTTTTGTTAATGTCTGGACAGTTTTTTTAATATCTTTAGGACTTGTTTGTCGGCCCATGCTAAATCGCAATGAACTTTGGGCCTCGGCTTTACTTAAACCAATTGCTTTTAGGACATGAGAGGGCTCTTCGTTACTGGCACTACAAGCCGATCCAACGGCGCAGATTATTCCCGCCTCATCCAGCTGCATCATCAATTGTTCGTTATCGAACCCCTTAATAGTTATATGGACGAAGTTAGGTAGCCGATTTTGGTGAGCATTAATTACCACTTTCGGCAATTTGTCTAACTGAGATTCAAATTGGATCTGTAATTCAGCAAGTCGCTTGGCTTCCTCTGGTCGTATTAATTGGGCGATCTCCAGAGCTCTAGTAAAGCCGATTATACCGGCCACATTTTCGGTTCCGCTACGTAAATTGTGTTCTTGGCCGCCGCCCCTTATCTGGCCTTTTATAACTGTACCGGCTTTTACGTATAGAGCGCCAGTCTGTTTTGGTCCATAGATTTTACCGCCATTAAGAGTCATCAGGTCAACTGCCAATCGGTTAACCTGGAGATTCAAATAATTAGGTGCTTGGCTGGCATCGGTATGAAAATACAGTGGTAATTTTATACCGCGCTGATTGCGATCTTGTTTAATTTTTTGGATAGCCTGGCCGATTTTGGTTATAGGTTGAACTGTTCCTAGCTCATTGTTAGCGTACATGACGCTAACTAAAACAGTTTTATCATTAATTTGCTCGACCAGTTTTTCGATATCAACCAGGCCGTTCACACCTACCGGCACTACCTGATACGGATATTGCCGAGCGACCTCAAGGATAGCTTTGTGCTCGACAGCGCTAATAACCAGGTTAGCTTTTGGGTGAGCCTGCATGACGCCGTTAATCGCCAAATTGTCGGCTTCGGTGCCACCAGCTGTAAAAATAACTTCACTCGGGCGCGAGCCTAGTATTTTAGCGACGCTAGCTCGCGCTTTTTGGATATCTTGGTGAACCTGCTTGGCAGCTAGGTAACCGGCCGAGGCGTTGAAAAACTTATCCTGCCAATACGGCTGCATGGCATTAATAACTGTGCCGTCTAGCGGTGTGGCAGCAGCATTATCAAGGTAGATCATACTCAGCATCAATACGTTGGTTATAGAGTTCGACGGCTTGATAGAGATTACGAGCTTCGTTTAAATCAATGTATTGGCTAGGGTGTCCGTCTTGAACCTTGACGACTCCTTTTGGACGTACATCATAACGAGTGGTCTTAGATTGGCTGTGTCCGCTAGGATCAGTCCATTCTTCATACCATACCCAGGTGTGCTCGTTTAAACAAAAAAATTCTCGTCTATGGCCTTTAGGTATGGGGCCAAACAATTTTCCACCGATTTTGGCTTCTCGTCTAATTAAGTTGCGGTACTGTTCAGCGCGGCGGTCTATTTCTTTTTGGTCACTAAGTGACTTAAACAGTTTCAGGAACACTTATTTCCCCTAGGAAATCTTGGACACCCTGCTCATCATGGGCCTGAGCAGCTAGTTTTCGGGACAAATCAATATTGCTCAAACCGGTCTGTGTAGCCAAGTCACCAATCTGACTGAATTTCTCAACTGGGATGAGTCCGGCACTTTCAGATACTGGGTCACCATATTGCTTAAGTTCACCACCAAATTGCCACTCAATAACACTTCGTATATTATCGGCAGCTGTCTTGCGGTGATCACCGCGTTCGTTAATAACCTCGGGGTTAGCCAGGCGGCGCATTGATTGTTCTTGGCTGTCCAGTATATTGAGCATATTTCCTCTTGTTTACAATTTAAATAGTTGTGCCGCGTTCTGGGTAGTGGCCGTAGCGATAGTTTCGAGGGTTTCTCCCCTCAGTTGACTTAAAAACTCGGCCGTTACTCGAACATGTTTGGGCTGACAGATTGTACCACGGAACGGATACGGAGTCAAGAAAGGAGCGTCAGTTTCAAGCACTAATTTATCAAGTGGTATTGCCTTTGCCATAGCCAGCTGATCTGCCTGCTTAGTAAAGGTCATGATGCCGTTCAGGCCGATTAAAAGTCCTCTTTTTAAGGCCTCCTCAAGCTCAGCTTTGGTAGCTGTGAAGCTATGGATGACTCCCTTTAAACCTGGGTATTGATCAACAATTGCCCAAAAATCTTCAAAAGCATCCCTAATATGGAATATAACCGGTAAATTATGCTTCTGAGCGAGTTTTAATTGAAAATGTAAAAGTTCCTGCTGAGCTGCCTTTGGTGAATGGTTGTAGTAATAGTCCAGTCCAGATTCACCGATCGCCACTACCTTTGGCTGAGTCGCTAACTGCTCAAACTTAACCAGCTCCTTTGAACCAATCTGGTAGTTTTTAGCTTCGTGTGGGTGTAAACCAATAGCGGCCCACATATTCTGATGCTTGGCTGCCAGTTCAATTCCAGCCTGGCTATCATCTAAAGTGCAACCAACCACCAATAGTCGATCAACACCAACCAACTGGGCATCTTCGATAACCTTATCTGCATTGAGTGGATAATCAGCAAATTGAATATGACAATGCGTGTCAGTAAACTGCATTTGTTAGGCTTTCTTGGGAGCTGACTCGGTGCGTGGGAAAAGTGTCCCGTCTAGTGGTCGAACGACACCTTCCTTAAATATATAAGTAATTTTGGCAGCAGTATCGGGCATAAATGGCTCAAGCATATTGGCAATCTCCAGCAAACAGCTCACTTGGTAAGCCAAAATCTCGCGTAGGTGACCTTCGTCCCCTTGTTTAGCGACCATCCAAGGCTTTTCTTCGTCAATATACTGGTTCAAGCCTCGTACCTGCTCCCAGACCTCGTCCATGGCTCTATCGAACTTACAATCTTCGATAGCTGCTTGGTATTTTGCAATATCGTGTTTAGCGGCTGGGATGTCGCCGACAATTCCGTTGAGGTTCTTCTGAATGAGTACTACCGTTCTCTGTACAGCATTGCCAAGTTCATTGCCAAGTTCATTGTTATAGGCTGCTTCTAACCGTTTCCAATTGAAATCACCGTCTTCGTAGCTGGGGACATGGCGAGCAAAATAATACCTGAAAACATCGGCGCTATACCTGTCTATAATCTCGTGAGGCGAAATGCTATTACCTAGGCTTTTACCCATCTTTTTGCCATCTATACTAACAAAACCGTGAGCGTACAGCATTTTTGGTAACGGCAGACCCAGGCCAAGCAGCATGCCGGGCCAAATAGCAGCATGGAAGCGTAGAATGTCTTTACCGATAACTTGCACGTTAGCTGGCCAAAACTTCTTAAAGTCAGCATGCTCTGGGTAGCCTAAAACCGTAATATAGTTCATAAGGGCCTCGAACCAAACATACATAACCTGATTAGGGTCACCTGGGACGGCAATTCCCCAAGAGATCTTTTCTTTAGGACGAGAGATACTTATATCCTCTAATCCCTCCTTGATCACTTGTAATATTTCGTGCTTTTTAGTAGCTGGAACTACCCGGAAAGACCCGGATTCAATTGTTTTGAGAATTTGCGGGGCATAATTGCTGAGTTTGAAAAAATAGTTTTCTTCTTGGATTTTTTCATAAGGTTTATTGTGATGCGGGCAAACGTTTTTATTCTCTTTGGCGACTGCTTCGGTAACAAAAGATTCACAACCCGTACAATACAAGCCTATATAGCTGCCCTTATAAATGTCTTTGGATAAATCCTTCCAGATTATCTGAGCTCTTTGTTCGTGGGCCGGATCAGTTGTACGGATAAAACGATCATTACTGATGTTAAGAGCTTTTTGCAAATCACGGAACTTTTCGCTTATCTGATCAGCGAAAGCCTTCGGAGTAATCTTTAACTCGGTAGCTTTTTCGGCTACCTTGCCACCGTGCTCATCAGTCCCAGTACTAAAAATAACTGGGGTGCCCTGCTTGCGTGCATACCTAGCCAGAATATCACCATACAAAAACTCTAAAGCATGACCGAGATGAGGGTCGCCATTTACATATGGGATAGAAGTCGTCACATAATAGTTCATCTCACCATTTTAACCTGTTAAGCCTTTAACTTAAAGGGGTTATATGCATTGACTTTACTGACCATTAGTGATATAATGTTTTTTATGAATTTCACTCGCTCACCGGAGGCAAGGCAATTACGTCAAACAGAAAAAGTTGCAAAGTCTAAGACTAGTATCATTCTATCTTATTCGGAAGCAGAGCTATTTAGAATTCATAAAGGATTCTACACTCACTTGCTTAGCGAAAAAGTGGAATCTGTGAAATCAAATTTTGCACCAGATTTGGATTTTACAACTTACTATACTAAAGTCATTCAATACATTGGCGCTAAAGCCTATGCTATGACCGAAGAAACTCGCCGATCAAAACAGCTTGATGAAGTAATGGTAGCACGCGCCGTCGGCATCTCCTTATTCAATTTAATTGGCATTAGTCATGCCAATATGTCTGACAACATTTTTGATAGAGCAGCCTCCAAAATCAGGAAAGATGCAAAATTATCTGGCGTAAGGGGACTTTTAAATCCATTAAATACTGCTGGAATAGTAAACAAACCTAGTTACAGTTTAGATCATGAACCAGGTTTCTTAAGCACATTCGATTTGTTTGCTGTTTCATTTGATGCGATCAGCGATAACCGAGAAGTTACAGCTTGCGGAGTTAGTGTTTTAGATGGTCCGGGTTTACTGAAAGTTGCCTCTGGCGTAGCAACAATAATGTTACTTGATCAAGAAAAGTATGCTTTCGATACATCAATAGTCAATCTTCAGGACAAAATAATGCCCATCACATCTTTTCAGTCGATGTAATCTTGGCAGAGTCGCTCGAAGATAGCATTTGTCCAGCCAAAGCCAGTTTGTGATGGATATAGACCCTTTATCGGAGGCTTTTCGGGGTTAACGACGTTATATTTTTCCAAAAAGATTTCTTCATTGTCGAACCAATCAAGGTTAGTTTTTAGCCACTTAAAAGCAATCCTGCGGGCGTCAGAGTGGTAACCGTAACGCTCTAAAGCCTGTATAATAATGTAGTGAAGTGGCGCCCAGCCATTAGGGTAGGCCCACTGTGTTGGAGTATTGCCGTTACCAGGAATCTGACCCGGTAGGCGCTGATTAAACTGCTGGTCGGTAGTAGACAGTCCACCTTTGTGCTCAAATCGTTTTAGCATACGAACCAATGCTGCAGCCTGGTCCTTATCGACCATCCCGGCCCACATCGGATAGAAACCAGCTAGGGAAGATACCGATCCGCGGCGTTTACGAACAAAATCGTAGTCATAGTAAAAGTCCCTGGAAGGGCTCCACATAAGCTCGTCCATGGTTTTTTTGCGAACCTTAGCGCTATGTAGCCAAGTTTGCGCCTCTTTGTGGTTGCCGGCAATCTCAGCGGCGCGGGCAAAATCAGTCTCGTACTTGTAGAGCAAGGCATTTAGGTCAACAGGTAAATAATTCAAAGCTTTACGGCCAAAGCGTGGTGTCATATCCCAGGCGCTCTCGGCTTCGGCTAAGTCGTGTAAGTAATTAATATCGTAGTAGCGGCTCAGGCCCCGATATATTCTACGTTCATTTGGTTTAGTGACTCCCATCCAGACACCATGGTATTCCTCCTTAGATATTGCGATGTTTTCAGCCAACCACTTGTCGCCCATATCGTAGGCCTCATAAACGTCAAAAATAAAGCTAGTTAGCAAAGGCGGCTGGGAACGGCCTGTTAAATATGTCCTTGATGCGTTAGGTATAATCTTAAGGCGTTTTTGGAGTGAAATTAAATCCTCCAAAATACCGGTCACTAAATCCTTGTGGCCTTTAGTTAAAAAACCCTGGACCATAAAATAGCTGTCCCAGTAGTAAAGCTCGTTGAAATCAAAACTATGTCCTTCTTCGTAAGCTGGTACCAAGTATGGTTTAGGCAAACCAAAAAGCGTTTCATCATCATGCGGATGATATCGTTGTAGCTTTTTCCAGTAATGCATAATATATTGACGAGCCGCTTGTACGTCATCGGAAGACAATTCGTGTGGTTTTTTGCCAGTGGTGAACCGAACAACAATTTTTCTGGCTTTTTCTAACATCTTACTTGTAAGCTTAGGAGTCCTACCTGCTAACGTCAAGCAGTAATATTACAAACGGTTAACAATGATAAAAACCAGCACTAACACTCCAAGGACGCGACGAAAGTTATTATCCCCATCAAATATTTCTAACCACGCCCAGGTAAACAAAGAACCGAAAGCAATCAAAGAGGCCGCGAAATTCAGCTGACCGTAGGGTAAAATATGGGTCAAAATCATAGCGACAAACCAAACAATCAATGGTAAGTTAGGTTTTTGGAAATATTCAATCTTTTTACTCATACTAGGCTAATTGTCTCACGATACCGTAATTACAAAAAACCCACCGTTGCCGGTGGGATTATTGTAACGTTAAACGTTCGCTAATTTTTAATTAGTAGCGAGGTCGTTCTTCTCGAGGTCGAGCTTCACTAACGTTGATGTTGCGGCCGTCAAGCTCTTTGTCGTTGAGCTGGTCAACGGCAGCTTTGGCTTCTTCGTCGCTAGACATCTCAACAAAGCCGAAGCCCTTTGAGCGGTTTGTGTCACGGTCAGTGATGACCTTAGCAGATACAACGGTGCCAGCTGCAGAGAAAAAATCTTTGAGTTGGTCGTCTGTAACACCCCATGATAGGGATCCGACAAATAATTTAGTAGCCATTAATGATTAACTCCTTTTGTTGCTCGGAGGTAACCTGGCTCACGTAAAACGAGTTCCAGTTAGCTGCTCCTCAGAAACACTTAACTTATATTGATCTAGATAACTAACGTTATGTAGCAGCTTATTTCTAGCAAACACATTATACCACATAAAGTGGTTTTAGCAGCATATTTTTATCGGCTGACAAAAGTAAGGGCGTAGCCAGTTTTGCCGGCGCGGCCAGCACGGCCAATTCGGTGGACGTAATCTTCGTAGCTTTGAGGTTGAGTATAATTAATTACGTGACTAATGTCTTTAACATCAATACCACGGGCTGCAACATCAGTTGCAACCAGCACAGTTACTTCGTTCAGCTTAAAGCGGCTTAAAGCGCGCTGGCGTTGACCTTGGTTTTTACCGCCATGAATCGATACAGCAGCAAAGCCACGGTCGATTAGTTCGTTACTTAAGCGTTCGACACTACGTTGAGTCTCATCGAATACAATAGCCTTAGTAACGTGTGGTTGAATCAGCAAATCATGTAATTTTTCCAGCTTTTCGATATTACCGCCGTAGCTAATTACATTCTGGTCAACAGTATCAGTAGTTTCACCAGTTTTTATCGAAATCGTAACTGGATCTTTAGAGAAAGTCTGGATTAGTGAATTAACTCGAGTGTCTAAGGTAGCTGAGAAGAAGAACGACTGACGTTCCGGCGCTAGCTTGCTTAAAATTTCACGGACATCGTCTACAAAGCCCATGTCTAGCATTCGGTCAACCTCGTCGAGAACGATCATGTTAAAACGGCTTAGGTTAAGTGTTTTGCGTTCTAGGTGATCCTTAATACGACCAGGCGTACCAATAACTATTTGCGGATTAGAACGTAAGTCCTTTAGTTGGCGCCCAATTGGAGCCCCACCTATGATGACGGCACCAAACAAACCACTTCCCTTAGCAATTGAGCGAATATCTTCATCGATTTGCTGGGCTAGTTCGCGAGTCGGGGCCACGATTAGGGCCCGGGCATTATGATCAGACATGAGACGGTTTAAAATTGGCACTGAGAAGGCAGCTGTTTTACCAGTACCTGTGTTTGCAATACCAATAACATCCTTACCAGCTAGAGCTGGGATGATAGTTTGGTCCTGGATTGGCGTTGGGGTAGTAAAACCTTTGGCTAGCAGGTTATTTTTGATAGTCTGGTTGATTTCGAAATCCACGAACTTATGCGTTGGGATGTATTCGGTTTCGGCGGTAACTGGTTTAGCAGCTTTAACAAAGCGCGCTGGGTCGATGTACTTAGCACCAGGACGGCGTTTGCCACCACCACTATTAGTACGACGAGCATGATTTTGAGAACGATAGGCGTAGGCCATAAAAAAAGAATCCTTTGGTTTGTTTAGAATATTATTACTTAGCTTTTGAGGGCCATGATTGCCGCAGATGAAGCCTCAGTAATAAGTACAAACTTAGGATTCAATTGAACAATACCATTATATTAGCACGATTTGCAAAAATAGTCAAGATGTAGGCTAAGATGCTTACTTGGCAGCGCGTTTGCGTTTGCTAGGGTCTAATTCCCTTTTACGCAGTCGCAAGCTCTCTGGCGTGACTTCCAAAAGTTCGTCGTTTTCGATGAAGTCGAGGCACTCTTCGAGGCTAAAAGTAATTGGGGGGGTCAACTGCACGACACCGTCACTACTGGAACTACGCATGTTAGTTAAATGCTTACCCTTGCATACGTTAATTTCCATGTCTTCATTGCGGCTGTTGAGGCCGACAATTTGACCGGCATAAACTTTAATAGCCGGGCCGACAAAGGTAACACCACGAGCTTCAGCGTTCTGCAATGCGTACGGAGTGGTAATGCCAGTTTCGAAAGCAATTAAGACACCACTACGGAGTTGCTGTAAGGCACTGCCTAGGGGTTGATAACCAATGATTAAGCTGTTCATAACGATAGTACCCTTGGTATTCGTCAATAAGATGTTACGCATACCCAAAAGAGCTCGAGTTGGCAATTCATAGACCAACTTTGTAACGCCTTTAGGGCTCGCAAACTGTTCTTTTAGGACAGCACGGCGTTTGCCCAGTTCCATCTGGACAGTACCGACGTGTTCGGCCGGAACTTCGATAATTACTTCTTCAAGTGGTTCTTCGATGGAACCGTTAGTTTCGCGGGTTACAACCTGCGGGCGGCCAACTTCGAATTCATAACCTTCGCGGCGCATGGTTTCGATCAAAACAGAAAGGTGGAGTTCACCGCGGCCAGAGACCAAAAAGCCTATGCCTTCATCCTCGACGCGCAGACCAACATTAGTTTCTAATTCTTTCTGTAAACGTTCGCCAATCTGACGAGAAGTAGTAAATTCCCCTTCTAGTCCCTTCATTGGGCTAGTATTAGGGCCAAGATAAATTTTAAGCGTCGGGGCTTCGACTTCTAGTACAGGTAGGGCCTCGGGGTTATCGGCGTCAGCAATAGTTTCGCCAATTTTGGCATCGGCTACACCAGTCAGCTGAACAATATCTCCGGCCACCCCACCATCGACTTCAAAGCGGCTAATGCCATGACTCATAAATACAAGATCAATCTTGGCTTTTGTAAAAGTGCCGTCTTTTTTGCAAAGAGTAACTGGATCGCCAGCTTGAACATGGCCCTGAGTAATCCTGCCAATGGCGTACTTACCTTTAAAGGTGTCCCAAGCCAGAGCGGTAACTAGCATCTGGAAAGGTTTATCGACATTAATCTTCGGGGCTGGGATGTGCTCGATAATAGCATCAAAAACATCATCTAGGTTGCCGTCGACGTCTGAGTCGGCTGGCATTGTTTTCCAAGCTTTGCCGGCTCTACCGATCGCGTAATAGGTTGGGTAGTGAAGTTGGTCTTCGTGCACGGCTAGTTCTAGGAAAAGATCAGCTAGCTCATCTTCTACCTCTTTAACGCGACTAGCGGTTTTGTCGATCTTGTTGATGATAACAATTGGTTTTAGTTCATTGGCTAAAGCCTTACTTAAAACAAACTTAGTTTGCGGCATTGGGCCTTCTTGAGCATCAACAATAAGTATGCAGCCGTCGGCCATATTCAAAGTCCGTTCAACTTCACCACTAAAGTCAGCGTGACCAGGGGTATCAATAATGTTAATTCGGTAATCACCATGCTGAACAGCCGTGACTTTAGCAGTGATAGTGATCCCCCGCTCTTTTTCTTGATCGCCACTGTCCATAATTAGGTCCTGGCTCATTTCGGCCTGGTTGTCGCGGAAAGTCTGGGATTGCTTTAAAAGCCCGTCTACTAGGGTAGTTTTACCATGGTCAACGTGGGCGATAATTGCAATATTGCGAATTTTTGTGGGATCTTGGGTTGTTTGGACCATAAAATTTCCTAATAAAAAAGCGCTTATCGGATGTAAGCGCCTAACTTAATCCCACTAATTATAGCATAAGTTACTTGGTAATACTAGGTGCTTAGTAATTGCTATGATTGAGAGTAAGCTTGGGCTTGTTCCTACGCCGCATGGTGTTCGTCGACCTGACGGATCGCATCGAAACAATCGTCTATCGGACCCAAATCAAGATTAATCATAGTTAATGTTTACTCAACTTAACTATTATAAATGCATGTTGCGATAGATAAAACTCTAAGCTAGTGCTTGCCGTTCATCATCTTTAGCATTTTTGGGCCGCCGGTACACAAAAATCGCCAAACCAGGGCCGTACTTATCAGCAGGAAGATAATGTTAAGCACCGAGGTGTAGTTGAGGGTAATACTTGGCTCCAAAATTTTGGCATTGCGGATTGTAGGCGTCAGATGTAACAACCAAAATACCAGCTCAACGAAATATCCGGCGGCTACCATGGCAATATAAAAGGTCACAAATAAGAAGATCGCCATCTTAGCGCCGTAATACTTTTTGTAGATGCGCAAGATAGGAAAAACGATTAAGTCAGCAAATATAAAGGCCACCACACCTCCAAAACTGATACCACCATTCCAAAGAACGGCCGCCAGTGGTACATTTCCAACACTACATACAAATGACACTATTGCAATCAATGGGCCAACTATTGGACCCCAGAGAGCTGATAGTAACGGATGGGAAGTTATAAATAGCTTCTGAAAGAACTCTGACGGTACCCAGGCGGCAACTGCCCCCGCAATCAATAAGCCAACAGCTAAATCAACCCAGACCGAAGCCCAGTCCATAACGTAAAAGTGACTTGTTGCGGTTTTCCCATCTGATGATAATAATTTTTTAAAAACCGATTTATTGCCGCCGACTGCCATATCATCCATCACGGCATGGCCTTCCATCTTACCCGGCAGCCCTTTTTGAGCTTGTTTGGTAGCAACAGCTAACATTTTGGGAGTTAGGTAGCGTTTAAATAACAGAGCTAAGACAATGATCATAAACGGACCACCAAAAAACTCGGCCAGGGTAAACTGCCACCCTAATAAAACCGCCATTATAATTCCCAGTTCAATAACTAAGTTTGTTGAAGCAATCTCAAAAGCCATAGCCGCAGTAAAGTTAGCCCCTTTTTTAACTAACGACCTGCCCAGGGCCACGGCGGCGTAAGAACAAGAAGAGGACGCTGCCCCCAAAGCTGTCGCAACAACTAAAGTTTTTGGCTTATCATCTGGTAGCAACTGGCTCATTTGGCGATGCGAAACAACTGCTTGAATCGCGCCAGATATCCCAAAACCCAGTATGAGCGGCCATATTATCTCCCAGCCCATCGCAAAAGCCATCGACAACGCATGTTCAAAAGCATGAATGACCATAGCCTCATCATAACAAACAGGTAGCATAAAAGACTCATAAATGATGAGTCTTTAATGGTGAGGCACCTTGATAATTTTTCACACCTCAAATATTAATGAAATTACAACGTTAGCATTAATTACTCTGTGATAAGCATATAAATTATAAAAAACGAAAGAGCGACTAAGATGAATTAAGAAGAAAGCTTGTAAGTTTTCTAAATAGTCACTGAATTCTTGCGGTTGTAACGACGCACAAAGTAGGAGGTCATTAAACACATAGTAGTAAGACTTCCGTATAATGCCAGTTTTTGTCGGTTATTGTCAGTATAGGCTCCAAAACCAGTTTTAGGTGGAGCTATTACTGCATCAGACACAACGCTGAAGCTAAGTACGGCTTGCTTACAAGACGCTATATCATCAGCAGAGCAAAGTCTATACGTTAAGCTATCACTACCAATATAACCGCTATTCGAAGTATAGGTAATTGTACCATCTGTCGTATTCACTGTAGCGCTACCATGGATGGGGGCAGTCACAATAGATAATGTCGCTGGGCCTGGGTTATTGCCGATACCGCTAACTACGTTAATGATGTCCGGTTTACCGGTTATAGCAGTAACGGTTTTATTAGTAATAGCAGGTGCTTGAGCAATAGTCATACTACCTATCTTTGATTCGGATTGCTCGGTAAACCATATATTACCATCTGGTCCAGTGGTTATACCAGCTACTTGGAAGTTGCTCGTTGGTGGCGTAAATTCGGTAATTGTACCCTCCGGCGTAACCCGACCGATTACATCAGTAGCCATTGGCTGGGTGTACCATACGTTCCCCTCCGGTCCGGCAGCCATCTCGAAGAAGGTTGACGTATGTGGGAGGGAAAACTCGGCGAGTATTGTACCGTCTGTTGCCATTTTTCCAATTTTTCCGGCAGTTGATTCCGCAAACCAAATATTCCCATCTGGTCCTGCTACAACTACGTTTGTATCTAATGAACTGCCGATGTGATATTCAGTAATCACTCCAGCTGGAGTAACTTTAGCAATATTATTGGTATTACGCTCCGCAAACCAAATATTACCATCTGGTCCAAGTGTTATACCATCTGGCCCTGAGTTGCTGGTAGGGGTAACGTACTCGGTGATAACTCCGCTGGTCGTAATTTTCGCAATTCCGCTTGCTGACTCCTCTGTAAACCACAAGTTACCATCTGAACTAGCAATTATCCGAAATGGGTTAGCCGATGCTGTTGGCACGGAATATTCGGTAACAACTCCGCTGGTCGTAATTTTACCAATTTTATTGGCACTACCTTCAGTAAACCAAAGATTATTATCCGGCCCAGCCGTGATACTGAACTTGTCAGTGCCGATTGTGGTAACAGGATATTCGGTGACAACTCCGCTGGTCGTAATTTTACCAATAAAGTCTTTAGAACGTTCGGTAAACCATAAATTACCGTCTGGGCCGCTTGTTATTCCAAATGGTTGAGCAGGCCCGCCGGGTATGGAATATTCATTGAAAGTCGGCGTAAAAGCATGTGCTATTGTTGGCGAAAGCAACAATGAAGAGGCAATAATTGCCGAAATTATTCCCATTAACCAACGAAGCTGTTTTCTCATAGTTATTTTACCTCTTGCTGGAACACTTAATATTAGTTTAGCATAAACGTATTAATAATGGCTATTTAGCCTGTTTATAAAGTAAAGACTCTATCTAAAATTCATTTTTCTATCTTAAGACTAGGGTGGTTCCATTCTAATTTGTTAATATATAGTAATGGCTTATAAGAAAAAATCGACAAAAGAGTGGTCAAAAATTTCGGGGGTTAATGGTCACCAAGCAATAAAGAAAACTCTAACTTGGTTGCCGATATTTTTGATAGTCATGGGCTTTGCTGGACTAACCATTTGCTCCTTTATAATATATTCCAACATAACAAGGCCCAAAATACCAAAAGACGTTCACATAACCACTTCACCATCTATAGATAAACCAACTCATGATATGCTTGTAAAATACAAAGTAGCTCCAGATTTACCAAAGTATATTTCAGTTACAAAACTTAATATCTATAAGGCTCGTGTATTTAGTTTAGACGTCAAAGATGGTCAGATTACCAACCCAGGTAATATTAACGACGCCGGCTGGTACAATGGCAGCGCTAAACCGGGACAAAGAGGGGCAATGTTTATATTTGGCCACTTATCGAGTTGGCAAGCGAAAGGTCTTTTTTATGACTTGAGGAAGCTGAAAATTGGGGACACTGTGAGCATCACTCGTGGTGATGATAGAATTTTTAACTATAAAGTCGTTAGCTCCAAAACGTACCCAGCCAATCAAGTCGATATGAATACTGTTTTATCCCCTGTCTTAGTGAGCAAACCTGGTCTAAACTTAATGACTTGCGCTGGTAAAATTATTCAAGGCACAAACGATTTTGATGAACGATTGGTAGTTTTCATGACTTCTAGCGATTAGTGAAAAAATCTTAGTTAAAGGGGAACTGTGTGCAGGTAATTCCACAAAGTTCAAACCCCCTCTGTAGGGTCAATTTACAAATTAGGAACAAACAAAAAAGACCTATCAAATATTGATAAGTCTCATTTGGTGGAGCTGCCGGGTACTGCCCCCGGGTCCGCTAGTTTATCTTTGTTAGCTGTCTACAGGCATAGTCTACTTAAATGTCTTAGGGATGTGCGTATAAAGCAGACAAAATAGTACATCTTGCAGACTCATAGTCTTAGTACCGTAAAAGAGTCAGGATACGATAAGCAACCGGATGATTTGACGCTGACTTAATCTATCTGGTGTCGATTAAGAAGCGGCTTAAGTAATTAAACTTAAGCTGTTGCAAATGCGAAGTCACTGCGTGCAAACAAGTTTGCTACAGCTACCTTAGCATCGCGTAGAGAAGATTTTGCATCTAGTCTGGTTTGCCCTATAACGCTGAGCAAGCGACCTGCAAGTCTAACTGATAAAGTCCAACGTCGAGCTTAAAATTCAGCCCCATAACGTAACCTGCCTAAGCAGTATTACTATTATACCATTATTATCGTGCTTACGTCTAGTGACGTCCGGCGGCCCTGCCTTCTAGGTCACGCGTATTGGGGAGTGCAAAAGAAACAGTGAATGCACCCAATAAGAATACTCCTGTGTAGAACATAGCCTTACGGCTGGCATCTGCCGAGGCTTGATGTGCTATATCAGTTAATACATTGCTCGTGTTGGCTGGCAATTTCGCGGCCGTATTACTATCTAGTTTAACTCCATCCAAGCTAGCGGCCGAAGCGTCGCGGGCTACAAATGCTGATAATTGTGGTTTAAGCTTGGTTGGGATATCTGGACTATTCATTACACCCTTAACTAAGCCACTGGCGAGGGTAGTTAGAACGACGGCGCCAATAATAGCCGAGCCAAAGGTCGAACCAACCTGGCGCATCGTGTTATTAACACCCGATGCCTCGCCGGATTGTTCTACCGAGACAGCCGACAAAGTTAGATTGCTAGCTTGAGCAAAAACTAGGCCAAGGCCAATGCCAAACAAAGCCAGGCCAGGCGCCAAATTCCAGGCTGTGGCATTAGGACCAATCAATAAACGCAGATACTGACTAGCAATTACGGCTATAAGTAAGCCAGTTTGAATGATCCTCTTAGCGCTATAGTGTTTTGCGAGAATTGCCGAACTAGGTGCTACGATCAAAATAGCCAGCGACAAAGGTAGTAGGGCGAGACCAGTGTGCAAAGAATCCAGGTTACGGACTGATTGTAGAAAAACTGGCACAGCAAAAATTAAACCAGTCATACCTAGCGACATCAATGCAACTGTGCTCGCACCCGATGTAAACTGGGTATTGGCAAATAACTTCAGAGAAACTAGCGGTGTATGCCCTTGCTTCTCAGCATAGTTTTCCCAAAGCGCAAACAAGGCAAGCAAGATGACACCAATTCCCATGGCGATTGGGGTAATCGAATAACCGCCTAGCGTAAAGCTGTGTCCTAAAATGCTCCAAGGCTGGCTAGCTTTCCACCAACCGTAAGTTGGAGCCTCAATAATACCGTAAACAAAAGCGAACAAACCGGTTGCCGACAGTAATACGCCAACAAAGTCGAGCTCCTTCTTCTCCAGAGTATCACGTGACTCTGCGATAAATACTGAACCCATTAACAGCACTATGGCTACTACAATGTTAATACGGAAGGCCCAGCGCCAGCTGTAGTTGGTTGTCAAAAAACCACCAATAATCGGACCGATGGCCGAGGACGCCCCAGCAATACCACCCCAAACTCCAAAGGCAATAGCACGGTCTCGCCCTTTATAGTTCGCTACCAACAAAGAAGCCGTAGCTGGCATCATCAAGGCGGCACCAATACCCTCAATAATCGATTCACCGATTAACATAATGCCGACCGAGTGGCTGATAGAAGTAATAAACGAACCACCGGCAAAGATTACTGCACCCATCATGAACATCTTTTTACGGCCAAATAAGTCACCCAATCGCCCACCGGTAATCGTAAACGCTGCTAACGTTAGAGCGTAGGCGGTAATTACCCACTGCAATCCCTGCAAGTTAGTGTGCAGATCTTGAGAAATTACCTTTAATGAAACATTAAGAACTGTGGTATCAACGATGATAATCATCAGCGCCAAGCTCAAGATTACAATCGGTAGCCACTTACGCAGACCTTTTTGATATTCAGCAGCGTTCTCAGGTATATCTTCGATGTAGATAGCTTTCTTCTTAGTCATTTTAGGCTGCTCTAGATTCTGCCAGAGCTTCGGCTGGGCTTTCATGTAAAAGATGGTTTGATGGTCGGTAGAAGCCAACAAATATTAGTCCACCGATCATCACCACAACAGCACCTACAATTACTGGCATATTAACACCCATTGTTGCTACGTATCCGCTAATTATGGCCGGTATGGCAGTTGCCAGCGCCTGTACACTGGCATCGATACCAAGAATTTCTCCCTGCATCTCAGCTCCAGCCGACAAGCTAATTAAAGCAGAGGTGTTTGCCATAGTTAACCCAACGAAAATCGCAATTAACGGAGCGGCAAACAACAACTGGGTCGCATTGGATGGCAGCAGCTGAGCAAACAGAGCCAAGCCCATCCCAAAAAAGGTAAAGCGCAGAATCTGGTAGTTTTTAAAGTACTTGGCCAGGAGTGGCGTTAATACACCTTGGGTTAAGGCGATCCATATACCAATGTAAGCAAAGAAGTCGCCAACGTTACTTTGCGTAAAATGCAGTTTTTGGATTAGCAAGATCTGGAAGAAAGTCGTAAAGAATGTAAAACCGCCGTAGAACAAAAACTCAGAAGTAAATACAATTCTAAGGCCAGGTGACGCAGCAGCTCGTTTTATGTTACTCAAAGACTTAGTCCAAACCATCTTGAGTTTGTGGTTGATGTGCTTGTGGGTCTCCGGCAAAATAAACAGAACTAGCGTCGTATTGATTACTGCCAGGATAGCCGCGAACCAAAATGGCGTTGAGGCGCTAAACCAATGAGGCGTATTAAAGAGCCCAAAGAAGCTAACACTTGGAGAGGCCAGGCGGGCACCAATATATGGCCCCATTACAAACCCAATCCCAAAAGCAGCACCGATTAATCCAAAGTTTTTGGTACGATCTTTAGGCTTAGTAACGTCGGCAACCACTGCTCTAGCTACACTAATATTTCCACCAGTGATGCCATCAAACGCTCTCGAGAAAAATAGTAACGGAATGTTTTTGGTAATTATTGCTATAGCGAACAAACTATAGCCTATGGCCGTCCCTCCCAGACTAATAGCTAAGATCTTTTTCCGGCCGTAACGGTCCGACAATTGGCCAAGTATAGGCGTAGCAATGAACTGCATCAAGGCATAGATACCGACTAGCCAGCCTAAAGTAATGAGAGCTTGGTCGTAAGTAAAGCCGGCTGGTATGAATACTCTGAATACTAGCTGGGGCAGTATGGGAATCAAAATACCGACTCCTAAAACATCAAGAAAGACGGTAAAAATTACAATTGGTAAGGCTTTTTTAGATAAGTTCTTTTTGCTGGTCAGGGTCATTCATTTCTCCGGGTTTAATCTTTAATGTATTTCTGGCACATGTCGGTTTTTTTATCGTGACAGATAAAGTCATGCAAAGTACCAAGATGATGTAATAACTGCTCTTGGTCTTTATCGTTCATCTGATCAAACATCGGCTGATAGTAGTTATTCAATATTCGTCGAGCTTCTTCAGTATAACGAACACCTTTCGAGGTTAGAGTAGTGATGTGCTCGCGTCGATTCTTGGGGCTTATTGTGGTCTGTAGCAGACTTTTTTCGTGTAGCAATTTGATTTGCCGGCTGATACTTGCTTCAGTTTGATTAAGAGTGTTTGCAATTTGTTTTTGCTGAATGTTTGGCATCTTCTGTAACACCATCATCAGCTTAAATTGTGAAAACCCTAAACCAAGTTGTTCCTGTAAAACCTGATCATTGGTATGACCAAGTGAGAAGGCGAGGTGTTGGATTAAAAAACTGATTTTACTGGTTGGCTGCATGAGGCCTCATATAACTTAGTCTAGCAGCCCAATACTTAACACGTCAAGTATCAAATGGGGCAGGGGGCTTATTTATAAACAACGGCTAAACGATGCCAATCCTCGAGGCTAAGTTCCTGGGGGCGTTTACTGGGTTCAATCTGGGCATTTTGGAGTAATTCAATTGTAGCTGGTTTATCAAGCCTCAACCCCCCGCTCAAGGAGTTAAGTAAAGTTTTACGGCGAGCCGAAAAACCAGCCTTCACCACTGGTAAAATCTTCTCGGGGGAGTAATCAGTAAATAGTGGCTTAGCATGTTTGGTTAAAATTAAAACCTGCGAGTCGACTTTTGGCGGTGGGCTGAACAAGGCAGCCGGAACTTTAGCGCCAAGTTGCGCCTGGTAATAAAGCTGGATGCTAACACTAAGCAAAGACATATCGCCTGGCCCGGCAGCGACGCGCTGAGCCACCTCTTTTTGAATCAGCAGGATTACCATTTGCGGTGGGTTACTGGATTCGCTGAGAGTCCTAAGTAGATTACTAGTCAAATAATAAGGTATGTTGGCGACGACTTTATAGTTTTTTGGCAGCGTAGTTAGGTCGAACTTAAGAATGTCACTATGAACTACTTCTAGGTTGACAGCCGGTACATACAAAGCTAAATCGCGAGCAAGGCGTTCGTCAAACTCAACGGCCACGACTTTTTGGACTTCTTGAACCAATAGCTTGGTTAGGCTTCCCGGCCCCGGCCCGATTTCTAGAACCGTGTCATCACCAGTTAAAGCGGCACTATCACAAATATCTTCTAATGTAGCCTGGTCATTGAGCCAGTGCTGGCCCAAAGACTTCTTAGCAAAAGGTAGTTCAGTCATTAAATTATTCTATCAGAGAAGCTCCAAACGGAACCCTACCACCAACCGTGTAACAACCAGAACTCTTGGGCGCCTTGCCAACCACCGTAACGGCTAGAGTAACCGCTAAAGAAGCGAACCTGACAGGTGGCATCGGTGTCCCAGTTAGGACAGGCATTAACCAGTTTACTACCTGGGCAAGCTTGGCCGAGGCCTAAGCAACCGCCGCTGTTATGGGCGGCCAAGTTCCAACCAGATTCACGCGATATAACAAAGTCAGCGGCGGCTTGTTGACCAGCTGGTACACCGGCAGCAGTTAAGATAGATCCTTTATCGCCACCGATTCGGTTTGCAACAACCTTAGAGCCTTTGGCTATAACTTTTGCTACCGGTTCAATCACTATGACTGTTTGCAGTGCTTTTTGAGTGCCATCGGCAGCAACCTCATAGACGACCACTCTCTTACCATCGACGCCCTCACTCTGAACTTTAGTTTGTCCTAAAGCGAGGTTCGGGTCGTTAACAGTAATCTGTCCAGCGACTATAATCTCCTCAGTGGTGGCGATTTTCTTACCCGGATTAGTTACAAATATAGCGTCGTTGGTTTTTATAGGCGTGGCTAAAGCGGGAGAAACCGAAGCAGCGTCGTATTTAATGCTACGCTCCTTCATTAACTCTTCGACAGTGTTAGCATGAGTACGGACATCATAAGTTACGCCGTACAAGTTTAGTTTTACCGGCGTGGCTCGGTCTACCACAACCTTCTGGCTGATTATTCCGTCCCGGAGAACGTTATCGGAGGGGGCCAGAACTGCCGTATCTTCAGGTAATAACTGGATACCGGCCTGTTTAACTATCGAGGTCGGGCTTTGCTGGGCGGTGTAAGTTGCCAGCGAAGTTTTCTTGCCAGCGTCACTAGTATCAACAATCGTTACGGCGTGAGCACGGTAGACGTTGATACTAAAGTTGTCATCGGTAATTTCGGCATCTCGAGACGGCTCGACAACATCATGCTCGCCAACCTGTACCTGAGCACGGTTTAGCAAGTCTCCAACGGTAGATGCCCGACTTGGCAGTATTTGCTGTTTACCATCTATGTATAAATGAACAATGTGGCTATCACTGGGGCCAACAGTGCTGCCTCCCAAAAAAATAAAACCTAGCATGGTAAAAATAAAAAGCACCAAAAAAGTTGCTACAGGGACGACAAAGGGATGGTTCTTTAGTCGGTGTATCCTCGCTTGGTGCGGAGTTTTAGATGGGTTAGAAAAACGTTTTTTCACTGTCATAGATTGTAGCTATAAATCGTAATCAGGTCACTTCACCAAAAAATAGCTTCTCTAATTATAGCAAATTTGGCTGTTTCAACAAAGTCTGGGCGGCTTGGTAAGTTTCTGCATTAGCGCTAACCAGGCTAACTGATTTCAGGGGTAGCCAGGCTACTTTAGCTATTTCCAGAGCTTGCTTTTTAATATTTGGGCGTTTGGTAAGTACCAGGTAATAACAAGAGTACCTAAACCTTAGCCCTTTTATATTTGCCTGCCCTTCATAGAGATACTTCAAATCTTCAGGCGAGACTTTTATTCCGGTCTCCTCCTGTAGTTCACGGCTAGCGCCAACAGCCGGTTCTTCACCCCGATGTAGACCTCCGCCTGGCAAGCCCCACTGGCCCGGGCCTAACCAGCTTTTTAAAACTAGTACTGAATCGTCAACAATAACTAAAACCCTCGTCCGGCTGCCAATTTTTAAATAGATCCATAGCGCCGGATAAACTAGCCAAAAAGTTAATGTACCGAGACTTTTCATTCTACTTTTTCAAGTGGCGCAAAGGCCACGTTAAGTTTTTTAGTGCCTTTACCTTTGAAGTAGATGGTAGCGTTTTCGCCGTCCATTTCTAGCACTGTACCAAGACCAAAGACGCTGTGTTTAACATTGTCACCTTCGTTAAGTTCGGGTATATATTGAGGCTCGTCATCTACAATTGTGTATTGGGTTTCGCCGTCATTTGCAAAAGGGTTTGGTCGGCTGAAACCACTACTGGCTGGCGCAGTTTGGACTTTGCCATCGATTTCACTCAAAAAACGGCTAGGCGGATTGTGCTGCATACCACCGTACAATAAGCGACTACTGGCGTAGGTTAAGAACAGCTCTTCCCTGGCCCGAGTCATACCAACGTAGCAGAGACGTCGCTCCTCTTCCATCTCCGACTGATCATAAAGCGCTCGGGAGTGCGGAAAAATGGTTTCCTCCAGGCCAGTCATAAAGACAACTGGGAATTCCAGGCCTTTGGCAGCATGTAAGGTCATCAAAGTAACGGCGTTACCATTACTCTCCCAGCTATCTAGGTCGCTAATTAAGGAGACTTCCTCTAAAAATCCAGCCAGGCCAACTTCTTGATAAGACTGGGCGACACTCAAAAGTTCTTTAACGTTTTCCTGACGCGATTCGCCCTGGGGCGTCCCGTCACTTAAAAAGCTCATGTAATCTAGGCGTCGAGTCAGCGAATCAAGTAAAGCTGGCAGTGGTGTTGCTTCCATTAAATTGCGGGCAGCTTGAATAATGTCCGCAAGCTCGCTCAAGCCTTGGCGGGCTTTAGCGGTTAGGGTATTGCAGGTCGTGACTTCCTGTAAAGCCTGCTCTAGATTTAACCCGTTTTGAGCCTGCCATTCCTGGAAGTTCTGTAATGACTTGGCGCCGATGCCGCGCGTTGGCACATTAACAATTCGATCAAAGCTGGCTCGGTCTTCGGGCTGATAAATAAGACGCAGGTAGGCGACGATATCTTTGATTTCTTTGCGGTCATAAAAACGTTGACCACCGACAATCCGGTATGGGATACCGTAGTGAATAAAAGTCTCCTCGATTGAACGGCTCTGGGCATTGGTACGGTATAAAATAGCGAAGTCACGATAGTCACGAACTTTAATATCGGTCATTGTCCGAATCCGGCGAACGATGGCTTCGCCCTCGGCCCGCTCACTACCAACTGGTACAATCTGCACCGGTGCACCATTGCCAGCATCGGTCCAAAGCTTTTTGTCGGAACGTTGCTGGTTATGCATGATCACGGCTTGGGCGGCGTCTAGGATGGCTTTGGTGCTTCGATAATTTTGCTCGAGCTTAACAACTGTGCAGTTTTTGTAGTCCTTCTCGAAGTTCAGAATGTTACGAAAATCGGCACCCCTCCACGAATAAATCGATTGAAAATCATCTCCAACTACAGCAACGTTATTATTTTCGTTAGTTAACAACTTAATTAATTTGTATTGAGCGGCGTTGGTGTCCTGGTATTCGTCGATCATTACATATTTAAACTGTTGCTGCCATTTTTTACGCACTTCGGGCTGCGTTTCCATGAGGGACACGGTGCGGCTAATTAGATCGTCAAAGTCCAGCGCCATGGCATTACGTAGCTCCGATTGGTACATCGGAAAGACTTGAGCGGCTACTTTTTGGGCTGGGCTATTGGCGGTGCCGGCGTACTGTTGCGGAGTTAACAGCTCATTTTTAGCACTACTGATTAAACTTCCGATAACGCGCGGCGGGAAGGCTTTCTCGTCGATGTGCAGTTGTTTGGTGATTCGCTTAACGGTCGACTGGCGATCGCCTTCATCAAAAATAACAAAGTTTCGGGGGATATTGATGGCTTCGCCATCTTGTCGCAATAATCGGACGCAAATACTGTGGAAGGTACCCATGTAGGGCATGAAGGTACGGTCGTCAGCGCGGGCACCAAGCAAATGCGCAACTCTTTCGCGCATTTCGCCAGCCGCTTTGTTGGTAAAAGTTACCGAGAGAATATTGAAGGGTGTGGCTTTATTAGTAGCAATAATATAGGCAATACGGTGGGTTAAGGTTTTGGTTTTCCCACTTCCCGCCCCAGCCAATATTAATAGAGGCCCTTCGGTTGTTTGAACGGCCTTTTGTTGCTCTGGATTTAACCCTAACAGTACGTCTTCTAACACATAATTATTATACCAGCGGGAGCCCAGGCTGTCTGTGGTAATTTATAATGATTCAGGCGTACGATTTAAACGGTAAGCGGCATCGGTGATACCGGAAAATTTGTGATAATTGATGCTGGCACCGCCAACTAAAACACCGTCGCAACCAGGAATCGCCAAATAGCCGGGCGCTATTTGATCATCAACGCTACCGCCGTACAAAATCCTAACGCTCTTGGCGGCTTTGGGCCCGTACAATAGCTTAACTTGGTCCCTGATGTAAGCCATTTCTACCTGAATTTCATGAGGTTTAGCCAAAATGCCCCCAAAAGTACTGATAGCCCAAACTGGCTCATAAGCAATCACGATATCCTGAACTTCTCGAGCTGTTAAGTCAGCCAAGGCTGTACTCACTTGGTCATGCAAGACTTGTTTAGTCTCGCCATTCTTACGTTCTTCTTTGGTTTCGCCAACACATAATATAGGTGTGATTTCATTGCGAACGCAGGCGGCAACTTTATTACAGATAATCGGTAGGGTTTCGTTAAAGTAAATTCGTCGTTCGGAATGTCCAATAATTACGTAATGGACTAATTCCCGCAGCATAGCAAAGGAAACCTCGCCAGTGTAAGCGCCCTCGTCTTTATCAAGAGCATTCTGAGCGGCCAGACGAAACTTACGGCGATCCAAGCGAATCGACAATGGCTGCAAAACTAACATGCTTGGCGCTAAAACTACCTCGATGTCATTACTGATCCGGATGCGCTCCTGCAAACGGTGCAGCAGCAAGCTAGCCTGGCTGACATTCAGGTTCATCTTCCAGTTTCCGACTATTAGGGTTCGCTTGTCATTCATAATGTTTATGCTTAAATTGTACCTTATTTATTCTTTAAGGCCTCAATGCCAGGTAGTTTTTTGCCACTCATAAGCTCTAAGCTTGCGCCACCCCCAGTGGAAACATGGTTAAAGCTATCTGTTAGCTTGCGACTCTCGACGTAGCTGACAGTATCACCACCACCAACAATGCTATAGGGGCGATGACCAAACTGACCTAGCATAGCTTCAACTACTAGCTCGGTACCATGAGAAAAAGGACCGACTGGACCGAGACCGCCTAGTGGGCTGACTTCAGTAACGCCGAGTGCGCCGTTCCAAACAACTGTGCTGGCCAGCTGCATACCACCGGCTATAAAGGCACCCGAGAACGGCCCGATATCCAAGATAAGTTCGTTGGATTTAATTTTGCTTGCCTCGCGAGGCGGACGCTTAGGGTAGTTTTCGACGTCAGCAATAATATGAGCCTGCCAATCCACAATCCGAGTATGAGCACGTTTA
Source organism: Candidatus Saccharimonadota bacterium (assembly GCA_037139495.1). Classification (GTDB taxonomy): domain Bacteria; phylum Patescibacteriota; class Saccharimonadia; order Saccharimonadales; family JAUPVS01; genus JAUPVS01. The sequence continues at coordinate 8,987 of JBAXGG010000001.1, read as the reverse complement.
TCTATTGAAGTAGCAACCACGCCGTCTTGAGGGATATAAAACACAAATGAGCCTTTGGCAGCTTTAGCCCGAGCCAGTTCCATGAGCTCCTTGGCGAGCGGAATTTCGTCTGGTTCGGTGATACTTTTACCGGTATCAACACCTTGAGCTAGCAAAAAGGTATTAGCCATAGCGCCGCCAATTACCACAAAATCGGCAACCTCAATAAAACACTTGATGACGGTGATCTTATCTGCAATCTTGGCGCCACCGATAATAGTCATTAACGGCCGTTTTGGTTCGCTCATAACACCGTCCAGGGTAGTGACCTCTTTTTCTAACAATAGTCCAGCCACACTCGGCAAGAAATGAGTAACGCCTTCTGTGGAAGCATGAGCCCGGTGTACAACACCAAAACCATCCTCAACAAAGACTTTGCCCAGTCGGCCCAGTGCTTGAGCAAAAAGTTTATCGTTGGCTTCTTCTTCTGGGTGAAAACGGAGGTTTTCTAGTAGTAGTACATCCCCAACACCTAGCTTAGCAGCAGCTTTTTCGGCGATTGGGCCGATACAATCTTCGGCGAAAGCTATTGGCTGACCGAGCAACTGCTTAAGATGATGAGCGACGGGTCGGAGGCTCAGATGTTTATCACGCTTACTTTTTGGGCGACCCATATGAGAAACAATTACTACTTTGCAGCCTTCTTTGACCAAGTATTGAATGGTTGGAATAGATTGGCGAATACGAAAATCGTCGGCTATTTTGCCATCAGCTCTAATTGGCACATTAAAGTCTGTTCTAAGCAGTACCAGCTTGTCTTTCAGATCAACATCACGAATTGTCAGCTTAGTAAAACTCATCCCACCCCAATCGCTATAGTACTCTTATCTTAATTGTATCTGTTGTCCCGACTACTCCCGGGTGCTTACCAGAAGCCGTCACCACGATATCACCCTTACTAAGTACCTTGGCCTGCAACAGCCAATTGGTCAATTTTGTAGCTGCTAAACGGTCAGAAGGACGTATGTAGGCTTTAACGCCAAAGACAATCGCCAGTTGCTGTGCAACCCGCGGGTCGGCCGTCACTGCAATCAATGGAACAGTCGGGCGGCGAGTTGCTATCTCTAGGGCAACTGCCCCAGAATGAGTTTCGGCAACAATAGCATTAGCTGGCAGGCTTTCAGCCAGTTTAATTACTGCCGAACAGACTGCACCCTGGCGGGTATTATCTGGCTGGCGGGGAAATAGAACCGTTAATGGGTTATTAATTTCGGTATAGGTAGTTACTCGTTTCATAACCTCAACAGCTTCTATTGGGTATTGGCCATTAGCCGTCTCGTCGCTTAGCATCACACAATCGGCGCCAATAATAACTGCGGTAGCGACATCAGAAACTTCGGCTCTAGTGGGTTCTGGCATCTCTGTCATACTAGCCAGCATTTGTGTTGCGACTATGGTTGGCTTGCTATGAGCTAGTCCCAGCCCTATTATCATACGCTGGACAACCGGCACGGCTTCGGCGGATGTTTCTAGTGCTAGGTCACCACGGGCCACCATTACGGCGTCGGAAGCTTCAATAATAGATTCGAGGTTGTCGACAGAGGCTTTCGTTTCTATCTTGGCGATAATTTTTGCACTACTACCTAAAGTTTTGAGCTGTTTGCGAAGCCGTTCGATGTCAGCGGAATTTTGGACAAAACTGAGGGCTACGTAATCGATATCATGAATAGAGCCGAAGGCTAGGTCTTTTTTGTCTTTAGCGGTAATAATATCGCCCTCAAAGTCGGTGTCCGGTAGATTTACGCCATTGCGCTTGATTAAAATACCGTCATTCTCCGCTTCGACATGGATAACCCCGTCCTTAACACTAGTAATAGTTGTCCGGACTTTCCCGTCATAAAGATATAGTTTTTCGCCCCTCTTAACCTTTTTGCTAAGGTCATACTGCAAGGGAATAATGCCTGACCTCTCCATATCAGCAAGGTAGGCGAATTGCAGACTCTGGCCTTTGCGGACATTAATGATGCCGTCGAAGTCACCGAGCCGCATTTTTGGACCTTGTAGATCTTGGATGATTGCCACTGGCTTACCATAACTTTTGGCGGCATTACGAATCCAAGTAATTTGAGCCTTACGTTCCTCGTGATTACCGTGGGCAAAATTAAGCCGAATACCATTGGCGCCAGCTGTAATTAATCCTAAGATAGCCGAGTAACTATTCGTTGACGGACCGACCGTAGCAATGATCTTTGTCCGCTTAAATTTAGATAGGGGCACCTTAGGCACCTGACTAGTAGTATCCATTACTTATCAATTTTACTTGCTTATGGTTGCAGATACTAGAGGTTTGCATATAATTAAGCTTAAGTACTAACTTACATGAATAAAAATATACTCCAGAAAAGCGCCGAAGCGCCCGCCCAAATATTAGATAAAGGCGTTGCAGCTGGTCAGCAAATTAGCCAACAGCTAAGCCACAACCTACCCGCCACGCCTAACATGTTAAAAAAAGGCAAAGATTATTGGCACATGCTCGGGCCCGGCCTTACTACCGGTGCATCCGACGATGACCCATCTGGGATTGCCACTTATTCTCAGGCTGGAGCTCAATACGGCTTCCAGCTGCTTTGGATGGCTATATTTACCTTCCCCTTGATGTCCCTGGTTCAAGAAATGTGCGCCCGGATCGGTTTAGTGACTGGCCGCGGTCTAGCCGGCTCAATTCGTAAGAACTTTTCAAGGAGAGTCCTTTACGCCTGCACCTTACTATTATTTGCAGCTAACGCTTTTAACATTGGTGCCGACTTAGGCGCCATGGCCAAAGGTGCACAACTCTTACAACCAAGCCTGAATTTTCCAATGCTGGTTATTGGCTTTACGGTCGTTAGCCTAGGTCTACAGATTTTTACACCTTACGCTCGTTACGCTAAATACCTAAAATGGTTGGCGATGGTGTTGTTTGCTTACGTTGGGTCGGCTTTGCTTGCCCATATCAATTGGACAGATGTTTTGCATCACTCATTTATCCCACATATGACCTGGAGCAAAGAGCAAATGCTGTTAATTTGCGCTATCCTGGGTACTACCATCTCGCCGTACCTATTCTTCTGGCAAACCTCCCAAGAAGTTGAAGAACAGATTGTCCAGGGTAAGACTACCGTCGTATCCCGACAGGGAGCTAGTAAGTCTGACGTAAAAAGTATGCGAATCGATGTTTGGTCGGGCATGCTGCTATCTAACGTAGTGATGTTTTTTATTATCGCCGCTTGTGGAGCGGTTTTATTCCCACACGGAATTACCACGATAACTTCGGCTGCACAGGCTGCAGAGGCTTTAAGACCGTTCGCTGGAAATGCCACTTTCCTACTATTCGCCGTTGGTATTATCGGTACCGGTTTGCTGGCAATTCCCGTTTTGGCCGGTTCAACCAGCTATGCCTTCTCGGAGAGCTTCCTGTGGAAGGAGGGTCTCAATTCTAAACTGAAGCAGGCTCACGCCTTTTACGGCATCATTATTATTTCGATGTTCGTCGGACTAGGCTTGAACTTTATCGGCCTTGACCCCATCAAAGCGCTGATTTACTCGGCTGTCGCAAATGGTATAGTTGCCCCTGTTGTTATATTATTGATTGTTTTAATTAGCAGTAACAAGAAGATTATGGGCGAGTGGGCTAACAGTCGCTCGGTAACTGTGATGGGCTGGATGGTTACGGCACTAATGGGTGCGGCCGGAATCGCTGCCATCTACGCTATAGTATCCTAGCCACAAGCGTTATATAATAAATTTATAAATATAGAAAGGTACCTAATGAAAAATAATCAGGAAGGATTCTCGGCGATTGAGCTGGTGGTGATTGTAGTGGTAATCGCCCTCTTAGCTGGTCTTGGATTCATGTTTTTCCAGCGTAAAAATAAGTCTACCTCTAGTACAAATAGCACCGCATCTACGACCGTTAAAAGTCAGTTCGCCGCACCAATTGCTGCCGGCACAACTGCCAGTATCGATAGCTTGGTTTCTAAAGATGCCAGTAGCGAATCAACAATTGATCAAAAACATACTGCTAGCGAAGGCACCGCTGCTCAAAGTACTAGTTCGGCAGCTGCCAATATAGGAGGAGCTTACAATGAATCGTCTCTCTAAATTCATTCGGCTTGGTTACGCTAGCTTATCGTTGACATTACTGTTCGCAGTTAGCGCCCCGGTAGCAGTTTATGCACGTGACAGTAACGAAACTGTAACAAAGCCAACGCCAACGGCCGCTAGCACCGAAAAATCGGGCTCCGGCTCTGATTTTTGTGCTAAGTTAGCCAGTGGCAAAGCCGAAATCGAAAAGGGCTTGTCTGACAAAAAAGAAAAAAAAGATACGGCCGAAACTCAACGAACCAAAGATATTACTGGTGATCGTTCCAAATGGGACCAAGAACTCGCCGACAGCCGAACTAAAAACGACACAGAGCGTCAAGCTAGCTTTACTAAACTAGAGGCCAAAGCGACAACTTCCGTCCAAGTAGCCGCCGTCAAAGCCTACGAAACTACCATTACTAATGCCGTAACTGCCCGTCGTAAAGCTAATGATGCAGCTCGAACCACTTTCCGTGCTGGAGTTGACAGCGCAATTGCCGCTCAAAAAGCTAGTGTTACTAACCAAACAAGCAGCTTCACGGCTGCCGTCAGTGCCGCCCTAGCCACCGCTAAGGCCAGCTGTAGTGCTAACCCTGCCGATTCGGCCAACATTAGAACAACTCTCAAAGCCGCGCTTAAAACAGCCCGAGAAAGCTTTACAGCCAATCGTAAGTCTGACACAGGCATTGGAGCGACTGTTAAGGCATTGGCCGAAACACGAAACGCTGCCGTCAAAGCCAATGATGCTACTTTTCAAGCTACGGCTAAAACTGCCCGCGATACTCTCAAAGCTGCTTTCGGCAGTACCGACGTCTAAGTTAAGCCTTCATGGCCTTCAAAGTAAGTCTACTAAACGAAGAACTCGGTCGGGCATTAGCTCGGCCGTGGCGCCTGCCACTAAATTTGCTACTTTCGGCCGCCGGGACGCTGGCCGGCATAACGATCGGTGTTTTGATTCACACCTATCACCGGGGATTACCTTACGCAGCCGCCAATATATTTATCTGGAGTTTGGCTTTCTATAACGCCTCGCAACTAGGTGCTGACGCCGACAAGGTTTTAAAGCGTGCTGCTAAAGGCCGCTCACTTAAAAGTTTGTTCCTTTACAAGAACTTAGCCTTGCTAATTATAGCCATACCGATTGATTTAGCTTTAATAACATTCACCTGTTGGGTTATAAACGACTGGAATAGCTACTGGTTTGCGATCTTGCTAGCTATAATCGCCGTTATAATAAGCCTGGGACTGGGCAACATCGTCTCGGTTGTTTGGGTCTATAAACCCGCCTCGCTATGGAAAATGCGCCACGACCGAGTTCGGCTTGTTGAATACGGGATATTCCTACTAATTTCTTATTTGTCAGCAACCTTAGCCCTATTACTTGCTTTTTTGCCGTCAAATATTTTACTACAAGTAGCCGACACCACTTCTGTGATTCAGGTTGTGAGCGGCATAGTCATACTATTAAGCTGGGCAATTTTCTGCTGGGCAATAGCCCTAGGCTGGGCCAACCAACTCGCTTTTCGTTACAGTGACTACTTTCTTGGCAGACTCAATGGACAGACTATAAAGATCAACAACGCCCGCCTAAAGAAGATACTCAAAGCGTGAATACAAGAATCTAAAAACCCCACCTAAAGTGGGGCGCTTAGACTGGTGATCTCAAGGAGAATCGAACTCCTATTGCCGGGATGAAAACCCGGTGTCCTAACCGTTAGACGATGAGACCATGAGCGAGGAATATGTAACGCTTGCTACAACCGCAAAATTGTACCATAACAGAGGCCAAAAGAAAACCCCTGGGGTTAGCCAGGGGTCCTTATTGTTACCGAGATCGAGCGGTCAGTCAGTGCTCATTTCTATTGCTTAGCTTAGCATAAAACTTATGTTTTGGCTAGGGCACTTATCCACAGGGGATGATTATTCACTGAGGCGACGAGTAACGAAGACTCTGTAAGCCATGGCACCAGCGATACTGAAGGCTGCAAAGACGGCGGCCGTGCTGCCAGGTCCAGTGTTCACCAAAGTTGTTGGTGGAGTTACTGGAGGAACAACTGGTGGTACACCTGGCTTAAAGGTTATTTGCTTAGTACATGTACTGGCAGTCTTCCATTCGGTGTTCCCGTCGACGAACTTAACATTTACCTTGGTAGTAATTGTGTAAGTGCCATCTTTAGTGTAAGTATGGCTATCAGTTTGCTTGTTAGAAACTGGTGAGCCATCGCCCCAGTTGATTTCGTAACCAACAATAGTGGCATTGTTAACTGTCCCGCTAACAGTGGCTTTAACCGATCGGTTGTCGCCAGGCAAAACATCTACTAACTTACATACACCTTCTGAAATTGTAGGAGTTACCTTAGTAACAGTAACGTCTAGTGTTACCCAAACGCGTTGTTCCCAACAGCCCCAAACGTTGCCGTCAGGACCATTAGTACCAACTGCAGCACCAGTAGTAACAATGTTGTCACTTACGGGTTGATAGCCATGGCCACCAGTAAACTGTTGAGCAGTACCCTTAACATAACTCATAGTAACTTGCTGACCGTTAGTACAGTTTATGCGCATGTCATCAGTTACAGTTTGAGCATTACTAGCGCTAATAAAAGCGTCCGGAGTAAAGGTTGTGCCAGTACCGGTAATGTTACCGACTTTAACGTTTACACCGTGAGCAACGCTTGCGCCGTCACCTGTTCCGTTATTGTACTGTGAAGCACCGTTGTGAACGTAAATGCGTAGTGTAAAAGTTGTACCAGTATCACAAGCAGTGTTTACGACATTAGTAGAAGCATTCGTGTCTCCCTTTACCTTGCCGCGCAAAAAGTCATGTTCGTCACCTTCGGAAGGTGTACCCGTAAAGATGTTAAAGGCAGGGTAAGGAGCGGGTGGAGTATTAGCGCCGTCGTAAGGGATACTTAGGGCTGATACTTTCATTGGAGCTAGGATCATACCGGTCGCAAGCAGACTAACAGCCATACCTGAGAACAGTTTTGTGAATCGGTTAAAAATTTTCTTCATAATTTATTCTCCTCTGTTCTTAGATTAAGACTTAGGTTGGTCCTCCGCCTGGTTGGCCTGGATCAATACCCTTAGGCTGAGTTGTGGTTGTAGTAGTTACCTGGCTAGTTGTGGTTGTGCTAGGTCGTGTAGTTGTGGTTGTACCACCGCCACGTTCGGTTGTGGTTGTACCGCCACCGCCACCACCACCGCCTGGGCCGAAGCTCGGTGCTCTGCCAGGAGTAAAGCCGCCGTTACCGCCGCTTTCTGGGACGTTGCCAGGCTGGTTAGATTCGCCAGAGCCATTAATGGTGCCGAACTGTCCACCACCGTTGCCGCCGCTTTGCTGAAGTTGATCCTGAGGGCTAACTTCTGGAATTGAGCCTACTGCATTCAAGAAGAATACCTGGCCAGTTTCACGGTCAGTAACCATAATTTGGTTATTGGCACGAGCATCACCCCCAACAATAGTGACAAAGACTGTTTCTTTAGCGAACTTAACCTGAACCTTATTAAGTTGAGCGACCACCTTGTCGCCTTCCTTAACGCCAACTACTTGGTAATAAGCACCTTGTAGTTCGACTGGGTTCAGTTGGGAGTTTGCTTCCATGATGCTAGCTAGCTTGTCGGCATCACTCTGAGCAACATCAGTTTTATTTGTGTAAATGTCAGCCTGCTCATTAACACTTCCGAGCACATCAAAGCCAAATGTTTTGGCAGCACCATCACCAAGCATGTTCATATAGCCTTCTTTAACAACTGCCAGGGTAGCTGCTGATTCACATGCAACGCCGTTACTCCCAAAGAAGTAGTCGGTAAGATTACTGGCGTCATTAAGGGTGTCAGCAGGACGACGGTGCAAATCGTTAGGATTAGAGACATCTAGTGAGGATTCGTATGCACCATTCGGGAACATGCCGTCAGGGCAAGCATCGTATTTATGTCCATTGTCTAGGGCTGAAATACTATCGGCGTTGGCTACTTTACTACCGTCACGGCTTTGTATGAATCCAATTGCACCTCCTAGTACAATGATTGCCCCCACTGCGGCTGCACCAAGCTTGGCACGAGTGCTAGCAAAATGTCGACGCTGTTCGATATTACTAGCATCCTGGTTAGCTTCTGCCTGTTGATCGAACACAGGTGGTTGACCACCTTGTTCGGCCATTGGTGGCGTCGAGCCCATAGTTCCTGTCTGTATTGTTGGATCACTCATATTCAAAATCCCCTCACAAGATTAATTCTCTGGCAGTTTACCATAAAAGGTGTTTGCTGTCAATAGATATGAACATAAAGTCTAGTTAAGCACAAGCATTAACAGAGAGGATTAAATATTACTTAACAAGTAGTTTTGCTTTGGGGAAACTGAAACCGAAGGTACTTCCCTTGTTTTCTTCGCTATGGAAGATAATCGAACCACCCTGTGCCACGATAACCTTTTGAGCCATAAACAGGCCCAGGCCAGTACCATCGGGTCGAGCCTTCTTGGCATTTTCGGCACGATAGAATTTTGTAAACAGATGATGCTGCATGGCTTTAGGTACACCGATGCCGTTATCCGAAACGGTTAGCTCAACACTATCTGGCTTATCTTGAACGGAGACAGTAATAGTGCCACCGCTAGGGGTATAATAGATGGCATTATCACTAAAGTTCATGATCACCTGACGGATCTTGGTTTCGTCCAGGTTCATGACTGGGAAGCTCTTTGGCCTTTGATATTCCATCTTAAGCCCCCTGCCCTTGGCGGTTTCTTTAAGCTGTTCTAGCTCTGTTTCCACCACATCGGCCAAGTTAGTCGGCTTAGCATCAATTACAAACTTACCAGTCTTAAGGCGCGACACATTCAACAAGTCGGCAATCAGGTAAACCATCCGCTGCGAGCTAATAAA